>CANHMF010000081.1 GCA_947461705.1 Synechococcaceae cyanobacterium
CAGGATATCTTTTTCCGAGATTGATCGACCCAAGAGTGGCACCTTTGAGCTGACGGGATCCATGCAAACCCCCCGGCGCAACCACACCGCAACTCTCTTGGAAGATGGAACTGTCTTGGTGGCTGGCGGCTACAACGGCAATGATCTGAATGCTCCAGAGCTCTATCAGCCAAAAACTGGTGCGTTCAAGCCCACTGGCGCTATGTCAACGGCTCGGCGTTGCCGTCGTGTCCATGCTCAGGCTCTCTGCATGGAGAGCTTTTCGAGCTGCAGTCGGGGCCAGAGCTGCACCGCTTGGCGCTGTCGATCGAACGCGAATTCAAACAGTGCGCCAGAGCTCACCAGGATCCCTTTCAGATGGGCTACATCGCACTGGCCCATCAAGGTGATCAATTCAATCGGGGCGCGTACCTCAGCGTTCAAAAGCTCCAGGAGGCCGCTCGGCAGGGGCAAGGCCATGGCACATCGAGGCGTCTAAAGTGCTCCTAGCAACGCCCCATGCTCGGTTCGGTGAAGCCGTAGTAATCGATCCATTGGCTCCTCGGGTGGGTTGTTGCCGCCAGGTTCTCCAAGCCCCCCCCACGGGCAAGACTCACGTCACAGCAAGCAAGGGATCCGCTGATCGCTGTTCAACGGGTTAGATCGTGTTGCGAGCGTTTGTAGTCCAGTCTCAAGGTCTGTGTTCGCTGCACCACGTACACCAGCTGAGCGGTGCTCCACCCGGCCATCAGCACCCCGTTGATGGCTTCTCCCACGCTCAGCAGCTGCCAGCAGCCGTGCAGGGTCATGTCGCCGTAGCCCACGGTGGTGAACGTGATCCCAGAGAAATACAGGCTCGCTTCGAGGCCCTGGATCAGGCCCAGGCCCCAATAGAGCAATCCCCACAGGCCAATCTCCACAATCAGGGCTCCGGCGGTGATCAGCGCCATGGCGAGAATCACCAGCAGGCGGAACCAGCTGTGGTGGCGGCACCAAGACTCCAGCCAGGGTTGTTGCAGTCCATCGACCTGAATCACCGTCACCAAGGTGTGGACGATGGAGGTGCTGATCAACAGGGCAATGGCCAATCCCAGCTGAAGGCCGATCCCCATGGCTGCATTGCTGTCCTGGCAGAAGACGGTGTCTGCTCCCGCCGCCAGGGCTCTGGGCTGGTGGGCCAGCACCCAGCCTGCGGCGCTTGTGGCCGTGAGGACTGGGAGCCAGGTGCGTGTCGCCATCAACGTTGCAGGGCTTCGGGAGGGGGTAGGCCCAGCCAACGGGCCTCCTCCCGGGCAGCCGGCAAGAGGCTCGATAGTTCGGCGCTGGAACGGGAGGGATCGTCCTTCAGCTGGTGATAGCGCCGCAGGGCGGAGTTGGGAAACAACAGCAGGCCGATGGCCAGCGCCAGGCCACAACCGAGGGCGTAGTCGATCCAGCGGTGGGGGATGTACCAGGCCACCAGCGGGCCGTAGCCCACAAACGCCACACCGCTGGATATCAGCGCTGTTCTCAGGTGATCACTGCGGCCCAGCGCGGCCACTAGGGCGGCGGTGCCCCCCAGCACCAGGCCATTGGCCAGGCTGCTGAGGCCGATCGTGTTGAACACCAGCAGGGGCATCAGGATGCCCAGGCTTACCCCCACCAGGCGATCGCGCACCCGCAGCAGCGTGTCGCCGATGCTGTCGTTCAGCAAGATCACAACACCGAAGTAGAGGTATTTGGGGGTTACGGCTCCAAGGCCCTCGCCGATGGCCAGTGCCAGGCTGGCGAACACCAACTTGCGCCAGAAGAACGGCGATTGCAGCCCCTGGCGGAGCCGTTGACCGGCACTGGTCTTCGGCATCGCTTCGTGCTGCTCGGGGGGCTCAACAGGGGGGAGCCCTGCTGGTGTCAGGGCCAGTTGCGTCACGGTGCCTACGGCCAAGCCCGTGGCGATGCCCACGAGTTCATCCCCGCTGGCGCTGAAGCTCGGTGCGTTGCCCAGCAGGGGCAGCACCCCCACCACGGCCAGCACGCTGCTCAGCATGCGCAGTTTCTCGGGCAGCAGCAGGGCCAGCAGTTGCATCAAGGCAGCCACAAGGCCAAACACGAACACCTGGGGTGCCCCGGCCATCACCTTGCTGGCGAGCACGCCAATCCCCAGGCCCACGCCGCAGATCACCAGCAGCACCGGGTAGATGGCCAGAGGCCATCGGCTGAAGTTCGGACGCACCACCAGGGCGGCGATCACCGCGCCGTAGGCCACCGGTGATCCACTGAGGCCCAGGCCTCCAACCAGGGCGCTGGTGAGGCCCGCGGCCAGGCCGATCACCAGGGCAGCCCTGAGGGCCAGGCTGTCCATCTCAGGGCCCGGGGGGCCTGAGGGCCTGGAGCCAGCCCACGATCAGCACCACCAGCAACAGGGCCACCCAGAACCAGAGTCGCGGTGGGCTGCTCACGGCGGCAATGGCCAGGAGCAACAGCGCTAGCCAGGGGGCCGGTTGTCGCCAGGGTTGGAGCCAGGAGCGGCGTGTCATCGCTGGGCCCCTCCCAACCAGCGCAGGAACGGCAACACAAAGCTCACCACGGAGCGCCGTTCCAGGGACGCCTTGAGCTTGGCGGGGGTGCCGTTCTCCAGGCGGAGATCGGGGCCGCGTCCGCTGCTCCAGCGCAGGCCGCTGGGGGTGGTGGCGTCGTCGAGGGCCACAGTGATCAGCACCACGGGGGCGCTCACCTTGTCGGCCGCGGTGGACAAGGGGTCGCCGCCCTCGCCCAAGGCGGCCTGGCGGCTGCGAGCCATCAGGCTGGAGGCCAGCTCGGGATCCCCCACGACGCGACTCACCTCCGCCAGATCGGCATTGGCGGGGGAGATGGCCTGGATCCGCCCCAGTACCGAGCCGTAGCGCTGGGTGGTGCCGCCGTAGCGATCCCGTGTTTGCAGCACGGGATCGAGTTTGATCTCATCTCCGGGTTTGAGCCGTGCGGCATCGGCATCGCTGAACAGGCCCACCGCCGTTCGGGGCCGGCTCGCCTGATTCGGCCCGGCACCAATCGTGCCGATGCGTTGACCTGGCAACACCGCCTGGCCAGGGGCCACCGAGAGGCTCAGCAGAGTTCCGGCACGCGGGGCCAGCACCTCCTGGCTGAGCCGTTGGCCATCGAGCTCCGCCCGGCTGACGTCGAGCTGCGCGAGCTGCCCCTCCAGGGCCTTGATCTGCGCCTGATTGCGGAGGTAGAGGTCTTGCGCTCCCACCCACAGGGGGCTGTAACGGGGGATCACGTCGTCTTGCCGCAGGGCCTCCAGGGCTTGGAGTTGTTTGGCCACCGGTTGGTTGGTGCGGTTGATGGCGTTCATCTGCGCCCGAATGGCGGCCTGTTGCCTGGCCAGGGCTTCCCCTTGGCGCTGCAGGGCATCGGGATTGCCGAGCACCAGGCCCCCACCGGGTGCGGCCTGGTCGATGCGATCGAGGCTGGCCACCACGGCCCCCTTGCCAATCGGGTCGCCCACCGCGTGGAACAGCTTCTGCACTTGCCCAGCGGATCGGGCATAGACGCCCACGCGGCTGTCCGGCTGAAGCAGCACGCCGCTGCCCTCCACTTCCACATCCACCCCAGGGGACAGGGCCCAGAACACAGCGAAGGATGTCACCAGACCCATCGGCAACAGGCGCGGTGCCAAATCCACAGGGGCCATGGCGCGCCGGGGAGGAGTCGTCAATCTGTCGCTCTAGGGTACGCGCACTTCGAGGGCACTCCGTTTGCGTTGTTGCGGGCGCCGTTGGCTCGGGCTAGGTGCGCTCCTCACAGGGGTGGCGGTTGGGGCGTTCGTGCCCGTGCCGCAGCGTGCCATGGCCCAGCCGCTGCAACCCCTCAGCCTCAGCCTCCAGCAGGCCCTCTCCCTGGGGTTGTCGCAATCGCTCAATCTGCGCAACAGCACCTTGGTGGTGGAGGAAAATCAGGCCCTGGTGGGTCTGGCGCGCACCCGCTTTCTGCCCAAGCTGGATCTGGTGGCTCTTGGCACCTACGCCCAGGTGGGATCGAGTGTGGGCTTCATCTCGAATCTGCCCAGCATTGGGGATCTCAACCTGGAGTTGGGCGCCGATGGCTATGCCGTGGTGCAGAACACGTTCGTGAACTTGGGGCTGGCCCTCAACTACTCCCTGCTGGATTTCGGCCGTGGGCCGTTGCAGCAGGTCGCCATGGCGGGCCTGAAGGCCTCCCAGGCGGAGCAGTTGGAGCAACAACGGCGCAGCCGCTTCGACATCGTGAGTGCCTATCTCCAGGCGCAGCTGGCCGGCGCGTTGATCCCCGTTTGGCAGCAGTCATTGCAGGTGTCCACCCAGCTGCAGCGCGATGCCTGGGCCATTCGCAAACAGGGGCTGGCCGCCCGGATCGACACCCTCCAGGCTGATGCCCTGGTGGAGAGCGATCGCCAGGGGTTGGTGGAGGCTCAGGCCCAGCACCAGATTGCCCTGAGTGGCCTGGCCAGGGTGATCAATCTTCCTGCGGAGCAGGCGGTGAAGGTGAGTGATTCCCTGGTGCCAGGGGGTGCCTGGCCCCTGCCGTTGCCGGACACCTTGCGGCGCTCCCTGCAGGAGCGACCCGCTCTTGAGGCCCTGCAGCAGCAGCGCCAGGCCCAGCTGGCTCGGGTGCAATTGGCTCGGGCGGCTCGTTTGCCCACGCTGGGGTTGGCGCTGGGGGCCGGGATCAACGGTGATTGGCTCAATGTGCCGGTGCTGAATGCCAGCCCGCAGGTGGGCGTGAATGGTGGATCGGCGTCCCTCCCCCCCCAGAGCAGTAGCGCGAATGCCTCCGGCAGTTTTTACGACTGGGGTGCTGTGCTGAGCCTGCGTCAACCCCTGTTTGATGGGGGCTTGTCACGTGAATCCACGGCTCTCGCACGGCGCCGCGCTGAACAGAGCAGCCTGGCGATTGAACAGGCTCAGCAAGCGATCAACCAGAGTGTGACTACCTGGTACGCCACCCATGCGGCGTCGCAGCAGCAGATGCAGGCGGCAGCCGCTGCAGCCAAGGCAGGGGAAGAAGCTGTGAGAGATGCCCTGTTGCGTTATCGGGCGGGCATCGCCCCGATCACCGAGTTGTTGCTCGCCCAGCGCAATCTGCAGGTGGCCCGTTCTGCTGAGGCCACGGCAGTTCATCGCTGGAATCTCAGCCGGGCCGGCTTGGAATTGGAGACAGGCCTCGACCTGTCAACGGCCAGCAAGCCGTAGGCCATTGCAAGGGGCCTTGATTGCCACCTCTCCAGGCCATGCATGGCTGAATTAGCGTCCAGGTTCTGGTGGTGGTTGCAAGATGCTTACAGGTGCTGATCTCCTTGCCAAGGTCAAGGAGCTGGGCGAGGTTTCCAAATCCGATCTGGTTCGTAGTTGCGGCTACGTGGGCAGCAAGAAGGATGGCTCGGAACGCCTGAACTTCACGGCGTTCTACGAAGCCCTGCTGGAGGCCAAGGGCATCAGCCTTGGGAGTGGCCCTGGCCATGGGCGTGGCCAGGGAGGTCGCTCCCTGAGCTACACCACCAAGGTGCAGTTCAATGGCAACCTCATGGTGGGGAAGGCGTATACCGCACAGCTAGACCTCAAGCCTGGCGACGAGTTTGAGATCAAGCTCGGCAAAAAGCAGATTCGCCTGGTCCCGCTCGGTGAGTCGGAGGAGGAGGAGTGAGGGCGATGGTGTGCTGTTGGGGCTGGCAAACAGACGTGTACTTGCTATGGTCATGTACAGAATCAATCCCACACCATGGCTCTCACCGGATCTGAACTTCTCGCCAAGGTCAAGGAGCTGGGCGATGTCTCCAAATCCGATCTGGTCCGCAGCTGCGGCTACGTGTCCACCAAGAAAGACGGTGGCGAGCGCCTGAACTTCACCGCTTTCTATGAGGCCCTGCTCGAGGCCAAGGGCCTCAACCTGGGCGGTGGTGATGGTAAAGGCGTTGGCAAAGGTGGCCGCAAGCTGAGCTACGTGGCCACCGTTCAGGGCAACGGCAACCTGTTGATCGGCAAGGCCTACACCGCCATGCTGGATCTCAAGCCCGGCGACGAATTCGAAATCAAGCTGGGCCGCAAGCAGGTGAAGCTGATCCCCGCCGGCGCCTCCGAAGAGGAGTGAAGCCTCAGGTGATCCTGGCTCCCTGATGACACCTCTGTCAGCCTGGAGCCATGCTTCGCTTCCTCCTCAATCTCCTCTGGTTTGTTCTGGGGGGCTTTGTGATGGGCCTGGGATGGTGGCTGGCCGGCCTGATTGCCGCCATCACCATCGTGGGCCTGCCCTGGGCCAGGGCTTGTTTCGAGATTGGCAATTTTTCCTTCTGGCCCTTTGGCCAGGAGGCGATCAACCGGCGTGAACTCACGGGCCGCAACGACATCGGCACGGGCCCCTTCGGCTTGATCGGCAATATCATCTGGTTTCTGGTGGCCGGCTGGTGGCTGGCCATTGGTCACCTCACGTCAGCCCTGGCCTGCTTCATCTCGATCATTGGCATCCCCTTCGGGATTCAGCACGTCAAGCTGGCGTTGATTGCCCTCACGCCCATTGGCATGAAGGTGGTGCCGGTGCACCGCCGCTAGTGCGTTGCAGGTGGAAGCCTCCCCCTGGTGTGCCATGCGAGGGCCACTGTTCTGCGATGGCCTCCAGGTTCAGCTGTTGCTTGAGCCAGCTCTGATCAGCTGGGTACGTCCGCTGGAGTTGGAATCGTTTGATCAACCAGGGCCGGATGTCGAGCCCGAGCAGGTGGCCGGAGTCGCGGTCCAGCTGCACGCCATAGAGGCAGCCCAGGTCTGAGCGCCAGGGGCTGTGCTCGCCAATGCCTTCGTAGTCGTTGAGGAGATCGCCGCAGCCATACAGGATCAGCTTGTCGCGGTAGATCTCGAATGGCAGGGGATGGTGTGAGGAATGGCCAAACACAATGTCAATGTCGGCCAGGTCAATCAGCTGCCTCGCGAACCATTGGTGCGTTTCCGGGATGGCTGGCACCCAGTTGGCCCCCCAGTGCAGAGACAGCACAACCCTGTCAGCGGGGCGCCGATGTTTCAGCACAAACCGTGCGAGCCAGCGGGCGGTTCCGCTGTCCAGATGGGGAAGAAAGGCCACTCCAGGATGGTCCGCATCCACCGCCCAACTCGGGGGCACACCGCTACTGGCCACGGCCCACGCGAAGATCAGCAAACGATGCGTGGGCTCGGCCGGTGGCAGTGGCAGCACGGCTGGCCGTTGGGCTTGATGGGCGCTGAGCCCGGCCCCCACCGTGGCGATGCCAGCCTTCTGTAGGCCATGCAGCGTTTCGGAGAGTCCGTTCCAGCCCCAATCGAGGCTGTGGTTGTTGGCCAGGCAGCACAGATCAAGCTTGGCGGCGGTGAGGCAGCCGATGTTGTCGGGGTGCATCCGGTAATGAATCTCTTTTTGCGGCCACGGCTGTTCTGCTGTCGTGATCGCCGTTTCCAGGTTGATGATGCGCACATCGGGCGCCATGGCTTCCATCGCTGCCAAGGCGTCGCCCCAGGGATAGGCGGGAGCCACCGGCCGTGGAATCGGTCCATGGCGTGCTTCAGCCAGGCTGATGTAATCCCTGGCATCCCGCACCACCGGCTCGTACAGCTGGGGATCCACCGGATGGGGCAGCAGCTGGTCAATGCCGCGTCCGGTCATCACATCACCGGCGAGCAGCAGCTTCAGCGCGGACAAGACACCCTCGCGATCGCCGGACTGCTACCGCCAGCGTGGTGGCATTTCTGCGCCTGGCTGTCTGCTTCATCATGGCGACAGCGCGTCGCAGTGAACCTGCAGCTGCCATGCCTCCGTTGGTGATCCATCCAGAACTGCTCAGCCGCTACCAGCAGCTCTTCCGCTTCTACGACGTGCAGGGTGATGGAAAGCTGAGCCTGGACAGTGATCATCGGCAGGCCGCCGAGGCACTGGCCGCTCGTTGGCAGGGCAGGAGCGTGCCCTTCCCCAATCTGTTGGAGCTGCTGATTGGCACCTATCGGCATGAAACCGAGCGGCGCGATCTCGATGGCAATGGTGAGGTGGACCTGCAGGAGTTTGTGCAGTCCCATGCTGCGGTGATCCAGGCCTTTGCGGACATGCGCGAGAAGGCCGAGGCCTTCATTGCTCGGGCTGCCGGTGGCTTCTTCGACGTGCTTGATCTCGACAGGGATGGCTGGCTTCAGCTGGAGGACCTCCAGGCCTATGCCGCGGCCTACGGCAAGCCCATCGATGGAATCCAGGCCAACCTGGCGCGGATGCTGGCTTGCTTCCAGCTCCCGCCGGATCGCTTGCCCCGTGAGGTGTTTCTCACATTGGTGACCCAGTATTGGTTTGACCCGTCGCCAGATGTGCCTGGCCGCTGGCTGTTCACGTTGGAACCCGCCGCTGAGGTTGCCTGATGCTCACCACGCCGAACCTGTTTGCTGAGGCCCAGCGCTCTGACCTCACAACCCCTCATCAGGCCTCTCCCTTTGCAGAGGCCCAGCGGCCCTATCTGGAGGCGACGCTGCCGGCGCTGCTGGAGCTGATCGAGACGCCCGATCGGGTGCCCAGCGCCCTGGCGATCCTGAACCACAGCTACCCAAGCCCCTTGGCCACCATGGCCAGGCAGCGGCTACGCCAGGAGCCCTCCATTGCTGCCCTGGTGGTCGAGCGCTATTGGGGCCACTGGCCTGGGGTGGACGAGCTCGCCGCCATGCCGGCCGGCAGCCTGGGGCAGTCGTTCGCGGCCCTGTTGCAACAGGAGGGCCTCGATCTGATCCCTCGGCCGGAGGGTCTGCAGTCCCTCAGTGACGACGACCAGTACCTGCAGCTGCGCGCGCGCGCCTGCCACGACCTCTGGCACCTGGTGACGGGCTTCCCCACCACGCTGCCCGGAGAGGTGGCGCTCAATGGTTTCGGTGCCCGCCAGTTGCGCCAGCCCGGCCCGGTGTTGCTCCTGGCTGCCGATCTGCTCTCCCGTGCCCACCTCGGGGACACCACTCCAGACCTGGCGGATGCCGTGGCCTTCGGGCTACGGCTGGGTGGCGTGTGTGCGCCGGTGCTCGCCCAGCGCTGGGAGGAGGGCTGGTCTCGGCCCCTTGCCCAGTGGCGGGACGACCTTGGCATTACCCAGGAGCTCCGGTTGAGCCCCTTCGTGGTGGGTTGAGTTGGCGCCTGACTCCCGCTCCCCTCAAACCCTGCCGCCCCTGGGGTTGATGGCTCTGGCGGTGGGGGTGAGCGTGGCCAACCCCTTCTATGGCCAGTCCCTGCTGCCGGCGGTGGAAGAGGCCTTTGGGCTCCAGCCTGGCGCGGTGCTTCTGGGGCCGCTGGCCACGCAGCTGGGCATGGCGCTTGGCTTCCTGTTGCTGTTGCCGCTCGGCGATGGCACCGAGCGTCGGCGCATGCTCAGCTTGCTCGCTCTGGCCATGGCCATGGCCTGTGGAGGCGTGGTGCTCTCGGCATCCTTCCCGGCGCTGGTGGGCAGCTGGTTTGTGCTCGGCCTGGTGGCGTTGATTCCCTCGCTGCTCCCTCCTTTCCTCACGGCGTTCACCCCGGAAGCCAGCCGCGGCCGGATGCTCGGGATCGTGCTCAGCGGCCAGTTCAGCGGCATCCTGCTGTCGCGCAGTGTCAGCGGCCTGCTGGCACAGCTCTGGGGTTGGCGCTCGATCTATCTGGTGTCGGCAGTGGCGATGCTGGGGGTGGCGGTGTTCTTTGGTCGTCGTCTGCCGTTGTTGCCACCCACCGATCGCCGGGGCTACTGGCAGCTGCAGGCCTCAACGTTGGACCTATGGCGGCGCCACGCCCGGCTGCGTCGCGCCTGCCTGAGCCAGGCCCTGCTGTTTGGCTGTTTTATGGCGCTGTGGAGTGCGGTGGCCCTGCATTTGGCGGCCCCGCCCTGGCGGCTCGGCCCCGCCCTGATCGGCAGTTTCGGCTTGGTGGGGCTCGCCAGCATCCTGGCCGCGCCAGGCATCGGCCGGCTGGTGGATCGTTTCGGACCTGATTGGATCGTGTTGTCAGGCGTGCTGTGTACCGGCCTGGGGGTGGTGCTGTTGGGGGTCTGGCCCAGCTCGCTGGCGGCCCTCGCCCTGGGACTGATGGCGGTGGATCTTGGAGTGCAGGGCAGTTTTGTGGCCAACCAGGCCCGCATCTACGCCATTGATCCGGCTGCCCGCAGTCGCATGAGTGGTCAGCTCTTCCTCACTGCCTATGGGGGGGCAGCGGCCTGTTCG
>CANHMF010000082.1 GCA_947461705.1 Synechococcaceae cyanobacterium
CGGCGGCTTCGGGGTCCTCCTTGAGGGCCAGGGCGGGGTGGTTGCAGATCTGCTTGAGCTTGGTGAGCAGGGCCAGCACCTGGCCGTGTTTCTGGCCCAGGGGCGCCCGGGCGATGGCATCGAGGCTCTGCTCCACGGTGGTGTTGTAGAGCTTCTTCTGCTCGGGGGCGAGGCCCACCCATTCGCTCAGTTCCACCTTTTCGGGTAGGTCGGAAATGATCGACTTGTCGGTTTTCAGGCGCCGCAGGATGAAGGGGCCCACGCGGCCCTTGAGGTCCCGCAGGGACGACATATCGCCGTAGCGCTCGATCGGCAGGCGGTAGCGCTGGCGGAAGAAGGGCTCATCACCCAGCACCTTGGGGTTGAGGAAATCCATCAACGCCCACAGCTCGCTGACGCGGTTCTCCACCGGCGTGCCGGTGAGGGCGATCCGAAAACGACTGCCCCCCTTGCCACCCCGGCCTGGGCGTCCCAGATCCCGCGCCGCCATCGACTGCTTGGCGTTGTGGTTCTTGATGGCCTGGGCCTCGTCGATCACCACGCCCTGCCAGTCCACGCTTTCCAGCAGCTCGCTATCCCGCTGCACCAGGCCATAGGTGGTGAGCACCAGATCCACGCCCTTGAGGGCTTTCTTCAGGGCCGCATCGGTGTTGGGCCGCCGGGGACCGTAGTGCTCGCGCACCTCCAGATCGGGGGTGAAGGCGGCGGCTTCCCGCTTCCAGTTGGTGAGCACCGAGGTGGGTGCCACCAGCAGCACGGGGCGCTTGAGCTCCTCCTCGGCCTTGAGGTGTTGGATGAAGGCCAGCAATTGGATCGTTTTGCCCAGGCCCATGTCGTCGGCCAGGCAGGCGCCTTGGTCGAAGCGGTGCAGGAAGGCGAGCCAGCCGAGGCCGCGTTCCTGATACGGCCGCAGCTGGCCGGCGAAGCCAGGCGGTGCCGGCAGGGGATCAGGCGCCTTCTGCTGGTGGTATTGCTCCAGCACCGCCTGCAGGCGCGGGCCGGAGTTGAAGGCGTGCACCGGCAGGCGCTGCAGGGTTTCCCCCTCGTTGCCGGTGATGCGCAGGGCGTCGTCGAGGTGGAAGGGGGGCTCCGCGGCGCAGAACTTCTCGGCGTTCTTGAGGTCGAGGGGTCGCAGTTCGATCCACACGCCCTTGTGTTGCACCAGCGGGCTGCGCTTCGCCGACAGCCGCTCGAGGTCCTTGAGGGTGAGGGTGACGCCGCCGATCATGAAGTCCCACCGCCACTCCAGGCTTTCGCCCAGGGTGAACCCGCGCGACTTCTCCGGCAGTTCGGCCGTGATGGCCAGGCCGAGGCGGGAGGCCAGACCCCCCGAGAGGCTGGGGGGCAGCACCACGCCCACGCCCACGTCGCGCAGTTTGGCGGCGGCGGTGCGCACCAGCACGAAGGCCTCCGCCGGCGTGAGTTGCATGGCCTCGGGGGTGGCTGCATCCAGGCCCCGCTCGATCGGCTCGAAGGCCAGCAGAGCCCGGCCCATGCCTTCCAGCAGCAGCGCCCCCGGCTGCTCCAGGCTCAGTTCGCCCAGGGCCAGGGGCTTGTCGCCGGCTGCCCACACCAGCCCCGCAGCCACCCGCAGGCTGGGATCGGCTTCCGCCTGCAGCCCGAAGCGCAGCTCCCAGAGTTCTTCGCCCTCGGGCGGTGTGAACAGCTCCAGGCAGGCCCGGGCGGGAGCCACCTTGCCCGCCACGGCCTCGCGCCAGTGGTGGCTGGCGATGCCGAGGCGCTCGCTGTCCTCCTCATCGAGCTCGAGCTTGCCGTCGTGGGAGGCCAGGCCCGCTTCCCAGGCGGCCAGCAGCGGATCGAGACCCTCGCCACCGGGCGCGAACGCTGCCCGCAGCTGGCCGTCCACCAGCTTTTCCACCAGGCTGGCCACGAACAGGCGGTTCGAGCGGGGCCGTCCGCAGGCCAGGTGGGGGTCGGTGCTGGCGGCGGCCACCACCTGGGGCATCTGCCCGGCGAGATCTTCCAGGCGGCGTCGATCGTCCTCGCGGTTGAGCAGTGGCCGCCAGGTGGCCTTGCCCTCGCCCGCATCCGGTAGCCAGCGGCCGCGGGCGATCAGGCTCAGGCACCAGCGCTGCAGGTGCGCCCACCAGCGCAGGTCGTCGGCCAGGCCTGCCTCGGCGAAGCCGGAGAGGGGCAGCAGGTTGAGCCACTCGGCGGCCGGGCCCGGCTTGAGCAGCCAGCCCTCCACCTGCCAGGGCCACCAGCTGATCTCCTTGGGCAGCGGTTCACCGGCCTGCATCGGCAGCCCGCTCCAGGCGGCGCTGTCGCTGGTTTTTGTGCCCTTGGCCCCCTGCTGCCGGCTGGGCAGGGTGAGGGTGGCGCTGGCCTGGCGCAGGTCTTCCGACCAGAAATTGTTGTCGTCCAGCCAGGTGGCCAGCTCGTCGAGGTCGAGGCCGAGGGGGTGGAGCGGTGCTTCAGCACCGGGCTGCACCGGTTCGGCCACCCGCCAGGTGTCCGCCCAGATCAGCAGGCCCGCGGAGGGGGCCTTGCCTTTGGCGAAGCTTCCCGCCGGGACAGCGGGCAGCCAGGTGGCGTGCAGCAGGCTCATGGGGGCGGGGGAGGTCGCCTGGGCGCAACGGTCGCTGGAGTGGCCTTCAGGTTCGGAGCGCTGGCAGCACCCGTGTCGCGAAGGCTCGCGTTCCGTGCAACAGCAGGGCGGCGCCGATCAACGGCAGCCATGCACGGATTAATCCCATCATCACAGTTGGCCCGACCAGGGCCAAGGCCTGGGGGATCGGCTCGTCAGCCGGCCAGGACACAACCGCCGGCAATCCCAGGCTGTGGATGCCGCATACGGCCCCCACCAGGCCGGCCTGCAGATGGCTGTCGTCCGGGTCCACCCGCTGCAGGTGGAAGGCCAGCAGGCCATAGAAGAACCCGCAGCCCCCGGCCCGCAGGGCCGCTCCCAGCCCGAGCGGAAGGCCCAGGGCCAGGGCGGCCAGGCCGGCCCCGAGGGCCCAGGCAATCGAGCGCAGCCGCAGCTGCTGGCGTGTTGGCGCGCTCAAGGTCTGCGGCAAGCCGGGTCCTGTGCTGGGCGATCATGCCCTGTTCAGGGTTGTTTTGCAGAGTCATGGCCGGCGCCGCCCCCCGCACTGGTTGCCCCCGAAGCGGTGCCGAGATCCGGGCGGCCTTCCTCACCTTCTTTGAGCAGCGGGGCCACAGGCCCATGGCCAGCGCCTCGCTGATCCCGGACGACCCCACGGTGCTGCTCACCATCGCCGGCATGCTGCCGTTCAAGCCGGTGTTTCTGGGTCAGCAGGAGCGGCCGGCGCCGCGGGCCACCAGTTCCCAGAAGTGCATCCGCACCAACGACATCGAGAACGTGGGGCGCACGGCGCGGCATCACACGTTCTTCGAGATGCTCGGCAACTTCTCGTTTGGTGATTACTTCAAGGAGCAGGCGATCCAGTGGGCCTGGGAGCTGAGCACCGGAGTGTTTGGCCTCTCGCCGGCGAACCTGGTGGTGAGCGTGTTCCGCGAAGACGACGAAGCCGAGGCGATCTGGCGCGAGGTGGTAGGGGTGAATCCCAAGCGCATCATCCGCATGGATGAGGCCGATAACTTCTGGGCCTCAGGCCCCACCGGCCCCTGTGGCCCCTGCTCGGAGATCTACTACGACTTCAAGCCCGAACTCGGCGACGATGGCATTGATCTCGAAGACGACTCGCGCTTCATCGAGTTCTACAACCTGGTGTTCATGCAGTACAACCGCGACGCGGAGGGCACCCTCACGCCGCTGGCCAACCGCAACATCGACACCGGCATGGGCCTCGAGCGGATGGCCCAGATCCTGCAGGCGGTGCCCAACAACTACGAAACGGATCTGATCTACCCGCTGATTGAAACGGCGGCGGGCCTGGCCGGGGTTGATTACCCCGCCCTCGACGACAAGGGCAAGACGAGCCTCAAGGTGATCGGCGACCACAGCCGTGCCATCACCCAGCTGATCTGTGATGGCGTGACGGCCTCCAACCTCGGCCGCGGCTACATCCTGCGCCGGCTGCTGCGCCGGGTCGTGCGTCACGGACGACTCCTGGGTATCGACAAGCCGTTCCTGACGGCGATGGGTGAGGCGTCGATTGCCTTGATGCAATCGGCCTACCCGCAGCTCCTGGAGCGCCGCGAGGTGATCCAGGCCGAGCTCGCCCGCGAGGAGGCCCGCTTCCTGGAAACCCTGGAGCGGGGCGAGAAGCTGCTGGCCGAGGTGCTGGCGGCCAAGCCCACCCAGATCAGCGGCGAGCAGGCCTTCGAGCTCTACGACACCTACGGCTTCCCCCTGGAGCTCACCGAGGAGATCGCCGAAGAGCACGGCCTCACGGTGGATCTGGCCGGTTTTGAGGCGGCGATGGAGGCCCAGCGCCAGCGGGCCAAGGCCGCGGCGGTGAGCCTTGACCTCACCCTGCAGGGCGCCATCGAGCAGATGGCGGCGGCCGCCGAGGCCACCGCCTTCAAGGGCTATGAGCAGCTGGAGCACCCCAGTTGTGTGCTGGCCTTGGTGGTGAACGGTGAACCAGCCGAGCGCGCCGGCGCCGGCGATGCGGTGCAACTGGTGCTCGACACCACGCCGTTCTATGGCGAGGGCGGCGGCCAGGTGGGCGATCGGGGCGTGCTCTGCGGCCAGGGTGCCGATGGAGCCGGGTTGATCGTGGCGATCGAGGCGGTGTCGCGCAACCGCAGCGTGTTTGTGCACACCGGTCGGGTGGAGCGCGGCAGCCTGGCCATCGGCGATCTCGTGAATGCCCAGGTGGATCGCGCCTGCCGGCGTCGCGCCCAGGCGAACCACACGGCCACCCACCTGCTGCAGGCGGCCCTCAAGCAGGTGGTGGATCCGGGCATCGGCCAGGCCGGTTCCCTGGTGGACTTCGACCGCCTCCGCTTCGACTTCCACTGCCCCCGGGCCGTGATGCCGGCCGAGCTGGAGCAGATCGAGGCCCTGATCAACGGCTGGATCGCTGATGCCCACACCCTCGAGGTGCAGGAGATGGCGATCGAGCAGGCCAAGGCCGCTGGCGCCGTGGCGATGTTCGGGGAGAAGTACGCCGACGTGGTGCGGGTGGTGGATGTGCCCGGCGTGTCGATGGAGCTCTGCGGCGGCACCCACGTGGCCAACACCGCTGAGATCGGCCTGTTCAAGATCGTGGCTGAGAGCGGCGTGGCCGCCGGTATCCGCCGCATTGAGGCGGTGGCTGGCCCGGCGGTGTTGGCCTACCTCAACGAGCGCGATGCGGTGGTGAAGCAGCTGGGCGAGCGATTCAAGGCCCAGCCTGCGGAGATTGTGGAGCGGGTTGCGGCGCTGCAGGAGGAGCTCAAGGCCACCGGCAAGGCCCTGGCGGCGGCCCGGGAGGAGCTGGCCCTGGCCAAGTCTGCGGCGCTGGCCGGCCAGGCCGAAGCGCTGGGCGCTTTCCAGCTGCTGGTGGCGCGCCTCGATGGCGTGGAGGGTGGTGGCCTGCAGAGCGCCGCCCAGGGCCTGGCCGATCAGCTCGGCGAGGGCGCGGCTGTGGTGCTCGGCGGCCTGCCCGATCCCGCTGATCTGGGCAAGGTGATCCTGGTGGCGGCCTTTGGCAAGGCCGTGATCGCCCAGGGGCAGCAGGCGGGCAAGTTCATCGGTGGCGTGGCCAAGCGCTGCGGTGGCGGCGGTGGTGGCCGGCCCAACCTCGCTCAGGCGGGTGGCCGCGATGGCGCAGCCCTCGATGGCGCGTTGGCGCAGGCCCGCAGCGAGCTCACAGCCGCTCTGGGCTGAGCTCTTGGAGCAGGGTCAGCGGGATCATGAACCGTTCCTGCTGGCTCGCGCCTTGAAACAGCGGGGGAATCCTTCTGCTATGGAATGCCGAGGAGCTGCCCGCCATGGCCAGCAGCTTTGAAATCCACGCTCGTCAGCACTGGACCTTCCAGTTGGTGCTGCTGGGCAGCCGCCTGAGGCTGGAGGGGTGCCGTCAAGGGGCCGAACCGCTGCACTGCTCCACCTGGCTCCAGCCCCTGGACCCGCCCTATGACGTGGCCCATGAGCTGATGGCGCACCCCACCTGCTGCATCTGAGTTTCGGACCACTGTCTTGCCAGCTTGGCTGGGATTGAGCAGTGTGGAATCACTGCCTTCTGGTCCTATGTCAGCTCCCTTTGGCCTGACACGGCTGGGCCGCTCCTGCTGCCTGGCATGGTTATTGATCAGTGCGCCCCTTGCGTCGTTGGCGCAGTCCAACCTGCGCAATACCTTTCCAGGTAGTCGCATGGGTGGGGGAACACGGGGTGAATGCAGTGCCCGACTGGTGGCTCACCTCGTCCCAGTCAACAGCGTGTATGCCCCAGGCGCCAGTGGGATGATCGGGATTCTGGAAGGGCCAACGGCGAATCCTCGTCCGTTGCAGGTGGTGGTCAAATCCGATGGGCCGTCCGCGGGAAGCACGATTCAGCGTGATCTACCGGCGACCGGTCCAGGTGTGACCTTGTTGACCATCGGCGCGGTTCAGGGCACCAAAATCTGGGAGACGGCCTATCGCTGTGATCAATCCCAGGCGTCGGGAGGTGGTCTTGGGCTCGATTTTGTTGAGACGGCTTCCCCTCCTGCCAGAAGCATGCTGGTCACCGATGTGCAACCGTCCGATCAACGGGTTGCCGCATCGCTACAGACCCTGAAAGCCTCCTGCGGGAAGTCTGTGGCCACCGCCACCGTGGCCAAGGCCTTTGGGATTGAAGATGCGATCACGGCTGAGTGGCCGCAACAATTGCCTGTGCGATGCCTCTGAGTTCCCAGATCCGAAGCGGTTCCTCGCGGCCCTTCACCTTCATCGAACCCCAGTCCATCCAGATCAGACGGCTGATCCATTCCGCGTCTTCGGCTGTGGCTTCCTGAGCGAGGAGGTCACGGGTGACATCGGAGATCAGCACCCGGCACAGGTTGTCGTGGCGCTCCTTCTCGATGCTTTCCAGCCTGGACGCACAGTTCACCGTGTCTCCGATCACCGCGTACTCCAGCCGCTCGCTGCAACCCATCGAGCCAGCGAGGACCGGGCCCGAATGAATCCCCAAACGGAGTGCCATAGGCGGTTCGCCGGAGGCGGCCAGCTCTTCATTCAGTTGGGCCATGCCGTGCTGGATCTCGAGAGCTGTTTGCAGGGCTGAGCGTGCATCACCGGCAGCACCAAGACCGATGGGGGCTCCATACACGGCCATGAAGCCATCACCGGTGAATTTGTTCACCATGCCTCCACGATTCGTGATCGCAGGAACGCAATAGGCCATGCCGCGGTTCAACCAGTTGAGCAGTGCTGCGGGTGACAGTCCTTCAGACACCGTCGTGAAGTTGCGCGTGTCGGAGAAAATCACGGTTACGGGTAGCTGGCGCCCTTCAAAGCGCCCATCGCTGAGCAACGTTTCGCGTTGACGCCAAAGCTGATCAGCGACGGCTGGCGAAGTGGTTTGACCCAGCAACCGTTCCACCTGCTGCCGTTGCACTTGGGCGAGTGCACCACGCCGGAGCAGGCCGGTGCCACCGAACAGCAGCATGGCCAGGGCCGTTTCGCTCAGTTCCAGCCACACGTGGACCAGGAGGGCCAGGCTGCCGATCAACAGCCACGATCCGATCAGCAGCAGCAACAGCAGCAGCCCGCGCCGGATCGGCGAGATTCGCTCGGCCACCAGAGCGCTGAGCAGCGCTGCGATCACGATGAGCAGGTTGCTCAGCTCCACGGGGGAGGTCCAGATCTTCGAGCGTTGCGGCTGTGCCTGGCGAGCCATTAAGGCCGCCAGTCGATTGGCATGGATCTCAACGCCAGGCATCAGTGCCAACGATGCGCTGGTCTGGAAGCGCGTGTGGGGAACCTGGAACAGATCCCTCAGGGAGGGCGCGGTGCTGCCAATGAGGGCGATGGTTCCTTGCAGTGATCGCTCGGGGATCTGCCCGGACAACAGCTGTTGCAGCGTCCAGAGGCGATAGCTGCCCGGTTGGGCGAATGGAAGCATCTGCTGGAAGCCTGCGGCATCCAGGGCGAAGTAGCCACCCGAGTCATGTCGCAGCCAGGAGTCCTGGCCAATGCCGGCCTCTAGCTCGCGCCGTAGGCGGTTGTTGCCTGTGGCCACCTCCAGCAGTCGCATCGGCAGGGTGACAACC
Organism: Synechococcaceae cyanobacterium; assembly: GCA_947461705.1. GTDB lineage: Bacteria > Cyanobacteriota > Cyanobacteriia > PCC-6307 > Cyanobiaceae > Vulcanococcus. Next base: position 8,128 of record CANHMF010000082.1, read on the forward strand.
TGTTCGTCCTGGCCGCCGACATGCACCAGATCGCGGCGGACCACACCATCCTCATCAATCACGAGATCGTTGTATCCCTGCTGGCCTGTTGGGGCGCCGGGGATCGGAGCGATCCCATCGGCCACATTGAAGATTGAGACGAATTTTGGATTGCGGCGGATCGTCTCGCGCAGGCAATTTTGCTGGGCACCGATCCCTTTATCACGATAAAGATCAAGCCCAATTGCCTTTACTCCCTCGCTGCTCAGGCGATCCACCGCTTCGCACAGCAGGCTGTCATCAATCGGCCAGCCATAGGTCTTGATATCGCTTTCGCTGATCCCGATAATCACGATCGGTTTCGATTGGCCCGAAGGTGCTTGGCTCAGATGGGTCACGTAGTCGTAAACCAGCAGATTGACGCCCTGGAGGATGCGACTCATCTCCAGTCCCCAGAGGATCAAGGCGGCGACGCCGTAGCTGGCCATCAACGTGGCTGCTGATTTGGCGCGTTTCCTGCTGATCGGCATGGGTGCGATGGCCAGAAATGAGATGGTTGCCTGGATCTATACCCGTCAAGCCCGTCTTCTGCCAGCGGAAGGTGTCAGAATCGATACTGAAGCTTCGTGTAGACGCCGCTGCCCAGCAGCCAATCGTCCCAATACGGGCGCTCCTCCGTATCAAACGGACTGACCCAGCCCAGCTCCAGGTTCCAGTGGCGGCCATTCAGCCAGCGCAGCAGGACCCCTGCGGAGCCCACCGTGTCAGAGAAGTAGTTGTTGTTGCGCCAGAAATGGATGCCGCCGGCTCCGATGAACGGCGAGAGCTGCAGGACCTGTCGGGCGTCTTTCCAGAAGGACCAGGAGAGTTCGGTGGTCCACAGATAGCCGTTGTCCCCGCTGATGTAAGAGCCTGGCAGCCCCTTGAGGCCAGTGTCGCTGCCGATGTTGAAGCCCATGTCAGGCGTGAGTTCGTTGAAGGCGATTTGGCCGGCCGCTCGGGCGTTGAGGAGCAGCCTGGGGCTGATCGCCCAGCTCGCCGACAGGATGCCGCCGATCGCATTGGCGCTGCCAGGATTGATGCCGGCGGCCGCCAGGCTGTTGAGCTGAGCATCCGTGCTGAAGCTGGGCATGCCCTGCAGGCCGTAGAGGTTGCCGCTCCAGCTCACACGAGAGTGGCTGCCGCTGCCGTTGATGCCGAAGCGGGCGTATCCCGTCTGACCCCAGCCACCATCGGCGGGCGGAATGATGCTGACGCCGTTCAAGTAGATGTCGTTGCGGTTGCCGCTGATGCCGGCAAACAAGGTCCAGCGATCCTGCAGCGACTCCTTGAAGGTCCACTCCAACTGGCCGTAGCCTTGGAACTGGCGCGATGAGATGTTGCGCAGAATCCCCGTCGCCTCCACCAGGTTGCGGCGGCTGTATCCGAACGAGCCGGTGAACTTCAGCGACTCGGCCAGCGGCAGGGTGTAGCTGATGGAGCTGATGGTGCTGCCCAGCTCGGCCTGCTGGTCAGCGTTGAGTTCACCCACCACCAGGAAGGTGTCATCTCGCTGCAGCCAATCGTTCTTCAGGGCGATCCCCAACGCCCGCCATTCACCGCTGCCGGCGTTGCCATCGTTGCGCAGGCCGATCTCGCCCTGCCAGGGCAAGGCTGCGGATTCGACCTGCAGGTTGAGCACGGCTCTGGCCGGATCCGTGCCCAGCCTGCCGAGATTGCCACGAATCTGACCGACCCTCGGCAGTGTGCGCAGTTGCACCAGGGTCTGCTCAAGGCTTCTCAGATTGAGCACTGTTCCCTGCAAGCTGCGCAGGCGCCTGTTCAGGCCGCGCTCGAGAACGGCATCACTGCTGCTGACCCGCACTTCGACGATGCGGCCCTCGACCACCTCAAGCCGGCCAGGCTTTGGTTGCTCCTGTACATAAACTCTGGAATTGACGAAACCGTCCTGAACCAGCCGTGTGGTCAGGGCTGCTGCGCAG
>CANHMF010000083.1 GCA_947461705.1 Synechococcaceae cyanobacterium
AGTACTTGGTGCTGCGACCCAGTGCGGTGCTGGGGATCAGAGTGGAGCCCATCTACGGCGCCCTGGACGATTGAACCTGGAACTGCTCTGGGGTGAGGCCTTCTTCGCGGGGTCGATGGCCCAGTTGCTGGCCCGCCTCAGCGGCCTGCCGGCGGTGGTGCTGCTGCTGGCCACCGGGCTGCTGATCGGCCATGCGGGCTTCGATCTGGTGCAGCCGGAATCCCTCGGACGGGGCCTCGAGCCCCTGGTGGGCCTACTGGTGAGCCTGGTGCTGTTCGATGGCGGCCTCAACCTGCGCCTGGCCGGCCGCGACCTGCAGCGCACCGTGGTGCAGCTGGTGCTGGTGCGCGGGGTGCTGGGGTTGGTGGGTGGTGCCTGGCTGGCCCATCAGTTGGCCGGCTTGTCCTGGCCCCTGGCCTGGGTGTTCGGCGCCATTGCCCTGGCCACTGGCCCCACGGTGGTGACGCCGATGGTGCAGCAGATGCGCTTGCTGCCGGGCCTGGGCCAGGTGCTGGAGGCTGAGGGTCTGATCCTGGAGCCGGCCGGTGCGGTGTTGGCCCTGCTGTTGCTGCAACTGGCCCTGGGGGATCTGGCCGGCTGGAACGACGTGGCCCGGCTGTTGGCGATGCGGCTGGGCGGTGGCGTGGTGATCGGCGCGCTCGGGGGCTGGGTGTTGGTGGAGGTGCTGCGGCGCCTGCCGGCGGATGCCGATGCCCTCAAGCTGCAGCTCAGCCTGGGGGTGTTGTTTGTGCTGGTGAGCGGCGCCCAGGCGCTGTTGCCGGAGGCCGGCTTTCCCGCCGCCGTGAGTGCTGGCGTGGTGGTGGGCCTGCGGCTCGACGCGGAGGCCAGCCAGCTTGATGAGCTGATCAGCCAGTTGGCCCAGCTGGCTATCACGGTGCTGTTCCCGCTGCTGGCGGCGGATTTGTCGTGGAGCGAACTCAGCCCCCTGGGTTGGGGCGGGGTGGCCTGCGTGCTGGCCCTGATGCTCTACCGCTGGCTGGTGATCCAGGCCGGTGGCCTTGGCCTGGCCTCCCTGGGCTGGCGCGACAAGCTGATGCTCAGCTGGATCGCCCCCCGCGGCATCGTGACGGCGGCGGTGGCGAGTTTGTTCGCCATCGAACTCCAGGCCGCTGGCATCGCCGGGGCCGGGGCCCTCAAGGGGCTGGTGTTCCTCACGATCCTGCTCACCGTGGGCATCCAGGGCTTCACGGCGCCGCTCCTGGCCCAAACGCTGGGGCTGGTGCAGCCCCAGGAGCCCCTGGCGGAGCCGGTGCCACCGGCTGAGGCCTAGAGGCTGCGCTGGATGCGGGCCGCGGCTTCCCCGCTGGGTTGCAGCAGCAGCCAGGTGCTGAGCAGGTCGGGCCCCTGGAGGCTGCCCAGCAGGGCGGCCCGCAGGCTCTTCATCAGCACGCCTTTCTTCACACCGGCGGCGGCCACCGCTTCCCCCAGCAGGGCCTGGGCCGCTTCCGCCGTGAGCGCGCCCGCCGGCAGGCGCTCCAGTAGGGCCTGCAGGGCCGGACGGGCCCCATCGCTCTGGAGCTGCTGCAGGGCCGCTTCATTCAGCTCCGGCCGCTCAAAGAAGGGGCGGGCCTGCTCCACGCCATCGGCCAGCAGCGTGAGCGAGGGGCCGATCAGTTCACAGAGTTGCTGCTGCCAGGTGGCATCGGCGGCGGGCCAGCCCTGGGCTGCCCACAGCGGTTGCAGCTCCGCCAGCAGGTGCTCGGGGCCGCGCTCGTGCAGCACCTGGCTGTTGAGCCAGTTGAGCTTGTCCCAGTCGAAACGGGCGCCGGCCTTGTTCACCCGGCTGAACTCAAACACCGTTGCGGCTTGCTCCAGCGTGAAGCGCTCGCCCATGCCCTCCGGCGGCGACCAGCCCAGCAGCGTCATGTAGTTGGCCAGGGCCTCGGCGGTGTAGCCCTGGGCGCGGAAATCGCTCACGGAGGTGACGCCATCGCGCTTGGAGAGCTTCTTGCCCTCCTGGTTGAGGATTAACGGGGTGTGGGCAAAGAGCGGAGCGGGGGCACCGAGGGCCTCGTAGAGCAACAGCTGCTTGGCGGTGTTGGCGATGTGGTCTTCGCCGCGGATCACATGGCTGATGGCCATGGCGGCATCGTCCACCACCACCACCAGGTTGTAGAGCGGATCGCCGATCTGATCGGCAGGGGCCCGGCGGGCGATCACCATGTCGCCCCCCAGGTCGGCGCCCGCCCAGCGCATCTCGCCGCGCACCAGGTCGGTCCAGGTGATGCTGGCGCTGTCGTCGATGCGGAAGCGCACGGTGGCCTCACGCCCTTCGGCGATGAAAGCCTGCTGCTGCTCGGGGCTGAGGTCGCGGTGGCGGTTGTCGTAGCGGGGGGCCCTGTTCTCGGCGGCCTGGCGCTCCCGCATCTCCGTGAGCTCGGCCTCGGTGGCATAGCAGCGGTAGGCCTTGCCGGAATCCAGGAGTTGCTGGATCGCGGCGCGATGCTCAGCGATGCGCTCGCTCTGGATCACCGGGGTGCCATCCCAGGACAGCCCCAGCCACTGCAGGCCCTCCAGGATGTTGTCGGTGAAGGCCTGCTGGCTGCGCTCCTTGTCGGTGTCCTCGATGCGCAGCAGGAACTGGCCACCGTGGCGCTTGGCGAACAGCCAGTTGAACACCGCCGTACGGGCCGTGCCGATGTGCAACGTGCCGGTGGGGCTGGGGGCGAGACGCACACGCACCTGACCAGCCTGAGTCACCGGGCTTGCTCCTTGAGGTTTGAGAACGGGACTGACGGGGCTCGAACCCGCAACTTCCGCCGTGACAGGGCGGTGCTCTAACCGATTGAACTACAGTCCCACGAAGCGCTTAAGGCACTTCCAGACTTGGCTTTGGGGCCGCGTCTGTGTCGCGTCGGCGACCTCAAAAGTATCCGCTGTCGCCCTGCCCTCCGTCAACTCGTTGCCTCGGCAGGCTGCTGCTGCTGGTGTGTTGCGCTGGCGCTCTGCAGAAATGGTGCACCGTGGTGCACCATTTCTGCAGAGTCTCCCGGGGGCGTACCCAGCAGGCCTGGTGCTCGCGACTCTCCCAGTTGGGCTCTCGTCCTCAGCTCCAGTCCTCGGCTCCAGCTCTGGGCCTTGCCCGAGCCGCTGCCAATAAAAAAGCCCGCCATGGGGGCGGGCTCAGTGGATTGGGCTGGCGGAGCCCCACGATTTGGCTTTCAGGGACGGAAGCCGGCGGGCTCGATCAAACGCACCTGGTTGCCGCGGGCCGTGAACTCACGACCTTGGTCGCTCTGCACCACCACGCGACCACCAGATTTGACGCGGATCACCCGGGCACGAACCCAGCCGAGGGCTGCGGATTCGAGAACCTTGACCACATCACCGGGCTGTAGATCCAACTCCATGTCCGGAACCAAGAGACTGCAGGGAAGGGACACCGAACGCGCCGTGGAGGACTTGAACCCCCGACATCAGGTTTTGGAGACCTGCGTTCTACCAACTGAACTAACGGCGCAGGGCCGATGTCCCCTCTGACGAGGTCAACAGGGAGAACCCTGAATTGCTCGGACAGGCCGCTGCGATGAACGAAACGGCCTGATTTGGAATGAGGCTGAAGGCCTCAGCGATCGAAGCGCTGCTTGACGCGAGTGGCTTTGCCCACCCGGTCGCGCAGATAGAAAAGCTTCGCTCGACGCACCTTACCGCGGCGCTCCACTTTCACGGAAGCCACTTGGGGACTGTGCAGCATGAAGACACGCTCCACGCCGATGCCCTGGAAGATACGACGCACGGTGATGGTCTCGTTGAGACCGCCGTGGCGCTTGGCGATCACCACGCCCTCATAGGGCTGAATGCGTTCCTTGTTGCCCTCGCTGATGCGCACGCCCACCCGGACGGTGTCGCCCACGTAGATCTCCGGCAGGTCGCTCTTGAGCTGCTCGGCCTCAAAGGCGCGCATCAGCTCATGGGCGCTCAGCTTGCCGGTGGTGGCCTTGGTGGCTGCCTGCTTGGGGGCATCCTCCACGGCAACGGCGGTGGCCGTGTCCGCCTGTGCCTCGGCTGCGGTTTCGTTGATGTCTTCGTTCATGTCCTTGGATTCCGCTGCCATCCCAGCTCCGAAAAACGCCTGGCCAAACAGCGAGTGTACCGGCTCAGGGTGCCGGCGCCTTCTGGCCCTCCTTTCGCCCCCAGCGCTGGCTCAGCATCAGGGCGCCGCTGCCCAGCATCCACAGCAGCCCCAGGCCATTGAGCAGCACATAGAGAGGTTCGGCCACCGGGCCCAGCCATTCCCCCTCGTGCAGCACCATCAGCCAGTGCACCTGGTCGCGTCCGAGGCCGCCCCAGTCCTTCAGCAGCCGGTAGCCCATGCCCGACAGCACCGTGAGCAGCAGGGGGGTGAGCACCAGCGGTGCCAGGGCGGCGTGGGCCTTGCGGATCTGGGCCAGGTTCAGCGCCATGCCGGCGGAGGCAGAGCCAGGGCCCAAGGTTCTAACTTGATTTCAAGGCCTCGCGCGCACTCCGATGAACCTCTTCGCCGATCTGCTGGCGGCCTCCACCAAGGCCGCTGCCCAGGACGCGGCGCCGGTGGCCACCCAGACAGGGCCGCGGATTCAGAAGAGTCGGCGGGGCGTGGAGATCAAATCCGCCCGGGAAATCGACACGATGCGCCGGGCCAGCCGCATCGTGGCCACGGTGCTGCGCGAAATTCTGGAGATGGCAGCCCCCGGCATGACCACCGGTGACCTTGACCGCCACGCCGAGAAACGCATCCGTGAGATGGGCGCCACCCCCAGCTTCAAGGGCTATCACGGTTTCCCCGCCAGCATCTGTGCCTCGATCAACAACGAGGTGGTGCACGGCATCCCCAGCAACAAGCGGGTGATCAAGGCCGGCGACTTGGTGAAGATCGATACCGGGGCCTATTTCGATGGCTACCACGGCGATAGCTGCGTGAGCCTGTGTGTGGGCGAGGGGGCCAACCAGGAGGCCCAGACCCTCTGCCGGGTGGCCCAGGAATCGTTGATGCAGGGCCTGGCCAAGATCAAGGCCGGCAACACCCTGCTGGATATCGCCGGTGCTGTTCAGGATCACGTGGAAGCCCATGGCTTCGCGGTGGTGGAGGACTACACGGGCCACGGCGTGGGCCGCAACCTGCACGAGGAGCCCTCGGTGTTCAACTACCGCACCCGGGAGCTGCCCAACATGAAGCTCCGGCCCGGCATGACCCTGGCGGTGGAGCCGATCCTCAATGCCGGCAGCAAGGCCTGCCGCACCCTCAAAGACCGCTGGACCGTGGTGACCGTGGATGGCAGCTGGTCGGCCCAGTGGGAACACACCATTGCCGTCACCAGTGACGGCTGCGAGATCCTCACCGACCGCGACTTCTAAACCGCCCGCTTCAGGCCTTGGTGAGGGCCCGGAAGTAGAGCCAGCGCGAGAGGGTGGCCAGGGGCATCAACACATAGGTGAGCGGATTGGGGGTCACGATCACCAATCCACAGTTCCACTGCACCTGCCGCAGGATCTCCCGGGCCACAAAGTCGGCGCTCATCAGCCCGATGGGATTGAGGGCTGAGCGGAACGGTCCGAGCACCAGCCGCCGGATGCGCAGCTGTGGGCTGGCCAGATCGAGGCTGCGCAGGCTCAGCAGCTGCCCCTGCAGCCGTTTGCTGATCTCGTAGAGCGGGCTCACGGCGGCCTGGATTTCCGCCTCCGAGGTGTTCACCCAGATCTCGCGGCAACGGCCAGGGGCGCTGGGCAGCGCGGCGAACAGCTCCAGCAGGCGCCAGCTGCTGAGGGCGTTCACCTCCAGCGATTGCAGCACCGCCTCGGGGCTGCGGTTGCCGTGCACGTTGAGGCCATGGTTGATCACCAGCACATCCACCGCCTCCAGCGCCGTGGCCAGGGCCTGCTCCTCGCCGCAGCGCCAGCTCAGCTGCTGCAGGGGGATCGGCTGGCCATCCCCCTGGGTGGCCACCAGAGGCTGCGGGCTGCTGCTGAGCGCCACCAGCTCGGCCCCCTGCTGGTGTAAGTGCCGCAGCAGCGCCTGGCCCAGGCTGCCGCTCGCCCCGGTCACGGCCACGGTGCGTCCCTGCAGGGCTCCGGCGTTCTGGGGCATGGAGGGATGGCGATCGCGCCGGCTTGCGCCATTCTCGGGGGAGCACGGCAGAGCTGAATGTCCGCCGCCCTGGTGGCCCTGTTCGCGCCCTATTGCGAGGGGGCCAATCGGGCTGAGCAACTCGAGCAGGCGCTGCAGCTCCTGGCTGACGGCGCGTTGGAGGGGGTGCGCCGCCTGCGGCCGGAGGGCGGCCATCGCTTCCAGCTCACCTGGACCGCCGCCCCTTCGCCGCTGGAGTTGAGCGCCTGCACGCTGCGCTTCCCGGCCACGCCGGAGGTGCACTACAGCTTCGATCTGCCCACCCATCACCTGGTGCACTGGCTGATGGATTGGCTGGCCCAGGGTGGCGCCCAGGCCGGTCCAGACGGCCATCCCGCTGATCTGCCGGCCAGCTTCTGGCAGTGGTTGCTGGTGGGGGCAATCCCCCCAACAGCTCCGGCCTAGATTCAGCCCCACCAGCACCCTGCGCATGGGCCCTGCCAGCTCAGCCCCCTCCGGTAAGGCCCTGTTGGTGGGTTCCTGTGAGGCCTTCAGCGGCAAGTCCGCCGTGGTGCTCGGCCTGGCTCGGCAGCTGCTGCAGCGGGGCGTGGTGGTGCGTTTCGGCAAGCCCCTGGCCACCACCTCCGAGCCTGCCGATGGCCCCCTGATCGACGACGACGTGCGTTTCGTGGGCCAGATCCTGGGCTTGGCCCCCGAGCAACTCATCCCTTCGGTGCATCTGCTGCAGCCCGAGGAGTCGCGCCAGCGGCTGCTGCAGGGCCAGCTGGGAGCCGGCGCCGGTTTTCAGGCCCTGCAGCAGCAGCTGCAGGCGGCCGGGCAGGGCGTGACCCTGCTGGAGGCGGCCGGCAGCATCAGCGAGGGCTTGCTCTATGGCCTCAGCCTGCCCCAGCTGGCTCGGGAACTGCAGGCTCCGGTGGTGCTGGTGCATCCCTGGACCGATTGCAGCAGTGCCGATGCCCTGCTCCAGGCCCGCGATCAGCTCGGTGCCTTGCTGGCCGGTGTGGTGCTCAACGGCGTGCCCCCCGAGGCGTTGGAACAGCTGCGGCAGGACGTGGTGCCCGCCCTGGAGCGCCTGGGTCTGCCGGTGCTGGGGGTGATGCCCCGCAGCCCGCTGTTGCGCAGCGTGACCGTGGAGGAGCTGGCCCGCCGCCTCGATGCCCGGGTGCTCTGCTGCCGCGAACGCCTGGATCTGCTGGTGGAAACCCTCTCCATCGGCGCCATGAACGTGAACTCCGCCATGGAGTTCTTCCGCCGCCGCCGCAACATGGCGGTGGTGACCGGCGCCGATCGCACCGACATCCAGCTGGCGGCCCTGGAGGCCTCCACCCAGTGCCTGATCCTCACGGGCGCGGGCGAGCCGCTGCCCCAGCTGATCTCCCGCGCCGAGGAACTGGATGTGCCCCTGCTCAAGGTGGAGCACGACACCCTCACCACCGTGGAAGTGATCGAGCGCACCTTCGGCCATGTGCGGCTGCACGAATCCGTGAAGGCCACCTACGCCTTCCGACTGGTGGAGGAGCACTGCGATTTTGAGCGCCTTTACACCCAGCTGCAGCTGTCGGTTCCCGCGTGAACACTGCTAATTTCAGGAAATCGGCTGCGGGATTGCGTTGACCCGGTCCCTAGATCTACCGGCCCTCGACCGGATTGACACGCTGGCCCAGGAGCTGGCGATGCTCCAGGACCGAAGCAAGCGGCGCATTGCGATTCTGGGCAGCCGCCACGTGCCGGTGGTGTCGGTGCACCTGGTGGAGCTGGTGGCCCGCTCCCTGGCCCAGGAGGGCCACAACCTGATCACCTCCGGTGCCCAGGGGGTGAATGCTGCCGTGATCCGCAGCGTGCTCGATGTGGACCCCTCGCGTCTCACCGTGTTGCTGCCCCAGAGCCTGGATCGCCAGCCCACCGAGTCCCGCGATCAGTTGGAGCGGGTGCTGCACCTGGTGGAGAAGCCCGAGCACGATGAGCTGCCCCTGCCCATGGCCAGCAGCCTCTGCAACCAGGAGATCATCAGCCGCTGTGATCAGCTGATCTGCTACGCCTTCCACGACAGCGAAACCCTGCTGGCCAGCTGCCGCGCCGCGGAGGATATGGGCAAGGTGGTGAGCCTGATGTTTTTTGACTGAGCCCGCCTTCGACTGAGCCCGCCTTCGGCTCAGACCTGGCTGAGGATCGCCTTCAGGCCTTCCACGTAGAGCAGGCCGCTGCAGAGCAGGGCTGCCGCCCAGCACAGGGCCCGCAGGGGCGGCACATTGGCCACATAGGCGGGGACGTAGAGCAAGCGCAGCAACGGGTGTAGCCAGGCCGCGGCGATGGCCACCGGGGCATCCACGCCGGCCACCAGGCACAGCAAGGCGGCTGGGGCATGCAGGCTGAAGGCCTCGAAGCTGTTCTGGTGGGCCCAGCTGGCCCGCTTGCCCCAGGCCGGCAGGCGATCGAACATGGCCCGGGGGGCGGAGAGGTCGGCCAGGCTGAAGTCCGCCTGGGAGCGGGCGGCCCCCAGGGGCACCACGCTGGCGATCACCACAGCGCCAGCCAGCAGCAGTGACCAGGCGAAGGCAGGAGACATCACAAACAGTGCAATGTGCAGCAGTCTGAAGGCTGCGATGGGCCCTTTTCTAGGCTGCCCCCAGCTGCCCGTTTCCCGCCGCCCATGGCCGACACCTATTCCTTCGACGTGGTTTCCGATTTCGATCGGCAGGAACTGGTGAATGCCGTGGATCAGGTGCGACGCGACGTGGGCACCCGCTACGACCTCAAGGACTCCGCCACCGAGATCAGCCTCGACGAGACCAGCCTCACCATCACCACCGCCAGCGACATGACGTTGCAGGCCGTGGAGGACGTGTTGCGCCAGAAGGCCACCAAGCGCAACCTCTCGCTCAAAATCTTCGATTTCCAGACCCCCGAACCGGTGGGTGGCAACCGCGTGCAGCAGCTGGTGAAGCTGCGCAAGGGCCTCAGCAAGGAGCTCGCCAAAGACCTCAGCAAGACCGTGCGCGACAACCTCAAGAAGGTGACCGTGGCGATCCAGGGTGAGAGCCTGCGCATCACCGGCAAGAACAAGGACGACCTGCAGCAGGCGATCCAGTTGCTCAAGGCCCAGGACGTGGAGGTCCCCCTGCAGTTCGAGAACTACCGCTGATGGCCGGCGCCGGCTGGCGGTTCTGGATCGATCGCGGCGGCACCTTCACCGATCTGGTGGCCCGCTCCCCCCGGGGCGAGCTGGTGGTGCGCAAGCTGCTGTCTGTGCAGCCCGATCGGCCGGGCGATCCTGCGGTGCGGGCCATCCGCGCCCTGCTGGGGCCTGGGGAGCGGATCGAGGAGGTGCGCCTCGGCACCACTGTGGCCACCAATGCCCTGCTGGAGCGGCGTGGCGCCCCCACCCTGCTGCTGCTCAACCGCGGCTTCGCCGATCTGCTGCGCATCGGCGACCAGCACCGCCCGGATCTGTTTGCCCTGCGCATCGACAAACCCGACCCCCTGGAGCAGCGGGTGCTGGAGGTGGGCGGCCGCCTGGCGGTCGATGGCCGCGAACTGGAACCCCTGCAGCTGGATGGGGCCTTGGCCGAGCAGCTGCGCCAGGCCCGCGCCGATGGCCTCAGCAGCGTTGCCGTGGCCCTGCTGCACAGCTACCGCCACCCGCGCCATGAGCAGCAGCTTGGCGAATGGCTGGCCACGTTCGGGTTTGAGCAGATCTCCCTCTCCCAT
>CANHMF010000084.1 GCA_947461705.1 Synechococcaceae cyanobacterium
ATCGCAGCCAGGGGGAAATCGAACACAGCAAGCACCTGCCTTGGCCCACCCACTCAAGCGATGGACACCCAGGGCCGCCAGCCACCAGTCACCCCAGCAGCGGCGTGAGTAGCGCCATGGCGATGCCCACGGCAGCAGCGCAACCGATCACCTGCAGCACGCTCCAGCCCAGCCGAAGCTGGGCCCAGAGCGCCAGGGCCACTACGAGGGCTGCAGCGGGATGGAATGCACCGGAGGGCCATAGCACCGGGCCTGTGAAAAACACCGCCAGGCTGGCGATCACCCCCACCCCCGCCGCCGTGATCGCCGTGAGGGGCGCGCCCAGGCGTAGGTCGCCGCGGCTGGCTTCCACCAGGGGAGCTCCGGCCAGGATGAACCCGAAGGACGGCAGGAAGGTGAACCACACCGTCACCAAGGTGGCAGCCACGGCCATCGGCCAGCTGCCGGCACTGGTGCTCCAGCCGCCCATGAAGCCCACGAAGGCCACCACCATGATCAACGGGCCCGGCGTGGTTTCCCCCAGGGCCAGACCATCCAGCATCTGATCGGCCGAGAGCCAACCGAACTGCTCGACGGCGCCCTGGGCCACGTAGGGAAGCACCGCATAGGCGCCGCCGAAGCTCAACAACGCCACCCGGGTGAAGAAGCGCGCCATCACCGCCAATGGGCCGTTCCAGCCCGCCACCATCACCAGAGCAGCCAGGGGGAGCAGCAGGGCGATGGCCCACACCAGCAGCGTGATCAGCAGGCGGCGACGGGACCAGCGGGCATGCTCAGGGGTAGGGGTGGCATCGTCGTGAAGGGCAGGGGCAATGGCGAGCCCCTCCGCAGCAGCGCTGGAGCCGGTCAGCGCAGTGCTTTGCCGAGGCACCACGACCAAGGGCCGCACCTGGCCGGCCACCAGGCCGACCACTGCTGCACCGATCACCACCAGCGGGTAGGGGATGCGCAGCAGTGCCAGAGCCAGGAAGGCCGCGATGGCCAGGCCGATCAACAGCGGCGTGTGCAGGATGCGCCGCCCGAGGCGCCAGGCCGCCACCAGCACGATGGCGAGCACAGCCGGCTTGAGCACGGCGAACACCCCGACCAGCCAGGGCAGCTCACCCCAGGTGACGTAGACGCTGGACAGGGCCAGCAACACCAGCACCGAGGGGGCCAGAAACAAGCCACCGGCGATCAAACCGCCTGGCACCCCATGCATCAGCCAGCCCAGATAGGTAGCCAGCTGGGTGGCCTCCGGGCCGGGCAGCAGCATGCAGTAGTTGAGGGCGTGCAGATAGCGCCGCTCAGAGAGCCAACGGCGACGTTCCACGAGCTCGCGATGCAGCAGCGCGATCTGGCCAGCGGGCCCGCCGAAACTCACCAGCCCCAGTCGCAACCAGAAGCGCGAGGCCTCCGCCAGGCTGACAGGCTCCCTCATCCGCCGGGCACGGCCACCGCCGCCATGGGAGCCGGGCGCACGCCATGGCGCCGGCGCTGCTGCAACCCACCGTCGCAGAAGAACAGGGATTCACCGGCGAGGAAGGGCTGCCAGTGCTCGTCGGTGGTGAGTGGCTCGGTGCTGAGGATCGTCACCACATCGCTGGCCGTGGTGAGCTCAGAGAAATCCACCTGCAGCGGGGGATCCGCCAGGGTGGCACTGTGAAAGGGAGCCCGGCGCGTTAGCCAGTGCAAGCGGCTGGTGGCGGTGGCGAACAGCCACTGGCCATTGCTGATCAAGGCATTGAACGTGCCCCGTTCGGCCAGTTCGGCAGCGCAGCGGTGCAGCTGCTCGAACACCAACAGCCCATTGAGAGGATCCACACCGGATTGATCGAGCTGTTCGAGGGTCCAGCAGAAGGCGGCCTCGCTATCGGTGGAGCCGAATGGGCGGTAGCGATCTCCCATAGGGATGTCTCCACTGAGGTTGCCGTTGTGGGCAAACACCCAGGTCTGCCCCTGCCAGCTGCGGGCAAAGGGGTGGCAGTTCTCCAGGGCTACCGATCCCTGCGTGGCCTTGCGGATGTGAGCGATGCTCACCAGCGCCTTGGGCGAGCGCTCCGCCAGCTGATCGGCCAGGCCAGAAAAGGCGGCCGGAGCGTCCTCCCGGATCAGATTGAGCCCGGAGCCATCGGGAGTGAAACTGGCCAACCCCCAGCCATCGGCATGTTCGCCGCTGGCACCTCCGTGACGGCTTAGCCCGCGGAAGGAGAACCCCATGTCGGTAGGCGTGTTGGCATTGAGGGCCAGCAGTTCACACATCCGGATCAGCGCGACTTGGCAAAGAGGCGGTCCCAGAGGCCGCCGTTATCGAAGAACTCCTGGTTCACCTGGCTCCAACCGCCGAAATCCTGCACGGAGAAGAACTGCTTTACGGGCGCGAAACGCGTCTTCACTCGCTCCCACACGGTGGGATTGGTGGGCCGGAAACCCTCGTCGGCAAAGATCTGCTGCGCCTCATCGGTGAACAGGTACGCAGCCAGGGCCTCCGCGGCCTTGCGAGTGCCCTTGCGATCCACCACCTTGTCCACCACGGCCACAGGGCCCTCGATGCGGATGTTCATCTCCGGCACCACAAAGGGCGCCTTGAGATCACCTGTTTTGGTAGCCAGGATGGCTTCATTCTCGTAGTTCAGCAACACATCACCCTGATCCCGCTTCAAGAAGACGTCAGAGGCCTCACGGGCATCCTTGGGCAGATTGTCGACGTTCTTGTAGACGTTGGTGACATAAGCCTCGGCCTGCTGCTGGCTGCCACCAGCCTGACTCACCGAGCCCCAGAGCCCCAGGAAGTTCCAACGGGCGCCGCCAGAAGTCTTGGGATTGGCCGTCACCACCGTGACGCCGGGCTTCACCAGATCGCTCCAGGTGCGAATTCCCTTGGGGTTGCCAGGCCGGGTGAGGAAGGCCACCGCTGAGTTGGTGATGATGCTCTCGCTGGGCAGTTCCTTCTCCCAACCGGGCTGGACCAGACCGGCCTGCTGCAGCTTGAGCACATCTGCCGAGAGTGCCAGGGTGACCACATCGGCATCCAGACCATCAATGATGGCGCGGGTCTGGGTGCCCGATCCGCCGTAGCTCGTGCGGATCTTGAGCTCCTGCCCGGTCTTGGCTTTCCAGTCGGCCACGAACTTGGGAAGCAGGCGGTCGTAAGCCCCCTTGGTCACGGCGTAGCTGACGACCAGCAATTCCTGCTTCCCGACGGCTCCATCCGTGGCGGAGGGGCCCTGGGACGACCCGCAGGACACCAGCAGCAGCGAGCCGCCCAGGGCCAACAGGAGGGGGTTCAACCGACATGCAGAGATTGCCACGTAAACCGATCGACAACAGGCCCACAAAATTACCACGGTTAGCCGGTCGGTATTTTGAGCGGCGGCACTGCAACGCAAAAGCCCCGGCTGGGGGCCGGGGCAAGGGGCGCAGGCCGTGCTGCCTGGCCCTTGATTCAGCGGGTCCGGGCAAAGATCTGATCCCAGATCCCCCCCTTGCCGAAAAACTTCCGCTCCACTCCGGCCCAACCACCAAAGTCCCCCACCTTGAAGAAACTCACAGCCTGGAATTTGCCCTTGGCATAGGCTTTGCCCTCCGGAGTGGTGGGACGAAAGCCGTTGTCCGCAAACACCTTCTGGGCGGCAGGCGTGTAGAGGAAACGCACAAAAGCTTCCGCCACCTTGCGGCTGCCCCGGCGGTCCACCACCTTGTCCACCACAGTGACGGGCTGCTCCGTGAGCACATTGGGACTGAACAGCTTGTAAGGCGTTGTCCACTCTCCTTTGCGCCTTGCCAGGATGGCCTCGGTTTCCCAGTTCAGGAGCACATCGCCCTGACGGCGTTTGACGAACGCATCGGTGGCTTCGCGGGCGTCCTTGGGCAGCACATCGGCGTTCTTGTAGACACCGGTGATGAAACTGCGGGCCTGGGCCTCCGTGCCGCCTGTGCGGGTGATGGCACCCCAGAGGGCCAGGAAGTTCCAGCGGGCACCCCCAGACGTTTTTGGATTGGCTAGCACCACGTCCACGTCCTTGTTGTCGAGGTCCTTCCAGCTGTTGATCTTCTTCGGATTGCCGGGGCGCACGAAGACCGCCACGGTGGAGTTGATCGGCGTGGAGCCATAGGGGTTCTCCCGCTCCCAGCCGGCATTGATCAGGCCCGCCTGCTGAATCTTGGTCACGTCTGCAGCCATGGCCAGGCTGACCACGTCGGCCTCCAACCCATCAATCACAGCACGGGTCTGGGAGCCTGAGCCGCCGTAACTCCCCTTGAAGCTCACCACCTGACCAGTCTTCTTCTTCCAGTCCGCGGCAAAGAGCTTAAAGATCTGGTCGTAGGCGGTTTTTGTGACGGCATAGGACACCACAGTGAGCGTCTGGGGCTTGGCCGGTTGCTGAGCTTGAACCAACGACGAGCCCAGGGTGACCGAGACGGATGCGGCCAGAGGCAACGCGGCCAACCCGGTGAGCAGCAGCTGGTGACGGAGCGAACGGCGCCGCAGGGAAAAACTATTCACGCTTTGTCGATCGGGAACAGCAAAAAGGTATCGGGCACTGGCGCCCGGATGGTGTGCTTCAAACCACAGGGCAGACGCAACCGCGTCCTGGACCAGCGCGCGGATGTGCCTAAGAATACCGGTTGACCTATCGGGATAGTGCATAGTACGGGCCGTTGCTCGCCCCCCAATGACCTGTTGTCCGCGAATGCCGCGCCGACGTGTTCCAGCCGCCACTCACGACCCGCCCCATCGCCCAGCGACGCCATGACCGCTTCTCTGCTGAAACGACCCTTGCGCCTGACGCTTCACCCCCAGGACGTCCTCCCCGAGGGCATGAGCTGGCGCCTCCATGAGGGCTATGTCCGCACAGCCACCTGGGACCTCGACGGCGAGAGCATCACCCTTGGGCTCTGGGGCCCTGGGGATGTGATCAGCTCGGAAGATCCCGCTCTAGAACCCGTTGAATTGCAGTGCCTTACCACCGTTGTGGTGGAGCACCTTGAGTTATCGGCAGGGGATGAACGCCGCTACTTGCGCAGGGAGCGGCAGATGCTTGCGGAACTGCACACCATTCACCGCATTCGCTCCGGGGAACAGCGGCTTCTGGCGCTGCTGAGTTGGATTGGCCGTTCGTTCGGGCAGGTCAACAGCCATGGGTGCCGGCTATCGCTGAGTGAACTGAACCTCACCCACCGCGCCTTGGCCGATCTCTGCGGACTCACCCGCGTCACGGTGACGAAGCTGCTCAGCCGGTTTCGCCTGGAAGGGCGGGTAATCAACGTGAGTGAGAGCGATCTGCTGATTCCCAGGCGGCCATGACCACCACCGCTCCATAACGGGATCGCCAACGATCCAGGCCTGCCAATGGGGCCGGAACGATCAGCCTCAGATCACAAAGTCGGGCACAAAAGTACGGGACTCACGACTGGTGATATGGAGCTCATCTCCGGCCTTCAGGGAACGGTAGTCAACCCGTTCCCGAGGCAGCTGGGCCATCAGTACCTCACCGCTGGCCAGGAGGAGCTCGGCCTGAATGTCACGACCCATGTGAGTGAGGCGACGCAACACAGCCGGCACGCTGCCGTCCTGGGGATGGCGGTGCAGTTCCAAATCATGGGGTCTGATGAACACATCCCCCTGCGCTGGACTGTTCGCCGCAAGGGGTACATGGGAAGGCAGCACATTCACCGCCCCCACAAAACTCATCACAAAAGGGCTCGCCGGCTGGTCGTAGATCTCAGCTGGGGTGCCGATCTGCTCGATCTTGCCGTGGTTCATCACCACGATCCGGTCGGCCACCTCCATGGCCTCCTCTTGATCGTGGGTGACGATCACGGTGGTGACGTGCATCTCATCGTGAAGGTTGCGCAGCCAGGCGCGCAATTCCTTGCGGACCTTGGCATCGAGCGCACTGAACGGCTCGTCCAGCAACAACACCCGCGGCTGCACTGCCAATGCCCGGGCCAGGGCCACACGCTGGCGCTGGCCACCAGAGAGCTGGGAGGGATAGCGGTTGCCGAAGCCATGCAATTGCACCAGCTCCAACAGTTCATCCACGCGCCGGCGAATGGCCTCGTGTTTCCAGCCGCGCAGCTCCAGGCCAAAGCCCACGTTCTGGCGCACGGTGCGGTGCTTGAACAGGGCGAAGTGCTGGAACACAAAACCCACCTGGCGTTCCTGAACCGAGCGGGTGGTGGCCTCTTCGCCCGTGATCCAGATGCGGCCCGCATCGGCCTCCTCAAGGCCAGCAATCAGGCGCAGCAGGGTGCTTTTGCCGGAACCGGAAGGCCCCAGCAACGCCACCAGGGAGCCGGTCTCCACATCAAGGCTGACCTCGTCAACGGCCTTGAAGGAACCGAACTCCTTGCTCACACCGGCAACCCGGATACCCATGACGACAGCCAAGGAAGCGACGGTCCAACCCTAAAGCATTGGCTCTTTCCCCACCGGCCTACCGTTGAATCAAGCCCCAAGCGGTGATACGGTCCGCCATCTCGCCGACCATCTCCATGGCACCTGCAATCCCGGCTCGCCGCCGGGGATTCACCTGGCCGGGCTGGCTGCAGATGAGCTGGTCATGGCGGATCACCTGGCTCTATCTAGCCCTGGTGCTGTTCCTGCCCCTGGGGGCCATGGCCCTGAAAGCCGCCGCCGTAGGGCCCAGCCAGTTCTGGGAGCTGGCCACCACGCCAGAGGCCTTGGCCACCTACCGAATCAGCTTCGGGTTGGCGCTGCTGGCGGCGCTGCTCAACGGGATCTTCGGGCTCGTGATCGCCTGGGCCCTGGTGCGGTGTTCCTTTCCGGGCCGGCGCTTGCTGGATTCCTTGATCGACCTGCCTTTTGCCTTACCCACGGCGGTGGCGGGCCTGGCATTGGCAGCGATCTACAGCACCAACGGCTGGGTTGGAGCTCCGCTGCATGCGCTATTCGGCCTCAAAGTGTCGTTCACCTGGCTGGGTGTGGCGATCGCCATGGTGTTCATCTCGCTGCCCTTCGTGGTGCGCAGCGTGGAACCGGTGCTGGAAGCCCTGGAACGGGATCAGGAGGAAGCGGCCTGGTGCCTCGGGGCCAGCCCTCGCCAAACCCTGTTGAAGGTGGTGCTGCCCCAGCTCATGCCCGCCATTCTCTCAGGCGTAGCCCAGGGCTATAGCCGTGCCGTCGGAGAATACGGCTCAGTGGTGATGATCTCCTCCAACGTTCCCTTCAAGGACCTGATCACTCCCACCTTGATCATTCAGAAACTGGAGGAATACGATTTCGCCTCCGCCACGGTAATTGGCATGGTGATGCTGCTGTTCTCGCTGGTCAGCTTGCTGCTGATCAACGGATTGCAGGTATGGGGGCGCAACTGGGAAGCCAACCCTGCCCAGAACGTCTAAGGCGACGGCGCTTGATTCCTCCGACTCCACCCTGTCTTTTGCTGAGCTCCCATGCGTGCATTCTTGCGCTCTCTGCCACAGGCCTTGCCCAAACCTTCGGCCGCGTTCCTGATCCCCTTGATCGCGTGTCTCTACGTGGGCGTGATCATCCTGCTGCCGGCCCTGGAGGTGGTGGCGGGTGCCTTTGCCAAGGGGCTGACGCCCTTTCTGGAGAATTTCCAATCGGAAGACCTGCGCTCCGCCGTGCTGCTCACGCTGCGCTGCACCCTGATCGCCGTACCCGCGAACACCATTTTTGGATTAGCGGCCGCCACCGCCATTGCCCGTCGCCAGTTCCCGGGTAAAGCGCTGCTGCTCAGCGTGATCGACCTGCCCTTCTCGATCTCGCCGGTGGTAGTCGGCCTGATGCTGGTGCTGCTGTACAGCCCCACCAACGGCCTGCTGGGCGGCGTGGTGAGCAGCCTGGGATGGAAGATCATCTTCTCCTGGCCAGGCATGGCCTTGGCCACCATCGTGGTGACCTTCCCCTTCATGGCCCGGGAGGTCATCCCGCTGCTGGAAGAGGAGGGCTGGGATCAGGAGGAGGCCGCTCGCACGCTTGGCGCCAGCAACTGGCAGGTGTTCTGGAAGGTCACCCTGCCCTCGGTGCGCTGGGCCGTGGTGTACGGCCTGATCCTCACCACCGCCCGCGCCCTGGGTGAATTCGGCGCCGTGGCCGTGGTGAGCGGCAACATCGCTGGTCAGACCCAGACCCTTCCCCTGTTTGTGGAAGACGCCTACAAGCAGTACGACACCGAACTGGCCTACGGCGCTGCCCTTGTGCTCGGCGGCGTAGGCCTGGTGTCACTGCTGCTCAAGCTGGTGGTGGAGCAGCTGCTCGGCAGAGCCAGGGAAACGGAGCCGATGAACTGAAGGCGGCGCTGCGGCAGGCTGGGTGGATGCCCTGGACGCCCTACGCCGACTGGATCTTCACGGTGGTGAGCACCGGCAGCATCTTGCTGATTGCCTGGCTGGTGCTGCGGCCCAAGCCGTGAGGGCTTGAGCCGACGTAGACACGGACACCAGCAGCCAGCGCTCAAGAGAGCCGTGCTGGGTCGGCCGTGATCAAGCCCCACTCGATCAGCGAAGCGATCACCAGCGCGATCGCTCCCACGGCCGAGGCCGAGCGCAACAGACGGCTGAGCAGCAGAGCAGTTACAGGAATCATCGGGTCATCCAAGCCGAATTCAGGGGCGGGGCTGGCATCCGTGCCTGATCCCTGACGGCAGGGCTGCAAGGGTGCCGCACCGATCCAACCGCCGTCGGGACGTTGGCTGACGGGGAAGAGGGCTTCTTGCATTCGCGGCGCTTGCGGCTTTGCTCGCCAGAGCCATGGGTCCCATGAGGATTTCGGTGACCCTTCCCGATCCGGCCTTTCGGACCTGGGAGGTGCCGCCAACCGATGCCATGAAAAAAGCGGGGTGACGAATCCCGCCCTGCAGTGCTCCGTGCTGATGGGATGCCGCATCAGATTGCCGAGGCGGGAGGCCTCCTGCACGTGTCCTGCGCTACCGGGCGCCTCAGAACGTGGACATCCCCGGCCGGCGGAACAGGCCATTGAGGTAGTGCCGCACCACCGCCTGCTCCTGGCAGCCCTGCTGAAACAGAAACCCCGCCACGGCGGATTGCATCAGGCGGTACTGGTCCCAGTCGGGGTGGGCGCCAATGAAACTCGACATCGCCTCGAACAGATCCTCCGGGAACTGGTTTTCCACACTCACGTGGGACGCCATGCCATCCGGAATTCCTGCCATTCAGCTGCACTCACTTCGACCCCACCATCAGGCCACAACACACCCCCACACGTCAAAAGCAGATCCCAACATGAGATACGGCTGCTGTGCATTGAGAATGCGTGTCCTACCAACCGCTTTGGGGGCTGCAGTGTCGATCGAGAGGCCTCGGCCTATCCCCATCCTTAGGGCTGTCAAGGGGAGAAACGATTTCCCAGGACGGGCGCGCCTGCCGTTGCGGCAACGCGAGTCTTGACCCTGGATACTGTGGAGAACCTGTGGAAAAGATTCCCTGGCCTGTGGGGCGATTCGCTCTTCACGGGTGCTGATCGATGGGCTCTGGAGCCCCAGCATTCGCGATCAGTCGCCCTTTTGCTGCGTCAGGCCCGTTGACGAATCGGGCCATCGCGGTCTGAGCGGAACACCACCTGGACCCCAGGCAGCAAGCGCTCCAGGCTGGCCAGAAGCTGCTCAAGGACCACCTTGGTTTGCACGGCACCGCCGCCCATCCCCTCGCGGCTGGAGATCAGCACGCCCAGCTGCCCGCTGTGCTG
>CANHMF010000085.1 GCA_947461705.1 Synechococcaceae cyanobacterium
GATCTCAGCAAGAGGGGGCCGCTCACGTTGCGGTAGCATCCACACATTGCCCAGTGAGCCCTGGGCAACCTCTACGAGGCAGTTCGCCTTGTCAATCCCATATTGGATCAGGGCTATTTCTGAGCACAGCGATTTATTCTCATTGCGGCAGTCTTCAAGCTTCTGGCGAATCGACAAATACCCAATGTCGAAATTTTCGTTAATTCCGAATTTGGTAAAGTGATCGAGGAGTTGAGCATGGTCATAGTCACTTAGGTCAGGGCGCTTCTCCTTGTAGGCCTCGTAAGGGAACACGTGTTCCAGCGCTGCTCGGAATACCCGGCTTTCTGTATCAAAACAGGTCTTCTCACACCTGAGATTGGCAAGTTCCGCCTTGAGGTCATTCCGTTCGCAGTTCAGCTGAAGCAGCTCTTTCTCTAGCTCATCACGCTGAACGTTGAACATATTGAGTTGATTTGCAAGGTCATCCCGTTCCGACTTAAGAACATCCTTCTCAGCTTGGAGTTCCACCACCCTTCCCTGCAGCACCTCGCGCTGCTGGCTCTGCTCCGCCGTCTGCGCGCTCTGCGCACTCAGCTGGACCTCCAGCTCTTCCCGCTGCTGGGTGAGCAACACCACCTGGCGCTCCAGAAGACTCTGCTGGTCGAGCTGCCACAACTGGTGCTGAGCGCCGTCGATCGTCAGGCGATGGAAGCTGCCTTCCAGCAGGGCCAGCACCTCAGCGTCCAGCCCATCGGGATGCGCTGAACCCTCCAGCCAGATCGCCTCCAGGCGCTCCAGGAACGCACCGGCACCGCTCAGCACGGCGGAGGCCTCCTTAGCAGGCAACCAGAGCAGACCCGGCGCTTGGGCGTCTGCACCAGCCTGCTCCAACCAGACGCTCAGCACCCCATCCAGCCGCCGCATGGGCCGCAGCTCCAGGCTCTCGAGCTTGAGATTGGGCCACACCGCCTGGAGCAGCTCCGGCGGAGTGGTGCCGTTACGGCGGGCGTCGTTGTAGCGATACCAGCACACCTCCCCGCTCTCCGCGGCCAGAAGGTCCAAGCAGAGCGTCACCCTGCCCGTGCCCTGCTCCTGCAGCTCTTGCTTGAGCTCCTCGCCCTGCTCATAGCCCGGCACCATCGCCAGCACCGGCACCCCGGCCTGGGCCGCAACCTGAATCCAAACCAGCTCCTCGGCCGCTGGCAGCGGGCCCACCAGCACCAGCCAGCCAGCCCGAGCCGCATGCTGTTGCAGCTGCTCCCGCAGCTCCAGCGAAGGCCCAATCGCAACTGTCATAGCAAGGGCTGAACGCACTCATTCAGTGTATGGAAGCCGGGGCGGATCGGCCGTCGTTGTGGCTGCTGAGGTGAGGCTGCTGTGATATGGCTTCGATCTCGGCTCAAGCTGGGCGCGGATGTGATCACCACGGCCTACGGCGGCAACACCGATTTCTGCGCCGATGGCCACGTGTAAGGGGAGCCGGATCTCGACCATGCCGCTGAGCTGATGCAGCAGGTGGCAGCCCGGCGGTTGGAGCTGGCCAACGATCACGAGGCGGCAGCGGCGGTTTTCGTGGGGGATGGGGTGCGCCCGCCGCAGGCGCTGAGACACCGCGGAAACACGGACAGCCCGCCATTGGTACTGGCGTACTGTTGACTTGTTTGCAAGGTGAGCGGTGCCAGGAGGTAGGCCTTGAAAACGTATCACTGGTTCTATTGCCTCATTCAGAGTGCGCCGGATCTGATCACGCCGCCGTTGTCCCAGTGCCCAGCCTCGGCCCTGGTGCCTCTGGTGATGCGCTCTACCGCTACTGCTTCTCTTCGTGAAGACTTCGCCTACGCAGAAGCCTTGCGGCTATGAGCACCAGAGCTCAAGGCGGCAAACCATCGACTCTATGGGGCGTTCTGGCCGCGCTCAGCAGAAACGGGCACACCCGAGCAGCCGGTGGTGCTGCTGGAGGTGCAGATGCACGGCAAGGCGGGGTTCAAGCACCGCCTGTGGGCGCCCAGAGCTTTCGCTTTCTCCAGTTGCACCCCCCAGGCGCAGCATCTCGCCGTGGCTGTGGTGGTGCCGCACCGGCGCCTCAACTTGGGCCCTGCCCAGCTGCCGCAGCAGCTGCAGACCTTTCTCGATGGCGTGATCTGGCTGAGCTTGGAGGAGCTGGGCCGGCTGGCCGAGCACGACCCCATACTCACGCTGCTCACCCTGCCGGTGCTGCCCAAGCCCGACATTCCAGGCGCCACCGAACAGATCCTGCAACCACGCCCCGATCTGCTCGAGCCCGTTGTCTCTATCTTGGGAGAGCGGTTTCCCCATCTCACTCGCAAGGAAATCATGGCCTTGATCAACCTGCCCACCGATCATCTGCGCCACACCCGCTTGGCCCAGGAGTTTTTGGCGGAGGGCCGTCAAGAGGGCGAAGCCCTGGAGAAGCCCGTGGAGAAGCCCGCGGTCGCGCCGCAGAGGCCGCCGCTACGGCCATCCGCCTGCTCAACCGCCGCTGCGGCCCCTTGAGCGAGGCCACGTCCGCCCGCATCCAGGCTCTGCCGCTGCAGCAGCTCGAGGCCTTGGCTGAGGCACTGCTCGATTTCAGCGGCCCGGCAGATCTTGCAGCCTGGCTTGAAGAGCACGCCGGCTAAGCGCTGAGCTCAGGCCGGGCTGCAGCTCGTGAGATGCCGATTGGCAGCAAGTGCCTTGAGCTTCTCTGGCCCAGACTGCTCGGGCCGGCTCCAATGAAGCGAATTCCTGGCAGTGCTTGCTCGAGAACCTCAGGCCGCCGCGCGGCTGAAGCCGTCCCACACGCGGCTGTGGCACATGAATCGCCCTAAGCTCAAGTTGGCCCTGCTTCCTGGCCATGACGCTTGCACCTCCAGCTGCGCCCGCTGACGCCCTGGCACCGCTGCGACTCCCTGCAGATCTCAGGCTTACCCCCGAGCAGTTTGCGGCGCTCTGCCAGGGCAATCCCAATGCCGTGCTGGAGCTCGATGCCAGCGGCCGTCTGATTCACATGACCCCAACAGGCAGCGAAACCGGTGCTCGCAACAGCCGACTGGTGATGCGTCTACTGCTCTGGGCCGATCAACAGGGGGTCTGGCGGGTGTTTGACAGCTCCAGCGGCTTCCGCCTGCCCGATGGCTCAGTGCTCAGCCCCGATGCCTCCTTGGTGCGGCAGGAGCGCTGGCAAGCCCTCACTCCCGAGCAGCGTCGCGGTTTCGCGCCGCTTTGCCCTGATCTGGTGGTGGAACTGGCCAGCCCCAGCGATGAGGGCCCCCGAGGCCTCACCGCTCTGCGCCGCAAAATGGATGCCTACCAGGCCAATGGCGCCCAGCTCGGCTGGTTGCTGATCCCCGATCAGCAAGCCGTGGAGATCTGGCCCGCCAGCAATGCCGGTGAACCCCAGCGCGTGGAGGCAGCCACCGAGCTCGATGCCGGCCCGTTGTTTCCAGGGTTGCGGATCGATCTGCGCGAGATCTGGACCGCATGAGTTTGCCCGCCTGGCCCTGCGTGTCTGTGTTGATGCCCTGCCGCAATGCCGGGCCCTTCCTGCGTAGAGCGGCGGCCTCGGTGCTGCGGCCCGGCCGATCTGACCTCCTGGCTCGCTGCACACGCTGGCTGAACAACGAGAGTTTTAGGGCTTCAGTTCGTGAGGCCCTGAGCAGCTCAGGAAGCAAATGGCGACAACAGCCCCAGCCCTCTCGGCAGGCACCAGCACCTTCCTGCTGCGAGCGGAGTCCCGCCCAAAGCCACCGCTATGGTTGAAAGGTCCCTGCCCCGGTCCTGCCGGCATGGCAAGTGGTGAATGACCTGCTGACCCTGCCCCTGGCGGAACGCCTGGAACTGGTCCAAACACTGTGGGACTCGATCGCTGCCGAGCAGAGCTCCCCGGAACTCAGCGATGCCGATCGGCAGCTCATTGATCAGCGAATGGAGGCCTACCTGGCAGACGGCGACCCTGGCCTCGATGCCGAAGCGGTGCTCGATGCGATTGAGCAGTCGCTCTGAACGTGGTTCTGCGACTGCGATCCGCTGCCAGAGATGATCTCGCCGCTGCGGCTCGCTGGTATGAAACCCAGGAGCAGGGCCTGGGTCGCCAGTTCCTTGCCGAGGTGCGGCTCATCTTCCAGCGCATACGATCCAACCCGGCGGCGTATCCCGCCAGCTACCGCGGCACACGCCGTGCCCTGATTCGCCGCTTCCTCTACGGACTCATCTACCTGCCTGTTCCAGACCAGAGCTACATCGTCGTGTTGGCGGTTCTGTATTGCGGCCGCGACCCCAATCTCTGGCGGCAACGTTCCAGAGCCTGACCGTATCTTCATCAACAGCATTGACAGCCCCACCGATCCGCCCAGCATCGGCGCCCAGGTGCGCATCGCCGAGGTGATCACCACCATCCTCTCCGCTGAAGAAAGCAACACGCCCTCTGGCCGCAGGAGTTTTTCGGTGCTCTCCAACCCTGAGTTTCTGGCGGAAGCCATCGCCATCAGCGATCTCGACCAGCCCGACCGGATGTTGATCGGCGGCCTGTGGGTGGCGGCCGAGCACATCCTGTGCAACAACCTCTGGAGCAGCGAGCTCTCCAAGCTCACCGCCAAAGACTTCCTGAGGCATAGCCGCCTTCTGGTTGCCCTATCGGGCCCGGCTGCAGAAGCTGGCGGGGCGGCTGAAGTGGAGGGCGGATATACCGGTTTAAGGGTTGGTCGGAGCCCGCCTGGGGTGGGCTGATGGCGGATGGGGCTCGCCCGCCGCAGGCACCTGAGCAGAGCCCGTGGAAACACGGGTGTCCTCTCGTCTGGTACTGGCGTACTATTTGCCTGGAGGGCTGGCTGCGAGGCGAGTGATGCCAGGAGGCGGGGCTTGAAAACGGATCACTGGTTCTATGGCCTGTTCCAAAGTGCGCCCGATTTGATCGCGCTGCTACTGCCGGCAGCAGGTGCTGCAGGCGCCTCTGAAGTGCCTTCGCTTGGGCCGGATTCTCCTGGCGATGCGCTTTATCGCTACTGCTTCTCCTCGAGATGGAGTTGCCCTGGGGTTCCCCCGGATTCGTGGACAGGTCGACAGGAGTCACGCCATGACTCTCAGGCTGTCAGCGACGCACTTCCAAGAACAGGAGACAACAACCGTGAAGCGATGATCACCAGCTAATCGCTTCGTGAGGCAAAGCGATTAGGGTGCAATCATGTCTTCAACTTGGATCTGGCAGCAGCCGGACTGGCCCCAGTTCCGCTGGCAGAGCTCCGCTCTGGAGCCGCTGCTGAAGCAGGCCCGCGCTGCACGCCGGGAGCTGGTGAGCCGGCTGGAGACGCTGGAGCCCCCGCTCGATCGCGAGGCGATCTCTGCCTTGCTGGGCCGCGAGAGCCTGGGCACGGCCGCCATCGAAGGCGAGCTGCTCGATCCAGGCCAGGTGCGCTCCTCCATCGCGCGCCGCCTGCGCCTTCCCTTGGCCGAGGGGCAGCCGGCCGCCAGCGCCCAGGTGGAGGGCCTGCTGGATGTGTTGCTGGATGCCACCAGCACCCTGGAGGCGCCGCTCACCCTTGCCACACTGCACCACTGGCACCTGCGAATGTTTGCCGCTGGCCCCGATGGCCTGCGCGCCATTCGGATCGGGGAACTACGCGATGAGGCTCCGATGCAGGTGCTCTCGGGTGCCATCGGCCGGGAGCGGCTGCACTTTGAAGCGCCACCCCGAAACCAACTTGAGCAGCAGCTGGAGGCCTTCCTGGATTGGGTCGCCTCACCGCCTGCACCGCTGGACGGGCTGTTGCGCGCGGGCCTGGCCCATCTGTGGTTTCTCACCCTCCACCCCTACGAAGACGGCAACGGCCGCCTGGCTCGGGCGATCACCGATCGGCTGCTCGCCGAGGACTGCAAGTCCCACGTCCAACAGGAGTTGTCTGGCCGAGCCCTGGGCATTTCCGCCCAGATATTGCGGGAGCGGGAGGGGTATTACGTGGCGCTGGAGTGCTGCCAGCAGGGAGAGCTGGATGTCACAGCCTGGCTGAACTGGTTCCTGGAGCAGCTCACCGCAGCGGCGGCCACCAATGGCGCCGTGATCGATGCGGTGCGGCATAAGGCCGCCTTCTGGTGGAGCCACCGCCACAGCGGCCTCAACAGCCGCCAGCAGAAACTGCTCAACCGTTTGCTGGATGCCGAACCGGAGGGGTTCACGGGCGGTATGACCCTGCGCAAGGCCATCGGCCTCACCAAGGTGAGCCGCGCCACAGCCTGGCGGGATCTGGCCGAGCTGGTGGAGCTGCAGGCGATCGAGCCGATCGGTGAAGGCCGCAGCCGCGCCTATCGCCTCCGTTGGCCAGATCTGTGACACAGGGCGAGAGCGCCGAATGGCACTGGCTGCAGCTGCGCGCCGCAGAAGATCCGCGCATTCACCTCGTGGTGGCCAGCCTTGAACGCGATGAGCTACTCGCCCTCTACGGCTGCTGCGATGTGTTCCTCTCCCTGCACCGATCGGAAGGCTTCGGACGCGGCATGGCGGAAGCCCTGCAACTGGGCGTGGATGTGATCGCCACCGCCTACGGCGGCAACACCGATTTCTGCACCGGCCCCCTCGCCCACCGCGTGCGCTGCCAGGAGGTGCCCATTCCCCGTGGTGCCTATCCCTGCGCAGATGGCCACGTGTGGGGCGAGCCGGATCTAGACCACGCCGCTGAGCTGATGCAGCAGGTGGCTGCCCGCCGGTTGGCTCTGGCCAACGATCGTGAGGCGGCAGCGGCCGATCCCAGCAGGGATCCTTCGGTGCTGGCGGCCTATCGGCAGCGGTTTTCATGGGCGGTCGCTGGGGCCCGCTATCGGGCCCGGCTGGAGGAGCTGTGGGGGCAGCGGCAGGAGTTGGGGGGCCTGTTGAAGTGGAGGGCGGAGTCGGAGGTTTGAGGGGGTTGCCGGTGCCCGCCGGGGGTGGGCTGGCGGCGGATGGGGTGCGCCCGCCGCAGGCGCTTTGGGGGGAGCCCGTGGAAACACGGATGACCCGCCACTCGTACAGGCGTACTATCGACATGGTTGGTGGTGAGGCGAGCGATGCCAGGAGGTGGGGCTTGAAAACGGACCACTGGTTCTATGGCCTGTTCCAGAGCGCGCCGGATCTGATCGCGCTGCTGTTGCCAGCGACGGGTGCCGCAGGCGCCTCTGCGGTGCCCTCGCTCGGGCCGGATTCTCCTGGAGATGCGCTCTATCGCTACTGCTTCGCAGAAGCCTTGCGGCTATGAGCGCCGGAACTAAAAGCGGCGAACCATCGACTCGATGGGGCCTTCTGGCCGCACTCAGCGGAGGCCGGCACACAAGAGCAGCCGGTGGTGCTGCTGGAGGTGCAGATGCACGCCAAGCCTTGGTTCAAGCACCGTCTGGGCGCCCAGAGCTTTCGCTTTCTCCAGTTGCACCCTCAGGTGCAGCACCTAGCCGTGGTCGTGGTGGTTTCCCACCGGCGCCTCAAGCTCGGCCCGGCCCAGCTGCCCCAGCAGCTGCAGGGATTTCTTGATGGCGTGATCTGGCTGAGCCTGGAGGAGCTGGGCCAGCAGGCTGATCTCGATCCTTGGCTCACCCTATTGACGCTGCCAGTGCGGCCAGAAGCGGAGCTCAAGCGCAGCACCCAGCAGGTTCTGGAGCGCCATCCGGAACTGCTCTCCGCTGTTCTCACTATGCTGTTTGAACGGCTTCCAACACTCACCACCGAGGAACTCATGGTGTTCGCCGGCATCCCCACCGACCAGTTACTCCACACCCGCGCCGCCCAGATGCTCCTGGATCGGGGCCGGCAAGAGGGCGAAGCCCAAGGTGAAGCCCGTGGCCGTGCGCTCGGAGAAGCCATCGTGACCCTTCGACTTCTCAACCGCCGCTGCGGACCCCTCAACGAGGCCACCACCACTCGTATCCAGGCTCTGCCGGTGGACCAGCTCGAGGCCTTGGCTGAGGCGCTGCTGGATTTCAGCGGCCCGGCCGATCTGGCCGCGTGGCTTGCTGAGCACGCTGGCTGAGAGCAGAGCTGTCTCAGGGCTGCAGCTCGTGAGGGCGCTGCAGGTCGTAGGTGTTCGTGGCATCAGTGGCCAAGCCCACCTCGTCAGGCGCCAAATCCTTGAGTCCACGAGAGGAGATCGCCCTGCACCGATCGGAAGGCTTCGGCCGGGGCATGGCAGAAGCCCTGCAACTGAGCGTGGATGTGATCGCCACCTCCTACGGTGGCAACACCGATTTCAGCATCGGCCCCCTCGCCCACCCCGTTCGCCGATGGCCACGTGTGGGAGGAGCCGGATCTGGCCCATGCCGCTGAACTGATGCAGCAGGCGGCAGCACGTCGGTTGGCTCTGGCCAACGATCCCGAGGCAGCAGCGGCCGATCCCAGCAGGGATCCGTCGGTGTTGGAGGCCTATCGGCAGCGGTCTTCGTGGGTGGCCGCTGGGGCGCGCTATGGGGCCCGGCTGGAGGAGCTGTGGGCCCAGCGGCAGGAGCTGACGGGTCGGCTGAAGTGGTGGGCGGATACGCCGGACTGAGGGGTGTGGGGGGTGCCCGCCTGGGGTGAGCTGGTGGCGGATGGGGTACGCCCGCCGGAGGCGCCTGGGGAGACCCCGCGGAAACACGGATGACCCGCTATTGGTACGGGCATACTATTTATTGATCAGGCCTAAGACTCCCTCGCTACGCTGATGGTGGCTGAAAACTCGCCGACGCTGATCTCTCTGGATCCCCGGCCACGATGGTTGGAACGTCAGGGTTTTTCGACCCTGTTCGCTGGCGGCCTGCAGCTTGTGATCTTGTTTGTGACCAACTTCGGTGATGACAACCTCCTCCACTTAGCAACCATCCCGGCCGCTCACCAGTGGCTGTTCTGACAGATCCAAGTGGGTCTCCACCTTGCCGCTCTGGCGGCGCTTGCTGGCGACATTCAACTGGCGACATCTCTACGACATCGAGATGCGCGAAGTTGCTCAGTGCCGATTCCTCCTCGCAGGCACCTCCCTCAACCGGCTCCATCTGAGTGAAGCCCTGGCTGTGTTGATCGAGGAGCTCAGGCCGCCGAGTGGGTGAGCCTATCTGTAGTTAACGAGGCTCATGATTTGATTCAAGGGCGTTCCGTCGGCCATGGCCCAGGCCTATTCAGCCGGCCCTATATCCTTACAGCCAAAAGAGAAGGACTCCCGCCAGAACTTCAACGAACAAAAGCTTGGTATTTCGCAACGCATTGGATGAAACCCATGGCGTGAGCTTGAGAGGCTCCTCGTTTCCCCGCGAATCCCTCTGGCGATGGCCAGCTTTGAGCGCGTTGAGCTATTGGGCAGCAACAACTTCTGCGATCTCTTCCTGTTCTTCAGCTTTCAGGCTGCTCTGATCAATCAGAGCAAGAATTTCATCAAGTTCGCTGTTTATTCGATCCAGTCGCTCCTGCTGGGCATTGCTTTGAACTTTTAAGGCTTCACGTTCCTGGACGAGTTGTTCACGTTCAGCGCTCAGCGCCGCGTACTGGGCCTCCAGTTCCTGGATCCGGGCTTCGCTGTGGCTGTTACTGCTGATCAGTTGCTCCCGTTCAGCGCTCAGCGCCGCGTACTGGGCCTCCAGCTCCTGGATCCGGGCTTCGCTGTGGCTGTTTCTGCCAACCAGTTGCTCCCGTTCAGCGCTCAGCGCCGCGTACTGGGCCTCCA
>CANHMF010000086.1 GCA_947461705.1 Synechococcaceae cyanobacterium
GACAACGTCTATTTAGGCAAGGGGCTCAACACCGTGCTCGACCAGGCCGACGCCCTGAAGAGCACCTATGGCGACAGCTACATCGCCATCGAGCACCTGCTGTTGGCCCTGGCCATTGATGATCGCTGCGGCAAGCAGTTGCTCTCCCAGGCCGGTGCCAGCACCGACAAACTGAAGGATGCGGTACAAGCCATCCGCGGCAGCCAGACCGTGACGGACCAGAACCCCGAAGGCACCTACGAATCCCTCGAGAAGTACGGCCGCGATCTCACCAAGGCGGCCCGGGAGGGCAAGCTCGATCCGGTGATCGGCCGCGACGAGGAGATTCGCCGCACGATTCAGATCCTCTCGCGCCGCACCAAGAACACTCCGGTGCTGATCGGTGAGCCGGGCGTCGGCAAGACGGCGATCGTCGAAGGGCTGGCCCAGCGCATCGTCAATGGCGATGTGCCCCAGGCCTTGCAGAACCGTCAGCTCGTGTCCCTCGACATGGGCGCCCTGATCGCCGGTGCCAAGTACCGCGGTGAATTTGAGGAGCGGCTCAAGGCCGTGCTCAAGGAGGTGACGGCCTCCGAAGGCCAGATCGTGCTGTTCATCGACGAGATCCACACGGTGGTGGGGGCCGGCGCCACCGGCGGCGCCATGGATGCCAGCAACCTGCTCAAACCAATGCTGGCCAGAGGCGAACTGCGCTGCATCGGCGCCACCACCCTCGATGAGCACCGCCAGCACATCGAGAAGGATCCGGCCCTGGAGCGTCGCTTCCAGCAGGTGTTCGTGGATCAACCCACGGTGGAGGACACGATCTCGATCCTGCGGGGCCTCAAGGAGCGTTACGAGGTGCACCACGGCGTGCGCATCGCCGACAACGCCCTGGTGGCAGCGGCGGTGCTGAGCAGCCGCTACATCGCCGATCGCTTCCTACCCGACAAGGCCATCGATCTGGTGGATGAATCGGCGGCGCGCCTGAAGATGGAGATCACCTCCAAGCCGGAGCAGATCGACGAGCTCGATCGGCGCATCCTGCAGCTGGAGATGGAGAAGTTGTCGCTGGGGCGCGAATCCGATGCAGCCAGCCGCGATCGCCTCGAGCGCCTGGAGAAGGAACTGGCCGACCTGAGCGAACAGCAGAGCACCCTCAATGCCCAATGGCAACAGGAGAAGGGCTCGATTGATGAGCTCGGCGCGATCAAGGAGGAGATCGAACAGGTGCAACTCCAAGTGGAGCAGGCCAAGCGCAACTACGACCTCAACAAGGCCGCCGAACTCGAATACGGCACCCTGGCGGAACTGCACAAGAAGCTGGCGGCCAAAGAAGAGGCTCTCAATGCCAACGGCAGCGATAAAACCCTGCTGCGTGAAGAGGTAACGGAAGACGACATCGCCGAGGTGATCGCCAAGTGGACCGGCATCCCGGTGGCCAAGCTGGTGCAGAGCGAGATGGAGAAACTGCTCCACCTCGAGGAGGAACTGCACACCCGGGTGATCGGCCAGGCCCAGGCCGTGACGGCCGTTGCCGATGCCATCCAGCGTTCACGGGCGGGCCTGAGTGATCCCAACCGACCGATCGCCAGCTTCCTATTCCTGGGTCCTACCGGCGTGGGCAAGACCGAGCTGTCCAAGGCCCTGGCCTCCCAACTGTTCGACAGCGAGGAGTCGATGGTGCGCATCGACATGAGCGAATACATGGAAAAGCACGCCGTGAGCCGCCTGATCGGGGCCCCTCCGGGCTATGTGGGCTACGAGGAGGGCGGGCAGCTCACTGAAGCGGTGCGGCGCCGACCCTATGCGGTGATCCTGTTCGACGAGGTGGAAAAGGCCCACCCCGATGTGTTCAATGTGATGCTGCAGATCCTCGATGACGGCCGCGTCACCGATGGCCAGGGCCGCACGGTGGACTTCACCAACACAGTGCTGATCCTCACGAGCAACATCGGCAGCGCCTCGATCCTGGATCTGGCTGGCGATCCAACTCGCCACAGTGAGATGGAGGCCCGGGTGAACGAGGCCCTGCGGGGCCATTTCCGGCCCGAGTTCCTCAATCGCCTGGATGAAACAATCATCTTCCACAGCCTCAAACAGGAGGAACTGCGCGAGATCGTGGAACTGCAGGTGCAGCGGCTGGCCAGCCGCTTGGAAGACAAAAAGCTGGAGCTGCAGCTGAATGCCGATGCCCTCGATTGGCTGGCCGGTGTGGGCTACGACCCGGTCTACGGCGCCAGGCCGCTCAAGCGCGCCATCCAGCGCGAACTGGAAACCCCCATCGCCAAAGGCATCCTGGCCGGAACATTCACAGGGGGCCACACCATCAGCGTGGATGTGGAGGGCGAGACCGGCCAACAGCACCTGCGCTTTCAGCAGAGTGACCCCGCCAAACTGCCACTGCTGGTGTGAGGTTCCGATCGGAACCGAAGAGCGAAGCGACGACTCAGAGATTCACCGCTGAATAGTGCCTAGATAACGGCATCAATGCGCGTGGCGAGATCCACATCCAGATTGGATAGTCCGCCTGTGTCATGGGTCATCAGGTCAATGGTGACCCGGTTCCACACGTTGCTCCATTCGGGATGGTGGCCCATCGCCTCGGCGATCAGGGCCACTTTTGCCATGAAGCCAAAAGCCTCCACGAAATCAGCAAAGCGGAAGTCGCGATGCAGCTTGCCATTCACCACAGTCCAAGCCGGAAGGCTGGAGGCCAGGGCGCTGATCTGCTCAGGGGAGAGAGGGATGGCCGACATACAAACGAGCAAGCAAATCCAAGCCTAGAAGCAGACGCGTTAATGGGCTCACCCAGCCATGCTGAACAACGTGGAACAAGCCTTGAGGGTATCCACCACTACGCTGCAGAACTGCAGAAGAACCACTAGGGAGCTGGGGGCTGGATAGAACCGCAGTGGGCTCTGCCCTCGTTTGCTGTTTTACCAACATGTCTAACATCGAATTCCTGACTGACGCCCAAAGCGAAATGGTGGCCGGCGGCGCCTATCTCGGCACTTCTGCCAACTGGGTTGCACTCTCCAACATCGGCTCCTCCACCGCCGTGGGCGGCAGCCCCCAGACCCTGGGGCGTGGGCGGCGGCGGCGCTCGTGCCACCACCACACAGCGCAACACCAGCAACCTCACCAATGTGATCCTCAGCCTGTTCTGATCCGGCGGGGTTGCCAGTGGGGCTGAAGTCATTCAGCCCCCTTTCTATGCTCCCTGCCTTGTTAATGACGTCATTACTGAATGATCCATGGAATTCCTCAACGACCATGAGTGCGAAGCCCTCAGCGGCGGTGGCTACTCCTTGGTACTGCCGAACATTGGCCTGAATGTGATCACACCTCTGAATCTTGGTGTGGCACTGGGACTTCTGGAAGGCACTGCCAGCGTAGATCAGGGCAACACGGCCAATCTGAACAACCTGTTGCTACAGGCACTGGGTGGCAAGTTCAAAATGTAAGCATCAGTTCATCTCGCTATGTGGCCTCGATTCATTCGGGGCTTTTTCAGGTTTTTTGGGTCATAGCAACAAGTCTCTGTCCTGTCGGGTGACATCTCTGCATCCATGTTCATTCCTCGCCTGAATCAGATCTCGAT
Source organism: Synechococcaceae cyanobacterium (assembly GCA_947461705.1). Lineage (GTDB taxonomy): Bacteria > Cyanobacteriota > Cyanobacteriia > PCC-6307 > Cyanobiaceae > Vulcanococcus. Next base: position 3,584 of record CANHMF010000086.1, read on the forward strand.
TCAAGACTGGCCATCGCGTCTGCAGGCTGTCTTGGGGCGGGACGACAAGAACCCGGCCTGTGTGCGGCAGTTCAGCGAAGAAGACTGTGGAGCAGCCTGCATTGCCACCATCAGCGAACACCATGGCCAGAAGCTGAGCCTCGGCCGGGTTCGTGAACTGGTGGGCACCATGGCCAACGGCACCACCCTGTTAGGCCTGAAACGCGGCGCAGAAGAGTTGGGCTTCCATGCCAGGGCTGCCAAGGCCGATGCCTCGATTCTGCAGCAGATCGACACCATCCCCTTACCCCTGATTTGCCACTGGAATGGCAATCACTGGGTCGTGCTCTATGGCCGTCACAACGACAAACTGATCATTGCCGATCCAGCGGTTGGAATGCGAGAGCTCTCCGATGAGACATTCCTGCGGCACTGGCAGAACGGCGTCGTGTTGCTGCTGGAGCCCGATCCAACGCGATTCAACAAACAGGAAAGCCAGGATTTGAGCCGTGGCCTATGGGTGTTCACCGACTTCATCCGACCCTTTAAGAACCTGCTCCTCCAAGCGCTATTACTCAACATTGCCATCGGCACTCTGGCGCTAGGAATGCCAATCCTGATGCAGGTCCTCACAGACGATGTGCTGGTGAGGGGCGACTATCACATGCTGGCAAGCCTGAGCATCGGCATCATGGTGCTGACAGCGCTACGCAACGGATTGGGCTGGGTGCAGGGCCACATGGTGGGCCACTTCGGGCAGAAACTACAGCTGCAGATGATCATGCACTATGGCAGGAAGCTATTCAGCCTGCCCATTAACTACTTCGAAAGCCATCGCAGTGGCGAAGTGGTGAGCAGGATCAGCGACATTCAACGAATCAATGAACTGATCACCAACGTGGTCACAGGCTTGCCCAGCCAGTTTTGCATCGCCGGCATTTCACTGGTGTTGATGCTGATCTACAGCCCCCCGCTCACCCTGGCCGCACTGGGCTGCTATGCAGCCGTGGTTCTGTGCAATCTCTCCTTTCTACCCATGATCCAAAAGAGAACCCAACAGCTGCTGGTGAACTCCTCTGAGAATCAGGGCTATCTGGTAGAGGTATTCAGGGCCGCCTCAGTGCTGAAAACCACGGAGGCAACACCCCAGGCCTGGCAGGAGTACCAACAGAACTTTGGTCGATTGGCCAACCTCAACTGGTCAGCCACCAAGCTGAGTCTCCAGGAAAGCACCACCACAAGCCTGCTTGGCGGGCTCACCTCCATTGCCCTGCTCTGGTATGGCAGCGGTTTTGTGATCAACAATCAATTGAGCATCGGCCAACTGCTGGCCTTCAATGGCATGGGCGCCAATGTGCTGGCCTTCCTGGCGGGGCTGAGCGCCATCTCCCAGGAAACGATCACAGCCGGCGTCGTGCTGAGACGACTCACGGAAGTTCTAGAACGAGAACCAGAAGATCCCAAGCCGCAAACCAAGCACCACGCGCTGATCAGCCCCCAGGCCAGCATTCGCTGCCAGGGGATTTCCTGGCACTATCCCGGTCGGCGCCCGCTGCTCGATCAGTTCACCTTAACGATCCCGGGAGGCGTGACCACCGCGCTTATCGGCGAATCTGGCTGCGGCAAGAGCAGCATCAGCAAACTGATCGCCGGGATCTATCCCTTGCAGACAGGAACAATCCATTACGGCAATTACAGCTCACGGGATCTCAGCCTGGAGAGCCTGCGCAAACAGGTGATCCTGATCCCGCAAGAATCCCATTTCTTCAACCGCAGCATCTTTGAAAACTTTTCATTTACCCATCCCGGTGTGGAGTTTGCCGAGGTTGTTGAGGCCTGTCGCCTGGCCATGGCGGATGACTTCATCACCGATCTGCCGGATGGCTACGGCACGGTGTTGGGTGAGTTCGGGGCCAATCTCTCCGGGGGCCAACGCCAACGTCTGGCTATTGCCAGGGCCCTGATCAATGATCCTGCCGTGCTGATCATGGATGAATCCACCTCAGCCCTGGATCCAGTGTTAGAGCAACGGCTGATGGATCGGCTGCTCAAGCAACGCCAGCACAGAACCACCATCCTGGTGAGTCATCGGCCCTCAGTGATCTTACGCGCCGATTGGATTGTCTACATCGATAAAGGCCAGGTACGGCACCAAGATCAACCCAGTGCCCTGCGCGAAAGCATTGCTGTTTCCCCCTTCCTCACGGCTGCTTGACGATGAGCCAGATTCAGCCCCCCATGGACCAACAAGAGCATGGCGCACTGCGTCGACAAAGTGAGGCGCCAATCCCTGCTGTCCTCGCATCGATGGACTCCGAGGAGTTCCTTCCCAACCTTGGGCCCTGGAGCCAGCGGATGGGACAACGTGTTCTCCTGGCAGGGTTAGGTAGTGTGCTGGCATTGGCTATCTGGCCCTGGCGTCAAACCGTGCGCGCAGCCGGCGTGATTCGCCCAGCCGGTGAAAACACCATTGTGCAAAGTCGATTAGACGGCACACTTGCCAGTGTATGGGTCAAGGAGAACCAAAGTGTCCGAAAAGGAGAACGGCTTGCTGTATTGGATCGGCGCAGCCTTGAGGATGAGAAACGCAAGCTTGAGGCGGAACTGCAAAAGTCTTTAGCTCAGCAGATCGACAGTGGCTCGGAAACCACAGCACTCCAGCAGCAACAGATCGCCATCCAAAGCCTAAATGCCTCGCAGCTCCACTCGAGTGAGAGTGAGATTGCCAAGGCGGAAGCAACCTTGCGCTTTCGGCAGAGCGAGTTGCAACGCTATCGCACCTTGCTCAGCAGCGGAGCAGTGGCGATCACCGTTGTGGATGAAAAGCAGGCACAAGCTGATCTGGCTCGCAATGATCTAGCCAAAGCCCACCAAGCTCTGAGCGAACAGCGAGCCCGCGGCGCAGCTGAACTAGCCCGCCTACGCCAGGGGGGGAGCCAAACCCTCAGCCAGAGGCGAGAACTCGGCAAATTGCTGGACCAAACCCGCTCGCGACTCGCCGAGGTTCGCCGAGCGCTGGAGAACAGTGATATTCAGGCACCCACTGCTGGAATCGTGATTTCCAGCAACCTCAGACATCCCCAGCAGGTCATCCGAGCTGGCGACGTGCTGGCTCAGATTGCACCGCTGAGCGGTGCCCTGATGATCAAGGTGCAGGTACCCAGCCGCGATGTCGGCACAATTCGCGCCAAGCAATCCGCCTACCTCAGGGTGTCCGGCTGTCCCTACCCCGAGTTCGGCGTAATGAAGGCGCAGGTGCTCAACATCTCAGCCGACACCATCGATAGCGACGCCAACCAAGCGAGTCCTGCCAACTTCCAGGTTTCCCTACGACCATCGGCATCACAGTTCAAAGCCGGCCATCGACAATGTCAGCTACGCCACGGGATGGATATTCAAGCCGATATCGTGACGCGTCAGACCACTGTTCTTGGCTTTCTACTGACCAAGATCAGACTCAACACAGGCGCCTGAGTAGCTCATTTCTGCAGCTAGCACGATACCGGACTACAGCAGAAGCAACACCGCTGAATGACAGCACTCTCTATAGCCTAACGAGGAAGAAGCTCAGCACTTCCCTGCATGTCAGATCAAGTTTCCGACCAACCTGGCACCACCACAGACGGCCTGACTGGACTCACCGGATCGACACCAAGCATCGGCGATCTACCAGCAACAGGAAGCACGGGAAGTCCTGCCACAGACATCGGCGATCCAATCACCGGAGGTGCACCCGACGGCACTGGCTATTCCACCACCTCCAATGGCAACGAGATCGTGATTGCCGTGGGGTCTACAGTCGATTCCTCAACAAATCTCAGCGTCACCAATAACTATATAACCTATCAAACGTATCAGAGCATGGTGACCAACAACCTGACCACAACCGGCCCAACAGCAGCGAGTGCCACAAGCAACCCGTCTCCAGAGAGCAACAGCCTCAGGCGCAGCGGCCATCGCTACATCTTCAATTCGAAGGAGTATTTCAGCCGAAACCTCAAGCAACGCCGCGTGGATCGCATCCTCAACTTCAGCCCCTCCGATGGCGACGCCTTGGCGCTATCGCGCAAACGCTTCAGCGGCATCGACAAGCTCGATTTCACCCAGGTGGAATCCAGGAAGGAATTGAAAATCGCAGCACGCGACCAGTTCGATGTGATTTACCTGGAACCCAGGGGTGAGCTCTATTTCAATCAGAACTCCGAGGCCAGGGGCTTTGGCCGTGGCGGTGGACTATTCGCGATCCTGGAAACGGCTCCCAGCATCAGCAGCGAGCAGTTCATGCTGATGTGATCCCTCAGGACTGACCGGAATCGCCAAGCTCGAGTGCCAGGTCATGGAGACGGTCGATCAGCAGATCCGTCTCCGTGTCCAGCTCAGCATCCGTATGCAGATCCGTACGCCGCTGCACTTCACCGGCTAAACGCTCCGCATTCCGGCGAGACAGCAGGGTGGCCGGACTGCCCTCCAGCCGGGCAGGCGTCAGAGGTTCAGCCCTGAGCTGCTGACGCAACTCCATCACCAGCTGGCGCAGCTCCGCCAGATCCCTCCGGATCGCCGCCATCTGCTCCTGAAGATCAAGCTGGGAATCGGGCCTGAGTGCCATGGCGTTCAAGCCCCCACCAGATGCAGGCTGAGGTTCCGGCACTGGGGCTGAGCCCTGTGCTCCCACAGATACACCGCCTGCCATATCCCCAACAGCAACCGCCCTCCATCAAAGGAGAGGCTCAGGCTCGTGGCCGTGAGGGCCGTGCGGATGTGGGCTGGCATGTCGTCGGCGCCTTCGTCGTGATGCCGGTAAGGACGCAGTGGCCCCACACCGCTGATGGGCTTCACCCCTTCCTGGGGGACGAGCGCCCGGAGATAGGCCGCCAGATCCTCCAACACCCGTGGATCGGCGTTCTCGTTGATGGTGAGGGAACAGCTGGTGTGCAGCGCCACGAGATGGGCCACTCCCTGCTGGAGGCCGCTGGCGGCAATCTCGCGATTGAGGGCTGCCGTGAGGTTGGTGAACCCCTCGCCGGAGGTGCTCACAGCCAGACGGCAGAGGTGCTGACGCAGCATGGGGTTCGGTGCTTCAGCACTAGGCTTGCATGCAGAAATCCATGGCGTCATGAGCCGTCTGCGCACCCAAGCCCTGCTCAGCCTCAGCGGTTTGCTGGTGCTGGCTGGTTCGATCGCCCCCGCCCAGGCCCAACGGGTGGTGCCGAAGCTGGGCAACATCTGCCCCATGGGCTATGTGGACACCTTGAACGGCAAATGCACCACCTTCGGGTTGATGCAGTACACCGTGCAGCCCACCAATGGCCAGGCCTGCCCCTCGGGCTGGATGAATGTGGGCGGCGAATATTGCCGCAGGAAATAACCGTGCCGGCTCTCACACTGCTCTACGACGGGGGCTGTCCGCTCTGCCTGCGGGAGGTGAAGTTCCTGCAGCGGCGTGATCGGGCCCTTCATCCCGAGGCCCCCAGGCTCGCCTTCGTGGACATCGATGAGGCCTCCTATGACCCCGCCGCCCATGGCGATGTGAGCTACCGCGAGGCGATGGGTCGGATCCATGCCGTGGGTGCCGATGGCACGGTGCTGCAGGATCTGGCCGTGTTCCGTGCCGCCTATGCGCTCATCGGGCTGGGCTGGATTTATGCGCCCACCACCTGGCCCCTGGTGGGAAGGCTGGCGAGCTGGTTCTACGGCCTGTGGGCCCACTGGCGCCTGGCCCTCACCCGCCGCCCCGATCTGGACACACTCTGCGCCTGTCGTTCAGAAGCGCCGCTCAATCAACACTGACGCGATCTGCGTGTCGCGCAGCAACAACAGCAGGGCGCCGATCAGGCTGAGCATGGCCAACACAAACAGGGGCACCACGATCGCGGCGAGATCCACCACCGCCACGGCACTCACGAAGGTGACCGCCAC
>CANHMF010000087.1 GCA_947461705.1 Synechococcaceae cyanobacterium
GCCAGTTTCAGCACGCTGCCGAGGCTCTGGCGCTTGCTGAAGCCCTGCAGGTTGCCGGCTCGCAGGGCTTTGGCCATGGCGGCGCCGGGTTGTTCGGCGAAGGTTCCCGAGCCGGTGGACAGGCTGGCGGTCCAGCCACCGCCAATGGTGGGTGCGCTGCGGAAGGCGGCCGGTGCGGTGATGGTGGTGCCTGAGGTCCAGGGGGCCACCAGGCCGCCGCCGGGTTGCCAGCGGGGGGCACTCCAGCGCCGCTCGGGAGCAGGAGGCGTCTGAACCGAACCCGGTCCCTGCTGCAGAGAGTCTTGGGGGGCAAGGGTCTGGCCACCGGTGAGGGTGGCACTCCAGCCGCCGCGCACCACCGAGGCTTTGGCGGGCAGGTTGCGGGGGGTGAGGCTGCCCGCATCGCGGAACGCGTTGCCTGCGACCACATCCGGGCGCTGACGGGGGGTGAGATCGGCATAGGCCGCGGCGTTGAAGGCCCGCTTGAGGGCGGGAACGCGGCGGGTGCTCAGATCGGTCGGGGTGATGAACCGCTCATAGGGAACGGTGTCTTCGCCGAAGCTCTCGCTGTATTCGCGGCTGTTGAGCATGGCGTCCACGACGCCGTAGAAGCCCTTGCGGGCGGCCACGTCGAAGTAGGCATCGATCTCCCAGCGCCCGAAGGTGGGGCGGCCCAGCAGGCGCCGGTGCATCACCTCGATCGCCTTGCAGATGTAGAGCCCACTCCAGTAGCGGCGGCGGAAGGCATCACTGCGGGCCACCTGGCGCACAAATTCCCGCAGGCTGAGGTCGCCGTTTTCGAGCTTGATCTCCTCCACCTTGTTGTGCTCACCGGCATAGCCGGTGTTGCCGAGAACCTGCACATACACCGCGCGGATCACCCGCTGGGTGCTGGCTTCGGTGTTGCGCACACTGGGCTGTCCGCCGCGGCGGGGCACGGAGGCGCCACCGGTAGCGATCTGCTCGAGCCGCACCACCTTGGGCCCCACCTTGCGGGGCGTGGCGGCACGGAACTGGGGACTGTTCATCTGGCCCGGCTGGCGCATGCCATTGCCCACCAGGATGCGGCGGCTGTCGTAGCCGAAGGGGGCCGGGCGGGTGGCCACATTGGCCGTGCCTGAGGGGAAGATGGCGCCGTAGTTCAAGCCCAGCGGGTCGTTGCCGCCGCCGTAGGGGTGCTGGTCGGCAAAGGGCTGGCGATAGCTCGCGTAGAGGGTGACGTACTGGGGGGCACCTTCAAAGGGAGCGCTGAACCGGAACAGCTTGCGGTGGCTACCCCAGCCCGCACTCTCCTGGGCCTCTTCGCCGAGGTCCCGCAGGTAGGGCACCGTTTCTTCACCGAACACCTGGGCGTATTCCATGGTGTTGATCAGCGCGTCCACCAGGCCCTTGAGGCCCTGGGCGCTCACGATGTCGAAGTAGCGGGTGAACTCCTCCTTGGAACTCAGGCCGCGCCCCAGGAAGTGGCGGAAGGCCAGTTCCACAGCCCGGCTGTTGGAGAAGCGGCCATAGAACTGCTGGCGGTATTCCTTGCTGTGCCCCAGAGCGCGGATGAACTCCCGCATGGAGATGTCACCCTGGCGCACCTGGGTGGCTTCCACCGGGCAAACCACCTGGCTGTAGCCCTTGACGATGTCGCGCTCGAACACCTGGCGGTAAGCAGCACGCACCACCTCGGCCTTCTGGGCGCCGCTCATGCCCGGCTTCATGTTGAAGCGCTGGGCCTTGCCCTGTGCTCCCAGGGCGTAGATAGCGGGAAGCTGTAGGCCCTGGCTCTCGGGGTTGCCCAGGCGTTGGCGGGCCGAGGGGGTGGGAACGTCAAGTTCCTTGATCAGCACATTGAAGCTGTCGATCAGCAGCTGGCGGGCTTCCGGCAGATCCTTGATCAGCTCTGCGGCGGCCGCACGCATTTCCTGCAGGGCCACGTTGGTGGCCGCCAGGGAACAGCCCTTCTCCAGCACGTCCCGCAGGCCGCGGGTGTTCACGGCGAGGATGCTGGGGTCCCCGGCCACAACTGCGTAGCCCACGTAGCGCAGGAACCAGGCCAAGTCGCGGATGGACTTCTTCATCCGCTCCGTGCCGTAGCGGGCCACGGAGATCGGATTGAAGCCCGTGGGCAGCACCACGCGCACGTCGGCATCACCACCGGCACCTTCCAGGAGCCGGGTGAGCGCATTGCCGCGGTTGCTGCTGCCGGCTGCACCGGCAAAGGTCTGCACGGAGCGCTGGAAGGCGGCCTGATCGGCGGCCAGCGGGGTGGCGCCAGGGGCGCTCACCGGCGTCAGGGGCGCGTCCAGGTAGGAGAGCGGGGTGCCACCCACAAAGATGCGGTTGGCGGCCCGGGCCACGATCGCCTCGGCATTGGCCGAGAGGCGACGGGCGGCCTCGAGACGCAGCTGACCGCTTTGGAAGAAGTTGACGAGCGTGTTGAGCTCGCCGCCATCGGGGAATCGATCCTGCTGTTCCGCCTGACGGACGCTGGAAAGCGGCAGGGTGTCGTAGCGCTGGGGTGCAACCCTGCTGCTGCCGCTGCTGGCGGTCACAGTCATTGAGGAGAGCGAACCGGGCCAAGGCACGTTACGGCTGGCCCTCTGGCCTCCCGGCAGCCCATGAACAAATGTTTGCAGCCTGATGGGATTGGCCCGCCGCCAGCGGGGGTAACCATGAAAAGCTCGGCCGTTCAGGCCCTTCTTCAGGCCTGGCGCCGCTTGTCTTCTATCGCTCCATGACCCAGGCCCCAGCCGATGCCGCCACGCCGGTGGTGAGCGCCTTCTACGACCGTTTTCCCTATCCCGGTGATCCCCTCCAGGACGGCCCCCCGCCTGGATACAACTGGCGCTGGTGTGTCGACACGGCCTTTGCCGCCTGCACGGGTGGCCTGCCGGCCGCTGCTGGCGAGGGGCAGCCCCTGCGCATCCTCGATGCGGGCTGCGGCACGGGGGTCAGTACCGATTACCTGGCCCACCTCAATCCCGGGGCCGAGATCCTGGCGGTGGATATCTCACCCGGCACCCTGGAGGTGGCCCGCGAGCGGCTGCGCCGTTCCGGTGGCGGGCGCCAGGCCAGCGTGCGGCTGGAGAACCGCAGCCTGCTGGAGCTGCAGGGCGAGGGCCCCTTCGACTACATCAATTCAGTGGGGGTGCTGCACCACCTGCGCGAACCGGAAGCCGGTCTTCAGGCCCTGGCGGCCCTGTTGAAACCCGGTGGCCTGCTGCACCTGTTCCTCTACGCCGACGGGGGGCGCTGGGAGATTCACCGCACCCAACGGGCTCTCACCGCCATGGGCGTGGGCACCGGCGACCAGGGGCTGCGGCTGGGGCGGCAGCTGTTTGCGGACTTGCCAGAGCACAACCGGCTGCGGCGGAACCACGAGCAGCGCTGGGCGATCGACTGTGCCGCCGATGCGAACTTCGCCGACATGTATCTCCATCCCCAGGAGACCAGCTACAACCTCGAGCGCCTGTTCGCCTTTGTGGCCTCTGCCGACCTGCAGTTCGCGGGTTTCTCCAATCCGAAGGTGTGGGATCCCAGCCGTCTGCTGCGGGGCGAGTTGCTGGAACGGGCCCAGGCGCTGCCCAGCCGGGCCCAATGGCAACTGGTGGAAGACCTCGATCCCGACATCAGCCATTTTGAGTTCTTCCTCTCCAAGGGGGACTTGCCTCGCCACGACTGGGCTGAGCCTGCCCAGCTGCTGGCGGCCAGCGGGGAGCGCAACCGCTGCCTCTGGGGCTGGCCCGGGGCGGCCCTGCTCGATTCCGACATGGCCCCCCTGGACCTGAGTGCCGACGGCCTGGCCCTGATGCAGGCGCTCGAGCTGGCTCCGGCAGGAACGCCCTTGGCTGCGCTGCCCCTGGCATGGGAATCCGCCCGGATCGCGGCTGTGGCAAGGGAACTGCAGGGGCAGCAGGTCTTACTGCTTCGCACCGGAGCTGGCAAGGCTGCGTGATAGATTCCGCGCGCCTTTTCAGAGCCTCGGCGCGTTTGCAGGCCTCACCCGTGAACCCCCCTGAAACCGATCCCCTCGAGGGGGTTGAGATCGAGGTGGAGAGCGGTGTTGAAGCTGCCATCCGCCCCGATTCGGCTCTGGAACCCCCGTCGTCGGGTCCCCTCGACGACTACGCGCAGCTTCAGCGGCGCCTGATCCTGGCCACGTTGATCGTCTCCGCCTTGGCGGTGTCCATCACGGCCCTGGTCTTCAGCCTCCATACGGCCGCCAGCCTGCTGGTGGGCGCCTTGGGCGGAGTGCTCTATCTGCGGCTTCTCGCCCGCAGTGTCGGCAAGCTCGGCAATGGCTCGAAGAAGGTCGGCAAGACCCAGCTGCTCGTCCCCGTGGTGCTTGTTCTGGCGGGAGCCCGAATCCCCCAGCTCGATCTGTTGCCGGCTTTGCTCGGCTTCCTGCTCTACAAGCCCGCTCTGATCCTCCAGGCCTTTTCCGAGACCTGAGCTCCGGCTTCGCCGGTTTCCCCTCAACCGTCGCTCCTGCGACACCGAACTTCCAGCCAGATGGTTCCCTTGCCACTTGCTCTTCCCTTAGCCGAACTGGAGGTGGGTCAACACCTCTACTGGCAACTTGGGAATCTGAAGATCCACGGTCAGGTGTTCCTGAGCTCCTGGGTCGTGATCGGAGCCCTGCTGGCCCTCGTGGTGGTGGGTACCCGCAAGATGGAGCGGGATCCCCGTGGTGTCCAGAATCTTCTGGAATTCCTCTGGGATTACATCCGCGATCTTGCCCGTGAGCAGATCGGTGAGAAGGCCTACCGCGACTGGCTGCCCTTTATCGGCACCTTGCTGCTGTTCATCTTTGTGAGCAACTGGGGTGGCGCTCTAGTGCCCTGGAAGCTGATTCACCTGCCCAATGGTGAGCTCGGGGCTCCTACCGCAGATATCAACACCACCGTCGCTCTCGCGCTGCTGGTGTCGCTCTCCTATTTCTACGCAGGTTTGAGCCGTAAGGGATTCCGGTACTTCGAGTACTACGTGGAGCCCACCCCGATCATGCTCCCGTTCAAGATCATTGAGGATTTCACCAAGCCTCTCTCCCTCTCCTTCCGTCTGTTCGGCAACATCCTTGCCGACGAACTGGTGGTGGGTGTGCTGGCTTTCCTCGTGCCCTTGTTCGTTCCCCTTCCGGCCATGTTCCTGGGCCTGTTCACGAGTGCCATTCAGGCCCTGATTTTCGCCACCCTCGCCGGTAACTACATCGGTGAAGCGGTGCACGAAGAGCACCACTGACCCATTGCTGGTCAGGCCAGGCCGGTCCCCCCGGTCTGGCAAACTCTCTGCGCGCAGGTCCGGCTCGATCCGGGCCCATCTCAGGTCTTCTGAGATGTCCCAGGCGCAGGGATAACGTCCCGGTCCCAATCCGCGCTCTCCCGGCGCCCCACATCCTTAGTTCCACCATGGATTCCCTCACTTCCGCTGCGTCTGTTGTGGCCGCTGGTCTCGCTGTTGGCCTCGGCGCCATCGGCCCCGGCATCGGTCAGGGCACCGCAGCTGGTTCCGCCGTTGAAGGCATCGCTCGCCAGCCCGAAGCTGACGGCAAGATCCGCGGCACCCTGCTGCTGTCCCTGGCCTTCATGGAAGCTCTCACCATCTACGGCCTTGTGGTCGCTCTGGTGCTGCTGTTCGCCAACCCCTTCGCCGGCTGATCGCGAACGGAGGTGAGTGGGGGCCGACCACCTTTGGCGGTCAGCCCCTTCCCACATCCCAGCCCTTCCTGCTTTTTGGCCGCTTGACGGCCCTCCGGACTACCCCGGATCACCCGCCCGCACCCCCGCCTCATGACCAGCTGGCTACTGCTAGGTGCAACGGAGGGAGGTCTGTTCGACCTCGATGCCACCCTGCCGCTGATGGCGGTGCAGGTGGTTCTCCTCACCTTCATTCTCAATGCCCTGTTCTTCCGTCCCGTTGGTCGGGTCGTTGAAGAGCGTGAGGGCTACATCACCACCAGCCGTGCCGAGGCCAAGCAGAAGCTTGCCCAGGTTGAGCGTCTTGAGGCGGACCTCAAGGAACAGCTCAAGGATGCCCGCGTGGCAACCCAGAAGCTGATTCTCGAAGCGGAGCAGGATTCCGACAAGCTCTACCGCGAAGCACTGGCAGCTGCCACGGCGGACGCCAACGCCACTCGGGAGCAAGCCCGGCGTGAGATCGACGCCCAACGGGAGTCGGCCCTCAGTCAGCTCAAGGGTGATGCCGACAAGCTCGGTGACCTGATCGTCAACCGTCTGCTGGCTGCCAAATGAACTTCCCTTCGATCCTGGCCTCGCACGGTGGTTTCGGGCTGAACCTGAACCTGTTCGAGACCAACATCATCAACCTGGCGATTGTCATCTTCGCCCTCTATAAGTTCCTTCCCAATTTCTTGGGTGGAATTCTGGAGCGGCGGCGCGCTGGCATCCTCGCCGACCTCAAAGACGCCGAGGAGCGTCTGGCAGCCGCCACCAGCTCCCTGGCCCAGGCCCAGAGCGATCTGGCCGCAGCCCAGCAGAAGGCCGATCAGATCCGTGCCGATGGCAAGGCCCGTGCCGAAGCCATCCGCCTCGACAGCGAGATGCGCACCATCGAGGAGATGGCCCGTCTCAAGCAGGGTGCCACTGCCGATCTCAATGCCGAAGCCGCCCGCGTGAGCAATCAGCTGCGCCGCGAAGCGGCCCGCCTGGCCATTGAGAAGGCCCTGGCCACCCTGCCCGGCAAGCTCGACGACAAGGCTCAGGCCCAGTTGGTGAATCAGTCCATCCAAAATCTGGGGAACGCCTGATGCCGCTGCTCAACTCCATCACCACCCCCTACGCCGAAGCGTTCCTGCAAGTGGCTGACAGCCGACAGGAAGTCGATCAGGTGGTCGACCAAGCCAAAGCCGTGCTGACCCTCTGGGCTGAATCCCCCGAGCTGCGTCAGGCCATGGCCTCACCAGTTCTCGAAGTTGAGGCCAAGAAGGCAGCACTCGAGAAGCTGTTTGCCGATCAGGTGACCCCGTCGTTCCTCAATCTCCTGAAGCTGTTGGCTGATCGCCAGCGCATCGGCGTTCTGGACGCTGTGCTTGAGCGCATGCTCGAGCTCTATCGCGATCAGCGCAACATTGCGCTCGCCACCGTCACCTCTGCTGCCGCCCTCAGCGAGGAGCAGCAGGCCGAGCTCAGCAAGAAGGTTCAGGCCGTTGCCGGTACCGACAAGCTGGAGATCAGCCTCAAGGTGGACCCTGCACTGATCGGCGGTTTCGTCGTGAAGGTCGGCTCCAAGGTGATTGACGCCAGCCTTGCGGGTCAGGTGCGTCGCCTCGGACTGGCGCTGGCCAAGGTGAGCTAGCTCCGCACCCGTCAATCGTTCTCACCCTTCGTCCTCAACACCAACGCCTCCCATGGTTTCCATTCGCCCCGACGAGATCAGCGCGATCCTCAAGCAGCAGATCGCTGATTACGACAAGTCGGTGTCCGTCAGCAATGTCGGCACCGTGCTGCAGATCGGCGACGGCATCGCCCGCGTCTATGGCCTCGAAGAGGTGATGGCCGGTGAGCTGGTGCAGTTCGAAGACGGCACGGAAGGCATCGCCCTCAACCTTGAGGACGACAACGTGGGTGCGGTGCTGATGGGCGAAGGCCGCGGCATCCAGGAAGGCAGCACCGTGAAGGCCACCGGCAAGATCGCCTCGGTGCCCGTGGGCGACGCCATGCTCGGCCGCGTGGTGAACTCTCTCGGCCAGCCCATCGACGGCAAGGGCGACATCGCCACCACCGAGACGCGCCTGATCGAATCGATGGCGCCCGGCATCATTCAGCGCAAGTCGGTGCATGAGCCCATGCAGACCGGCATCACCGCGATCGACGCGATGATTCCCATCGGTCGTGGCCAGCGCGAGCTGATCATCGGCGACCGCCAGACCGGCAAGACCGCCATCGCGATCGACACGATCATCAACCAGAAGGGCGAAGACGTCGTCTGCGTGTATGTGGCCGTGGGCCAGAAGGCTGCCTCCGTGGCCAACGTGGTCGAAGTGCTGCGCGAGAAGGGCGCCCTTGATTACACCATCGTTGTGGCGGCCAACGCCTCCGAATCGGCAGCGCTTCAGTACCTGGCTCCCTACACCGGCGCTGCCATTGCTGAATCCTTCATGTACAAGGGCAAGGCCACCCTCGTCATCTATGACGACCTCACCAAGCAGGCTCAGGCCTACCGCCAGATGTCGCTGCTGCTGCGTCGTCCCCCCGGTCGTGAGGCCTACCCCGGCGACGTGTTCTATTGCCACAGCCGCCTGCTGGAGCGTGCCGCCAAGCTGAGCGATGCCATGGGCAAGGGCTCCATGACTGCCCTGCCGATCATCGAGACCCAAGCCGGTGACGTGTCGGCTTACATCCCCACCAACGTGATCTCGATCACCGACGGTCAGGTGTTCCTCAGCTCCGATCTGTTCAACTCCGGCCTGCGCCCCGCCATCAACGTGGGTATCTCCGTGAGCCGGGTGGGTGGTGCCGCCCAGACCAAGGCCATCAAGAAGATCGCCGGTACTCTCAAACTGGAGCTGGCTCAGTTCGACGAGCTGGCCGCCTTCTCCCAGTTCGCCTCCGATCTGGATGCCGCCACCCAGCAGCAACTGGCCCGCGGTAAGCGTCTGCGTGAAATTCTCAAGCAGCCCCAGTTCAGCCCCCTGATCCTGGCCGAGCAGGTGGCTGTGGTGTATGCCGGCGTCAAGGGCCTGATCGACGAAGTTCCCGTGGACTCGGTGGTTCAGTTCTGCCGTGAGCTGCGCGAGTACCTCAAGAGCAACAAGCCCGAGTTCATCACCAGCGTGCAGACCGAGAAGCAACTCAGCGAGGCCTCTGAAGCCCTGCTGAAGGCCGCCATCAACGAAGTCAAGTCGTCGATGCTGGCTGCGGCCTGATCCTGACGGTTAACCCAGAGATCCGATTCCATGGCGAACCTCAAGGACATCCGTGACCGAATCAGTTCGGTCAAGAACACCCGCAAGATCACCGAGGCCATGCGCCTCGTGGCCGCAGCGAAGGTGCGCCGAGCTCAGGAACAGGTGCTGCGCAGCCGGCCCTTTGCTGACCGTCTGGCCCGTGTACTGGAAAATCTCCAGTCGCGCATGCGTTTTGAAGATGCCGATGCTCCCTTGCTGGAGGATCGGGACGTTCGCACCATTACCCTGCTCGCCGTGACCGGCGACCGCGGCTTGTGCGGTGGCTACAACGCCAACATCATCAAGCGCACGGAATTGCGCGTGGCCGAGCTCAAGGGCCAGGGCTATGACGTGGATCTGGTGTTGATTGGCCGTAAGGCCATCACCTACTTCCAGAACCGCGCCAGCCTCTACAAGATCCGCGCCACCTTCACCGGTCTGGAGCAGGTGCCCAATGCTTCGGAAGCCGCTGAAATCGCCAACGAGGTGCTGGCGGAGTTCATCTCCGGCAGTACGGATCGCGTGGAGATCATCTTCACCAAGTTCATCAACCTGGTGAGCTCCAA
>CANHMF010000088.1 GCA_947461705.1 Synechococcaceae cyanobacterium
ACGCTGATCAACGCCTACCCAAGGAGGTGGTGCAGCGGGTTCAGGCAACCGGCGCGGAGGTGTTTGTGAGCCAGGCATCCCTGTGGGAGATGGCGATCAAGGTGTCGATCGGTCGGCTGCAGGTGGATCTGCCGGAACTGGAGCGCCAGGTACCGCTGCAGGGTTTTCGGTGGCTGCCGATTCGCAATGAACACCTTTTGGCTGTGGCGGAGCTGGAGAGCGATGGCGTCCACCGGGATCCCTTTGATCGCTTGCTGGTGTGCCAGAGCCGGGTGGAGCCGATGCTGCTGTTGAGCGTGGACAACCAGCTGGGCGGCTATGGCGCCACGGTGAACGTGGTGACCTGAAGGGCACCCCCTGCAAGACGGGACTGCCCTTCATGGCCAGCCCTCCTGGCTCAGGGGCGCTGGCTGAGCCTCAAGCTGAAAACCTTTTGCGCGTAGGCGGAGATCGCTCTCTTTTGCTGCCTTAGCTGCGCGATTTCGGAACTCGTCAGGCGTTCGGAAACCATGGAGATGGATGGATTCGGTGGCGGTAAGGGCACCGCGGACGCGGCCGAAGGTTTGCTGGATGGCATCGGGGAACCTCTCGCGCAAACGGCTGATTACAAGCGTAAGAAGTGGAGGCCATCTCACCCCCAGAACCAATGGGTACTGCCCTTCAGCAATCGGTCGTTCTCAGGAGAAAGCGTTTGGCGAAATGATGTCAATGATGCGCATAGGCGCGAGGCTGAAAAAGGCAGCACTCCTGGCAACTGGAACTCCTGCGGCGCACCACCAAGCAAGCCCAAGTCCGGCCCGCTAAAACCTGATGGCATTGATAGCAGGATTTTTGGGTGGCATGGCCGACTTGTTGATCCGCGGCGTAGACAAAGGCATCGTGCAGGCGCTCAAGAAACGTGCCGGCGACCATGGCGTGAGCCAAGAGGCGGAATTGCGGGCGATTCTTGCCGCTGCGCTCCTGAGCCCACCACGCCGCAATCTGGCGGACGTGCTTTCTGCCATGCCCAATGTCGGTCTGGATACCGATTTTGAGCGACTGACAGAACCCGATCGGGCAGACGATGTATTTGGTTGACACGAATGTGATCAGTGAGGTGCGCAAAGGTCGCCGCGCCGATGCAGGAGTGCAAGCCTTCTGGAGTGCCTCAATTCGCGACGACAGCCCCATCTTTCTGGCCTCCGTAACCGTCGGTGAACTGCGCCGTGGAGTTGAGCTCATCCGCCATCGGGGCGATCACCCCCAAGCCCTGCTGCTTGAACAATGGCTGGCTGAGGTGCTCCAGCAATACGGAGATCGGGTGCTGGGCCTCGATGGAGAAGCAGCGCAGATCTGGGGGCGGCTCCGGGTGCCTAATCCCCACAACGCCATCGACAAGCAGATTGCGGCCATTGCATTGCTGCACGACCTCACGGTGGTGACGCGCCACATTGATGACTTTGTTGGCTGCGGGGTGCGACTCAACAATCCATTTGCGGGTAGGTGATGCGGCTCCGGCTTCACTCTTTGCTGACTGACCCCTTCCGGCGCGCAGCCTTCCTTCCGGGCTCAGATGGTGTGGGGGGAACGGGCATGCGCATCAGGGCTGCTAGTGCCAGCTGGAACCCCTGCAGTTTTGAGACGCGGGAGGTTGGGATCAATCTCAGTGTGGAAGTAGAGCAGGAAGAGGACGGCCGCTGGCTTGCAGAAGTGGTGGAGTTGCCAGGCGCCTTGGCCTATGGCGCATCAGCGGCTGAGGCCATGGTCAAGGCGGAAGCCCTTGCCTTGAGAGCACTGGCAGAGCAGTTAGAGCATGGAGAAACTTCTCCCCTCTCCATCAACATCGCGGTCCCTGCGGCTGCATGATCCTCAATCCAACTTGTCAGTGCAGATCGTCCATCTCCAGCCTTTGCTTTAGATAGATCTGGAGACCTGGATCACAGGCAAACACCCAGCAGCTCTTCATGCCCCGGCTCATCAGGGTGCGGTAGGTGTTGCGGATCAGGCGGCTGACCCGCTGCTCGGTGCCTTGCGGGTCGGTGGCCAAAGCTTGTCGCCACCCCTTGAGACTGGCATCGCTGCGAGCTCGGGCGGTGGGGTTTGCCAGCAGCTGGCCATCTCGGAACTGGAGATCCGGGCCGATGATCACGCCGATCGTGTCCACCTCTAGCCCTTGGCAGGTGTGCACGCAGCCCACCTCCTCTACTCCGGTGGGGCTGATGATCCAGGTGTTGCCCTCAGAAGCCAGGTTCCAGCGGGCGGCATAGCCGTGCTCCGCGATCACGATGTCGTTGAGGTCCGGTTTCTTCTTCGAGTCCCAGTTCCAGCAGTACCCGGCCACCAGCCTGGCGCGGTTGTTGCCATTGGCCTGGCGGATCGCCGCATGCAGGCTGAGCGGGTCGTCGAAGAGGCGGAAGTCGAACACGCCCCGATCGAGCTCCGGGTTGGCGGTGGAGCGGATGGCGAGCAGGTCATCCAGCCAGGCCAGGTAGCCATCGGAGCCGGCGCAACGGAACTGCGAGGGCAGCTTATCGGTAACTACCTCAGCGCCCAAAGATCTGGCGTGCTCGCGGATCTCGGCTTCCGTGCCGATGTCCTTCCAGGCCACTTGCTGGTCTTCATCGAGGAAGAAGACGCTCAGATGGCTGGCGTTGATGATTTCCTTGACCTGGTTCTCCCCCTGGTTCCCGTAAAGCCCACTGAAACGGTTCAGGCGGTGGGCCTCATCGACGACCAGCGCGTCGTATTGGCCGGGGGCGCAGTCCACGAAAGCACCCGAGCCGCAGAAGAGGTTGTCGAAACGGGTGCCCCGCAGTTGACCGGTGAGCTTTGCCTTGAACACAGTGCGCGGCGCGGCGTTCTTGCTCACGTAGCGAATGTTCAGCCCCTTCTGCAACATGGCCGCCATCAGGTGAATCGCCACCACCGACTTGCCAGTCCCTGGGCCGCCCCGCACCAGCAGCACGGTGCGTTTACCGGGCCGCAATTTCCGGGCGAATTGCAGGGCCAGCTCAAAGACAACCTTCTGCTCCTCGATCAGAGTGAATTCGCTGTTACCGAGCACCATCTGCTCGAACACCTCAGCCAGCTGGCGCGAGGGTCTGGCCCGTCCATCGCGGATCCGCTTAATCGACTCGCCGCCATCACCCTGCTTGAGGCAGCGGGTCAGGAAGCCGACTAGCTCCTCGGTGTCCTGGCGCAGGAACACAGGAGCCTTCTCCAGGTAGTACTGGTAGCAGTCCGCGAGCACGCCGCTGCCGTCGCTGCAATTGTGGAGGTAGGCGCAGGGGTTAATCGCGATGGCGTGTTCCTGAACGGCGGTATTGAAGTCCTCAAGCAAGTTGCAGTAGCTCCACGCCTGATACGAGGGGTGGCTGAGATTCCGTGGTCCGCCGCCCACCACGGAGCGCACAACGCCATCCATGTCTGTGACATCCACCGTTTCCCACTGCTTGAGCTCGACGATCACCGCCGCATGTCGGTCGTCGGGCGAACGCCCGGAGAGCAGCAGGTCGATCCGGCGGGAGGTTTGGTGGATCTGGTATTCGATCGCCACCCCAAGACCCTCAGGTATTTGGGGGTGCTGCAGGAATTGGCTCACGTAAATCAAGGAGTTACGCCAGGCCCGCTCCTCCGATGGGCCGACCCGCCTGCCGGCTATGGCCTTGAGCCGCTCAGCCACCTCCTCTTCAATGCGGTTCCGACGCACATGCTCGAGGAAGACCTCGCGGGTTTCCAGGTAGATGATCATCAGGCTGACCTGGAATCCTTGATGACACTAAAGGCCTTCCCGTCCTTGTACGCCCTGGCCCCAGCTCTCATCTCGGGGATTTTGGTATCCCAGCAACCGGTTCAGCCCCTGCCGAAGGTGGGTAGTTGCCCGCTCGGCTACTACAGCTCTGGGAGCTATTGCGTGCCCTCGAGCGGTGGCAACACCCGCGGCGCGATCGAAAAGAGTGGCAGCTGCCCCTTGGGTTTTTATTCCTCCGGCAACTACTGCGTCAGCAGTCCCAGTAACGAGCGAGAGGCAATTCAAAAAACCGGTAAGGGGTGCCCGCTGGGTTACTACGGCTCAGGGAATTACTGCGTCAAGAGCCGCTGATTGCCATGGGTTTCCGTTTCCGCCGCTCAACCCGCCTAGGTCCACTCCGTTTCAATTTCAGCAAGGGAGGGCTGAGTTCGATCTCCGTTGGGGGCCGAGGTGCGTCCTTCAACATCCCGATGAATCGCAGTGGTGGTGCTCGCACCACCGTGGGGATACCGGGCACGGGCCTGAGCTGGAGCGCGGAGCATGCCGCGGGCCTGCCCAACAGCCGCCGTCTGCGTTCTGGTCAGCTCGATGCCCTCAAGCAGACGCTTTTGGCGGTGCTGCACCAGGATCTCTTCTCTCCAGGTTCTCCAGGGGAGCAGCTGTGGGAGCAAGGCCTTGTTAGCCGACTGCTCGCCAATGGATCCCTCCCGGCGCGAGCCACTGGTCTGCTGGCGTTGATCGAAACGCCAGAGGCGATGGAGGGCTACCTATTGCGGGCCCAGGGACAGGACGATGCCTAGCCGCAGGCTTCTGCGAAGCAGTAGCGCCGCGCCCATCGCTGCATCACCGCCGTACAGGAAGCCCTTCTGCTGATCGACGGTAAGCGGATGCTCGGATGACCCTGGATCCCAGCCCCTCTTCAGCGACCGGCGCCCTATATTCGCTATTCGCGAATGCCGAATGGCCGTCTACGACCTTGGCCAACTCACCCTCCAACCCCCAGCTTGTCCTGCGTCCGCAGGATCTGGTGGTGCTGCTGCGCCTGGCCCTGGATCCAGGCGCAGCGCCCACCTATGCGGCCCTCGGCGCAGAGCTGGGCATCACGGCCTCTGAGGCCCACGCTGCCGTGGAGCGCGCCGTGGCTGCCAAGCTTGCGATCAAAGGTGACGATGGCAAGCCATCGGTGGTGCGTGCTGCCCTGAGAGCCTTCGTGCAGCACGGGGCCCGCTATTGCTTCCCGGCCACGCAAGGTGGGCTCAGTCGCGGTATTCCCACCGGCTACGCCGCCTCCCCCCTCAGCGAGCAGATCCGGCCAGGCAACGACCCACCACCGGTGTGGCCGTGGAAGAAGGGAACGGCCCGCGGCATCACCTTCTACCCGCTCTATCCCAGTGTTCCCGAGGCGGCGGACCGAAACCCGGCCCTGGGGGAGCTGTTGGCCCTATTCGATGCGGTGCGTGGCGGCAGCGCCCGTGAACAGTCCCTGGCAATGGCGATCCTTGAGGAGCGGCTGCAGCCATGAACCCCAACGACCCCAACGTCTGCCTGCTGGAACGGGCCGCTGAGCAGTTAGGCGAGGCTCTGCTCGCGGAACTGGTGTTTGTCGGCGGGGCTGTGGTCGGTGTGTTGATCACGGATCCGGCGATGCCAGAGATCCGGCCCACCAAGGATGTGGATGTGATCTGCCGCGTGATCGCTCTATCTGACTACCACCAGATGGGAAGACAACTGCGGCAGCGAGGCTTCCAGGAGGACAACCGGCCAGGAGCTCCCCTCTGCCGCTGGTGCATAGAAGACCTCGTTCTCGATCTGATGCCAACCCAGGGCGAGATCCTGGGCTTCTCCAATCGCTGGTATCCCCTCGCCCTGGAGACCGCCCTGCATCAGGGTCTGCCGAGCGGCCGCTTGATTCGGATCGTGACCGCACCAGTGTTCCTGGCCACCAAGCTGGAGGCCTTCCGCGGTCGCGGCCAGGGAAATTTTCTCTTCAGTCACGATCTGGAGGATCTGATGGCCGTGGTCGACGGCCGCGCCTCGCTTCTGGACGAATGCAGGCTGAGCCCACCTGCGTTGCGGAACGAGCTCGCGGCCCAGTTCCACGAGCTGTTGAACACCTCCGCCTTCCTTGAGGCCCTTCCTGCATTCCTGCCACCGGATCAAGCCAGCCAACAACGACTACCGGATTTGCTTGCGACGCTGCGGGCGATCACAGGTCTGGCTGAGCCTTGATCTTCAGCTCGGCAGTCGCGATCGGGGGGAGGTCAGAGCAGCGCAGGAGTGGCCTGGTGATTGTCACCCCGACAGCTATCCCCCTTTACCGACTGATCTGCATCCACCAGCCCGTTCCAGGTCCATCGACCTGCCAGCGAGCTCCCCAGTTCTTAAGGGAATAACGCACGCCCTTACCGCTACCGATCGCAGTGCGGGTAAAGCCTCCAGCCACCAGGTCGGCTTCTCCGTAGGGGTCGTGCATCAAAAACTGCTGAGTATTTGGATCCCAGCCCACCACCAAGCTCCAATGGCCGCCGCCGCTTGGTGAGCTCACGCTCCCGTGGTGCAACCAGCCCACCGGGCAGGGGATGCCTTTAGTGAGTTGCTGGATCAGGGCCTTGGCATCGCCATTGGTGCGGAACTGGGCCCGGATTCCAAGACAGCCGAGGGCTTGCACCTGAGCAGCCGCATTGGTGCTGTTGCCATAGCGCTGTACCAGCTGGAGATAGTGATCATCTGCCTGGCCCTTGCCCGATAGGTAGCCAGGTTTCAGATATGCAGCCGCCATGGCGCAACTGGAGGAAAAACACATGCGCTCTCCCTGGCTGGTGGCGCTATCGCGTTGACTGAAATAGGGAACGGCTAGCTGGAGCGTTTGTGCGGGAATAGAGGCCACAGGGAATCGGCGGAGATTCCATAGGGTTCCGGAGGCCTAGCGATGTGCAGAACAAGAGCAATCGCTATTTAAGCCCCCGTGCAACGTCTCTTTCGATGACCGGCTAGCTCCCCGCTGTCAGCTCTGCAGAACCCAGTTCTCCAAAGCCAAGCCAGGAACCCTGGCGAATTCGCGGGTGTTGTTGGTGACCAGGGTGCTCTGCTGGCTGAGCGCATGGGCCGCAATCATCGTGTCCAGCGCACCAATTGGGGTGCCTTTGCGCTCCAATTCCGCCCGCAGATTGCCGTAGGCCCAGACCGCTGCGTCATCAAAGGGAAGAATGATGAGCGGGGCTAGGAACATCTCCAGTGCCTGACGATTGCGAGCCGAGCCGCTTTTGGCCACGCCGTAGGCGAGTTCTGCAGCGACAACACTGCAAAGGCCAATCTCCCCCATTCTGTATTGACGGAACCGCTCCAACACCGCAGGCGGCTTGGCGTTGATCACATGGATGCAGATGTTGGTGTCGAGCAGGATCACGGCTGGATCGCTTCCCGCTGCTGCTCGTCGGGCTGTTGACGCTCCATCACAAAGCCCGGCTCAAAGCTGGCGAGGCCAGCTTCCAAAGTTGACCAGGGATCGTCGATCGGCAGGAGGAGCACCCCATTGCCGAAGTGCTGGACGGACACCTCACTGCCCAGAAAGCGGTAGTCCTTGGGTAGACGCACTGCCTGGCTGCGGCCAGAGCAGAACAACCGTGCGGTGTCCATGGCCATCAGCTCCCGGTGGTATCAATCAATGGTAGTCACCAATCAATGCTGATCAACCGGTCGCAGCCGATACCGCTCCTGCGCTCTCAGCCCAGTGACACCGCCTCGGCTTCCACCCGTTCCCGCAGGGTTGGTTTGAGGTTGCGGCGGCGGATCAGATCCACGTTGTGTTGCAGCAAGTCTTCGATGTCCTGCTTGAGCTCAGCGTGCTGAAAGAGACTTGTGCCCGCAGGCAAATCCACCAGCAGGTCCACATCGCTGGTTTCGGTGGCCTGATCACGGGCTACCGATCCGAACACCGCCAGGTTGGAGGCGCCGTAGCGATCAGCGATCGCCTGCAGCCTGGGGGTCAGGGCCTGGAGTTCAGAGAGTCGCATCGCCCGACCAATGCCTGGGCTCAGTCTATGGACATCGCCAAGCTGAGCCACCACGGCAAGGGGAACGCCGCGGAACCCTATGGGGTTGTTCGCTGCTGATGCCCCATGGATTCCCGCCGGCTGGTGGTCTGGATCTCCACCGGAATCCTGGGGTTCCAGGGCGCCACCCTGGCGTTTGACCTGCTCAACTGCACCGCCATGGGTTGGCTATACGTGCGCATGAATGGCCTACCGCCTCAGGCTCAGCGAATCGATGCGGCAAGCGCCTATGGCCAAGGAAATCCTGGTGGACAGCAACAGCCCTCGGCAGGATCAACGGCCGAGCACATCACCACCGATTTCTGTAGCCGCTCCCAGGGCCGCATCGATGCCGCCGTAACCCAGGGACTAGGCATCCTGGCCGGCCTGGCGTTGGGGAGTTCGGTGCAGGGTCAAGAGATCGGCAAATAGTGAGTCCAACTCTCAGTGGTGCGCAAGAATGAGACACCACCGATCAGGTTCTTGGGACTTTTCTTGGGACAATTTCACTGAAACCCCTTCAGTGACAAGGGTTTCGGGACTCGCCAGTTGGCTTTTAACCGATTGGTCCTGAGTTCGAATCTCAGGCGACCCATAAGTTTTCTTGCCTTGCGACAACAGTAGTTTGTCTGCTGCAAGAGAGGTTTTCGGCTAGTTAGCTGGCCTTATGGTCAGGCCGGCCTGAGATCGAGAAAGGCTTGAGGAAGCGCTAATTGCGCCAATTGTTTGGGGGTTTCCCCCAAACAACCTTGCCGTTGTCTGCATTTGGTATTGGTGCGTACCCGTCCGGCGCCGATAGGCTGATGGCAGCGTTGTTGTGGCCATGGCGTATCGCATACGGCTGCTTGAGACAGAAGAAGGCTGGTCTGTGAGTTGCCTGGACCTGCCGGGCTGCCATTCCCAAGGAGATAGCCGCACGGATGCCCTGGCGAACATCTGGGAAGCGATTGAGCTCTGGCTCGAGGTGGAAGCAGAAGAGGGTGGGGTGAAAACGGTGGAGACCCTGGAGCTTGCGGTGTAATGCCGCGGCTGCCAGGCATCAGCCAAAAAGGAGGCTGTCTCGGTCTTCGAGAGGCTTGTCATTCCCCGCCACGACCCCATCAATGCCATCACGATGGGAGCGATCGCCCGCGATGCGGGATTAACACCCCAAGAGTTCAGGGATTTGCTTTGAGGCCCAAGGCTGGGGACTTAAGCCGGATACTTTTTCTCCACCATTAGACATAACCGATCAAAGAAGATTCAGATGACTGTGCTTGTATTGATGCTGATCATCAAGAAGGCTCCCGTCTGCGAGATAGCCGGGCTTCGTTATAATGGAATGCTGAGTCTCCCAGCTCAAATATTCACCGTCTTTCGTGGGGTAAAACCAGCAGGTGTCGTTATTGAGATCCGACAAGGAGAGCTTGTCTAGGCAGGTGATCTGCTCAATGCAGAACCTTTGAGCAGGATGGGCGAAACTGTCTGCAGCTTCATTTTTGCTTCCGCTCACCTCATAGACACCAAGCCAAAGGGATTCTGGATCAAAGTAGGGGATCAGTGTGTCGCAAATCCGAGGGG
>CANHMF010000089.1 GCA_947461705.1 Synechococcaceae cyanobacterium
AACGCCTACCGGCAGCTGCTGCTGCTGTGCCTGGCGGTGATGGCCAGTTTCACCCTGCCCGATGGCTGGAGCCGCCTCTCCTCGCTCGGCTACAACCTGCTGCCGTTGGTGATGCTGCGGGGGTTTGGTCGCCAGTGCGGCCCGGTTCCGTTCGGACCGATCCCCCGACAGCTCTACCGGGGCCTGGGGCTGGCCGCGCTGGCCTCCGGTTTGGCCTGGTATTTCACCCCCCTGGCCCTGCGCAGCACCGGCGTGGTGATGCTGGTGCTCTGGACCCTGTTTATGGGTTGGAGTGCCGTGCGGCTGGTGCGGGGCCTGGCCCAGGAGCGGGTGGTGAATGCCCAGGTGTTGATGGGTGCCGGCGCGGGCTATCTGTTGATCGGCCTCACGGCGGGGTTGCTGTTCAGCGCCCTGGAAACCATCAGTCCGGGCAGTTTCAGCAGCGTGCGCGAGCCGGCTGGCGATGTGCTGCTCTCGCGCGAAGGCCCCAGCGGTGAGTCCACATTGGTGTGGGAGCTCAACTTCGTGCGGATCAATTACTTCGCCTTCGTGAGCCTCACCACCACCGGCTTCGGCGACATCCTGCCGGCCACGCCGCCTGCCCAGATGGCCAGTGTGGCGGTGGCCGTGACCGGCACCCTCTATCTCGCCGTGGTGATGGGCCTGCTGATCAGTCGCTACACGGTGCAGGAGTCGGAGGAGGAGAATCAGGGCTGAGCTCCAGGGTCCAGAGCAGGTCGTCGCCGAGTTGCTGGAGCCGTCGCCGCGGCCACGGCTCCGCCTGGTTGACATCCACCAGCCCGAGATTGCCCAGGGGCGTCCGGGCCGCGGTGCCCCCCAGCAGTTTGGGGGCCATCACCGAGGCCACCTGCTGCACGCAGCCCTCACCCACGGCTGCGGCCGCCAGGCTGGCACCGCACTCCCACAGCACCTGGTTGCAGCCCCGCTTGGCCAGTTCCAGCAGCAAGTGCTTGGGGCTGCAGTGGTCGAGCACCAACCGCTCCACCCCCAGTTGATCCAAGTGGAAGCGTCCCTGGGCGGGCGCACCCAGGCCATGGGCCACCAAGGTGGGCGCGGTGCGCTGGTCCCACAGCTGGGCCTGCCGGGGCAGCTGGAGGCTCCGGCTCAGCACCACCCGCAAGGGTTCCGGCTGCCGTTGGCCGCGGGAGCTGAGCAGGGGATCGTCGGCCCGCACGGTGCCGCCGCCCACAATCACGGCATCGCAGCTGGCCCGCAGCCGGTGCACCCAGGCCCGGGCCTGGGGGCCGCTGATCCACTGGCTGGAGCCATTGGGCAGAGCGGTGCGGCCATCGCTGCTCATGGCCCACTTGAGGATCCCAAAGGGCCTGCCCGTGCTCACCCGGTGCAGGAAGGCGCGGTTGAGCTGGCGCGCTTCGCTGGTGCAGACGCCCTCGATCACCTCAACGCCAGCGGCCCGTAGCTGGGCGATGCCGCTGCCGCTCACCCGCGGGTCGGGATCAGCCATGGCCACCACCACCCGCCGGATACCGGCCGCCAGCAGCGCCTCGCTGCAGGGGGGGGTGCGGCCGTGGTGGCAACAGGGCTCGAGGGTCACCACCGCCGTGCCGCCCCGGGCCTGACTCCCTGCCTGGCGCAGGGCATGCACTTCGGCGTGGGGCGCTCCGGCGCGGGGATGGAAGCCTTCCCCCACCAGCTCCCCATGGCTGTTGAGCACCACGCAGCCCACCAGCGGGTTGGGGCTGGTGCGGCCGGCGCCGAGGGCGGCCAGTTGCAGGGCCCGCTGCATCCAGCCACGCCAGAGGCTGTCGCTCATGCGGCGTCGGCGTCGGTCCAGCTGGGCAGGCTGCGCCATTCACCCACCACATAGGGCGGCACCGGCAGTTCCACGAACACTCCCGGCAGTTCCAGCCGCAGCGGTCGATTCTGGCTCAGGCTCTCCAGCAGCGGAGCCAGGTTGAACTCGGCGGCGGCGTCGCGGCCATCGGCGGCGAGTTTGGGGTTGTCGGTGGTGATGTCCTGCAGCTGCCAGTTCTGGCGGCCCGAGTGCACCAGCAGGGCGGTGGGGTGATCCAGGCGCACCCTGCCGGGGTAGCCCACGATCCGCAGGATCAGCGGTCCGCCGGGAGGCCCTTGGCGGTAGGCCACCGCCTGCCAGCTCTGGTAGTCGAGGTCGCGCAGGCTCTCCAGGCTGCGCACCACCGGGGTGCCGTTCTCATCCGGGTGGGCGTGCAGTTGGGCCAGGGCCGGTGCGGGCAGGGCCAGCAGTAGAACCCCGAGCAGCGCCCCCAGGAGGGAGGCGCCGAGGGGGCGCAGCAGCTGGCGAAACAGGTGTTGCATGGTGGAGCTCAGGCCTCCCGCTGGGCGCCGGGGATGGGCTGCCAGTTGGTGTGGGTGGCCCACAGGGCCCAGATCGCCATGGCCCGCAGGTAGTGGCAGGCCCGGAAGGTGTTCACCGCGGTGATCGCCTCGGGGGTGCGGAATTGCAGGCCACCGGCATACACCTGCTGCACCACGGCGCCGGTGATGGCGAAGGCGGTGCCGCTGTCGCCCATCAGGCGGTAGTAGGCCGCCAGGCCGAAGTTGATGCCGGTCCACACCTCGAGGGGGTGGGTGCCGTTGGGATCGAGGGGGGTGCCGTCGCGGCGCAGGCCATTGGCCACGCCGAGGCGGCCGCCCTGGAACCCTTCGAAGCAGGCTTCCTTCACCGCCTTGAGAGCGCTCTGGGCGCGGTCGTCGGCCACCACGGCGGGCAGGCCCAGCAGGCGGGCATAGAAGTCGCCGCAGAGCTGGTCGGCCATCACCACGGGGGTGCCGCTCTCGGCGTCGATGTTGTAGTACTCGCCGTTCCAGAGCAGGGCGTCGAAGTTGGCCCGGGATTGCTCCAGCCAGCCGCTGAATTCCCGCTGTTCGTTGGAGGTGTCCAAGCCCATGGCGAGTTGCAGCTGCTGGGCCATGGCCAGAGCCGCCTCCAGGGCCGCGATCCAGAGGGCGCCGCAATAGGCGCTCACCCCCTTGAGCGGCCAGTCGTCGAAGGTCTGGTCGGGGGCGCCGCCGTTGTCGGGCAGGCCGTCGTTGTTGGCGTCGAAGGTTTTGAGATAGCGCAGGGCCTGCACGGCCGCGGGCCAGCAGTCCGCCAGGAAGCGCAGGTCTTCACCGGTGGGCGCCAGCTTGAAGGTGCGCCACACCTGCAGCACGTAGTCGCTGGCGAGGTCTTTCCAGAGGTTGCAGTCCTGATAGGCGGTGTAGTTGGTGGCGTCCCAGGGACGCTCGTTGGGGGCGCCGAGATCGTGGGGGGTGGCTCCCGCCAGCTTGCGGGCGGCCTCCACCCGGCCCTTGCCCTGGGTGAAGTACCAGCCGATCGGCCGCGGGGTGGGGTCGGCGGCGGGGATCGCGCGGGCGAAGCTGCGCAGCACGGACTTGTCGAGCTCCGGCCACAGCTGCAGCAGGGCAAAGGAGCCGTAGAGCCGCACATCGAGGCTCTCGTACCACGCATAGTCGAGGCACTCGAGCACGCCGAAGCGGCCCACGGGATCGGCCGAGCTGGCCGCACTCCAGAGACTGCCGCCGGAGGCGAGGTCGTAGAGCTCGTTGAACAGGGCCATGCGCAGCGGTTCGGGGATGTCCTCCCGCTCCAGCACCGGCTGCTGCCAGGCCTCGATCTGCTCGTGCCAGCTGCGCCAGTCCCGCAGGGCCTCCGCCGCGATGGCCGCGGCACCGCGGCCGTCCATGCCAAAGAAGTCGGTGTAGCGCCGCAGGGCCCGGGTACCACTGGCGAAGGCCGTCACCGGCAGGTCCCAGCTGATCACCAGCGGAATTTCGATGCTCTCCCCGGGTTCCAGATGGCACTTCACCGCCAGGGCGGCGCTGGCGGGATCGTTCTGGCCGCTGTGGCGGTCGTTGTTGCTGTCGGGAATGGAGCCATCGCGGGCAAACGGCTCCCACAGCTCGGCGCCGGTGCCGCTGGGGTTCCAGCGGCTGCAGCGCTGCACTTCCAGGGCGGCATCGGTGGCGATGCACCACTGGCCCTGGCCTTCGGCGATGGGCTGGCTCACGCTGCCCTCCAGCAGCACCCCCTTGAGCTGGCCGTCGTCGATCCAGCAGTTGCGTTGCCCCTGGCTGCTGCCCACGGCCGGCACGTAGTTGTGCTCGGGGCTGCCGTCGTCGCGGAACTTGACTGCTGCTGTGGGATCGGTG
The DNA here is from genome assembly GCA_947461705.1 of Synechococcaceae cyanobacterium. GTDB lineage: Bacteria > Cyanobacteriota > Cyanobacteriia > PCC-6307 > Cyanobiaceae > Vulcanococcus. Next base: position 4,177 of record CANHMF010000089.1, read on the forward strand.
TTGGTGAACCAGCCGGTGGTGTTGCGCCAGCTCAGCAGCAGCGACAGATCCAGGGGCGTGGTGGTGGGGTTGCTGAGGGTCCAGCGGAACACCGCCACCGGATAGCTGCTGCGCTGGTAGTCGCCGGGGAGGATCGGGCTGAAGGCCTCGCAGCGCACCTGGGCGTCGAACACACCCTCGTAGCTGGTCCAGCTGAGGGGGTAGCGGGCGGCGTAGGTACCGGTGCTCTGTTGGGGGCTGCTGGCGGGGTACCAGCTCCAGGCGCTGAGGGGTTCACCGGCCTCGGGGCGGGAGGCATCGGCCTCGGGTTTCACCGCCAGGGCATGGGCACGGCTGCGCTGGCCGTTGCTCTCGAACAGGGCGAACTGGCAATCGGGCAAGGTGCCAAACCAGTGCTCACCGCCATCCAGGTGCCAGAGGTTGAAGGCGCCGTCCGGGCCGCGGCCGATGCAGCCGGCGCCGAATCCCCCCAGGGGCATGCCGTGGCTGGGGCCGTCGTCGAGGTTGCTGGCGTAGCGCACCGTGTAGGGCTTGTCCCAGCCGAGGCCCAAGGGGCGCGACCAGCTGGAAGCAGGGGGGCGCCAGGGGCGGCCGGCAGCGCGCTGGGCTGCCTTGCCCCGCAACAGCGATTTGAGGGCGGAGAGGCCGAAGCGCGCCATGGAGCCTTAAAAGGTGCGCCCAGCTTGTCAGAGCTGGCCCGGTTGGGTCTGCAGGCTGCCGCCCACTTCCTGGTCCACCAGGGCATCCAGGGTCACGGCGGAGCGCACCAGGGCCTGGTAGCGCTGGACCACGCGGCGGTTGCGCTCGATCCAGTTGCCGGCATCGCCGCTGGGCAGGCCGGAGCCGTCGCCGGCCAGCAGCTCCAGGTCGTTCTGTTGGGCCAGCAGGGCGAGCACCAGGTCGTGGATGCGCTGGCGGCGATCGCTCATGGACGGGCCGAAGGGGCAGGTGGCTGAGCATCATGGCTCGAGTGGCAGGCGGCGTCCTGGCGGAACTGGCCCTGGTGGAGGTGATCGGCACCGATGCGGGCGGCCTGGCGGCGCTGCCTGCCGGGGCGCAGCAGCTGATTCGGGTGGCGGCGCTGGTCGCAGCCCCGCAGCGACTGCTGGCAGAGCTGCAGCCCTGGTGGCAACAGCAGCAGGCGGAGGGCCGCATCCCGGCCACGAGCGCCTGCCCCGAGCGGCTGGCCAGCGACCGCCCCGAGCAGATGTACGGGCCCCTGGAGCAGGCCCTGGCCAGTGGCCGGCCGGCACTGGTGCTGGCCAGCGGTGATCCGCTCTGGTTCGGCATCGGCCGGTTGCTGATCCAGCGCTTCGGCCCCGAGCGCTTGCGCTTTCACCCGGCCCCCAGCTCGCTGCAGCTGGCCTTCGCCCGCCTCGGCCGTCCCTGGCAGGACGCCAGCTGGATCAGCCTGCATGGCCGGGAGCCAGACCCGTTGGCGGCGGCCTTGCAGAAGCGGCCGGCGGCCCTGGCGGTGCTCACCGATCCCAGCCGTGGTGGCGCCGAGGAGGTGCGGCGGATGCTGGCGGCCTCGGGGCTGGAGGCGGCCTACGCCTTTTGGCTGTGCGAGCGGCTGGGCCATCCGGCGGAGCGGGTGCAGCGCTTGGCCCCGCAGGCGCCCATCCCGGCCGATTGCGATCCCCTGCATCTGGTGCTGCTGATTGCCGAACCTCCAGCGGCTCCCCCCGATCCCGGCGCCCTGCCGCTGTTCGGCCTCGACGACGGCCTGTTCCTCCAGCACGACGACCGTCCGGGCCTGATGACCAAGCGGGAGGTGCGGATCCAGCTGCTGGCTGAGCTCGCGCTGCCCGAGGCGGGCGTGCTGTGGGACATCGGTGCCGGTGTGGGCTCGGTGGGCCTGGAGGCCCTGCGGCTGCGGCCGCAGTTGCAGGGCTGGTTCCTCGAGCAGCGGGGCGGCTCGGCGGGGCTGATCGCCGCCAATGGCGAACGGCTGGGGGTGAGGCCAGCAGGGGTGGTGCAGGGCCGGGCACCGGAGGCCCTGGCCCAGCTGCCCGATCCCGACCGGGTGCTGATCGGCGGTGGCGGCCGCGAGCGGGCCGTGGTGCTGGCGGCGGTGCTGCAGCGGTTGCGGCCCGGTGGGGTGGTGGTGATCCCTCTGGCCACCCTGGAGGCCTTGGCGGAGCTGCGGCCCCTGCTGGAGCAGGCCGGTTGCCGGGTGACGGTGGCTCAGCACCAGGCCTGGCGTGGTGCGCCCCTGGCCGAGGGCACCCGTCTGGCGCCGCTCAATCCCGTGCTGGTGCTGCGGGGCGAGCGCCGATGAAGGGGGCCGCGGTGGCGGGCGGGTGCCTTTCAGAGATTCTGTACAGGCCTGTACAGGTCGCCGTACTGAGCCGTAAGCATCCACGAGCAGGTCGCCTGCCAAGGATGCTCAGGATTCCCAGGCGCTCGCCTGGGCTATCGCGGTGCCAGCGGCTGGATCACAGCCGGGCTGCCCACCGTGATCCCCAGCGCCTCGGCCTGGCCAGCCCCCAGTTCCACCACCCCATCGGCGGGTTCATCGGGCCCGTAGCTGCGGCAGGGCAGCCGCGGGCAGGGCTTGGCGGCGGCCTCGATGGCCACCACCCGGCCCTGCCGCAGGAACAGCATGTCCAGCGGGGCGGGGGTGCGGTGCATCCAGAACTTCAGGGTTTGGGGCTGGGCATAGGGAAACCACATGCCGCGCAGCGGGGCCAGCGGCGGCCGGCCCATCAGGCCCCAGCTCTGCTGTTGCGGAGTGCGGGCCACTTCCAGCTGGATGCAGGCTGGAGCCCTTGCCACGGCCGCCAGACACCACTCGGCGCTGATGGGCAGGTACTGGGGCGGTGGGGTGGAGGTTGGCGGCATGGGGTTCAGGAGGCGCCGGTGGGCCGTGTTGCCCCCAGGTTGGGTGGCCCATTGCTGAGGCAGTAGCCCAGGCCACGCACGGTGTGGATCAGGCGCTTCTCGCCCTGCTCCTCCAGCTTCTGGCGCAGGTAGCGCACGTACACCTCGATCACGTTGCTGGCGGCGCCCTGCTGGTCGTGCCACACCTCCCGCAGGATCTGATCGCGGTTCACCACCCGGCCGCTGTGCTCCATCAGCAGCAGCAGCAAGGCGTATTCCCGGGCGGTGAGCTCCAGCTTCCGCCCGGCGCGGCGCACCTCGTGGCGACTGGGCACGATCGTGAGGTCGGCCAGTTGGCGCAGATCTGGTGGCGGCTGGCCCTTGCGGCTGAGCTTGCGGTGCAGCCGCAGGCGCATCAACAGGTCGCTGGTGCCCGATGCCGACAGCCAGAAATCGCTGGCGCCGGAGCGCAGGCAGCGGCTGCGGGCAGCCACGCTGTCCGTGCCGATATCCAGCAGCAGCGGCACCCCAGGCAAGGCCTGCTGCAGCTCAGGAATCAGCGGCTCCAGTTCGCTGCCGAGCACCACCAGCTCAGCGTTGGCCCAGCTGGTGGGGGTGTCGGCCGTTCCGATCTGGCAGTGGTAGCCGGAGGCCTGCAGGCGAGCCTCCAGGGCTGTGGCCTCGGCCCCCAGCAGCAGCACCAGGGCCTCGCTCATGGGTTGCCATTCCCCGGCTTGGCCACGTGGGGCAGGCCCCAGCCCAGCTTGTTGCGCAGCACCTGGAAGAACTCGTGGTCGGCCAGGCGCACGAAGCGCACCGGGTGTTCACTGCGGCGGATCAGCACCCGGTCTTCCGGCCACACGTAACAGCCGGCACTGCCATCCACCACCATCATCAGCCGCTCCGGCGTGGCGGGGAACACCGTCACCGGTTCCCGGTCGCTGAACACCAGCGCCCGCGAGGCCAGTGAGTGGGGGGCGATCGGGGTGAGCTGCAGCACCGGGCAGTCCGGGGTGATCACCGGCCCGCCGGCACTGAGGGCATAGGCGGTGGAGCCCGTGGGGGTGGAGAGGATCACGCCGTCGGCGGCGATGTCCACCGGCGCGTGGCGGCCAATGGCGATCTCGAAGTGGCACATCGAGGTGAGCGGCTCGCGGTGCAGGGCCATCTCGTTGAGGCACAGCACCTCCCAGCGCCGTTGCTCGCCGCGCATCACGCTCACCACGAGCATGGTGCGGTCTTCCACCGTCCAGTTGCCGGCGATCACCTGATCGAGGGCCTGATCGAGTTCCGGCAGATAGGTTTCGGCCAGGAAGCCCAGGTGCCCGGTGTTGATCGTGAGGATCGGCACGTCAATCGGTGCCGTCTGCCGGGCGGCGGAGAGCACGGTGCCGTCGCCCCCGAGCACCACCGCCAGCTTCATGCTGCGCTTGAAATTCGCCGGCACGCAGGCGGTGTGGCCCAGGGTGCGCAGGTGCTGATCCGGGTTGGCGAACCCCACCATGCCGCCGGAGCTGCTGGCCCGTCGCACCTCGTAGCCGGCCTCGCGGAAGCGGGCCTCGATGGCATCGGCCGTCGCCAGGGCGAGGTCTTTGCCGTCATTCACGATCAGTCCGACGCAGGGCACCGATCGTGGGCGAGGGTCAGCAGGAGTTTATGGGGACCAGCGCTCAGCGCCGGCCCTTGCTTCACATGGCGGGGGGAGTGGCGCTCAGAACTGCTCGAGGAAGCGCAGATCGCTGGTGAACAGCCGGCGGATGTCGTCGATGCCGTGGCGCACCATGCAGAAGCGCTCCACCCCCAGGCCGGCGGCGAAGCCGCTGTAGCGGTTGGGATCGATGCCCAGCCCTTCCAGCACGGCCGGATCCACCATCCCGCAGCCCATCACCTCCAGCCAGCGGCCGCGCCATTGCACGTCCACCTCGGCCGAGGGCTCGGTGAAGGGGAAATAGCTGGCGCGGAAGCGCACCGGCAGATCCCCGAAGAACTGCTGCAGGAAGGCGGTCACGGTGCCGCGCAGGTGGCTGAAATCCAGGCCCTCGTCGATGGCCAGCACCTCCACTTGGTGAAACACCGGCGAGTGGGTGGCATCCACGGCATCGCGGCGATACACCCGGCCGGGGGCCACGATCCGCACCGGTGGGGGGGTGTTCTCCAGATGGCGGATCTGCACCGGCGAGGTGTGGGTGCGCAGCAGCTCGCTGTCCGACAGATAGAAGGTGTCCTGCATGTCCCGCGCCGGGTGGTGGGGCGGGATGTTTAGGGCGGTGAAGTTGTAGTGGTCA
>CANHMF010000090.1 GCA_947461705.1 Synechococcaceae cyanobacterium
ATTCAGCCGCGATTTTCAATCCACCTATCGGATCAAGCCCTCCGATCTCTTGCGCGAAGGTCGGCAGCGGGGCGAATAGGGCTGGCTCAGAAGTAGAACTTCAGGCCAACTTCCACTCCATCCTGATCACTCGTATAACCAGTCGAACGAGAAGCGCCGTTGTCGTAGGCAATCCCGGCATAACGCCAGGACACATTCAGATCGGTGTTGTTTCCCAAGGCATAGCCGAAACCAACCTGGGCATTACCGGAAAGATCCTGGGCTCCAGCCATCCCAAACCCACCGATGTCAGCCCGGGCGAAGGCTCGTAGGGCCGGGGTGAGGAACACAGAAGCCTGGGTACCGAGCAACAGCTGACTCCAGGTGCGCTTGAGGTTGCCTTCGTTCTCGTATGTGAGGCCGATGGGGCCATTGCCCTTGATCTGGGCCTTCACTCCAAGCTGAGCCTCCACAACCCGAACGCCCATGTAAGGAATGATCCAGTACTGGCCAGGCGTCCCAACAGCCGACTCACGGGCACCGAAACGGTAGCGAACGGCCAGGTCGTAGAAGCCATTGATGGAGGTCACCTCCGTGCTGCCCGTGAACAGACCTCGCTTGGTGGTTTTGGATTGCTCGGCACCAAGCTGGGTGTAGGCCACGTCTGCCAAAATGCCCCAGCGTCCCTTCTCCGCGCTGGCCCGACCCATGAAGACCGACTGCAGGAGATTGAGAATATCTCCCGGCGGCAGGTAGGTAGTGGTTTCAAACCCCTTCACAGTGGTGGTGGCATCCACCCAAGGCAAGTAGCCATAGCCCTCCACAGTGAAGGCCCAGTCATCTGGACTGGCCGCAGGCTCACTCACTGCAGGGGTATCCGCAGCCACCGACTCAGCAGCAACGGGGGCCGCGGGCTCGACCTCCAGCGCCAAAGCTGCCTCACCCAGAGGCAATGGCGCCAAGAGCGCGAGCAGAGCAAGGCGCGTGAAGTGAGGCATTGGCGCAGAGGACGTCAAAGGGTATGGTCTGAATTGGGTGAGGGCACAATGGAGACGAGGTGCCGCGAAACAACCCAAAAGACTCAGGTAGTATCCTCCATCCTGGATACACGGAATAGCACCGTGGCCAGTTGCATCAGCGGGCACAAGACAAGCCTGCACAGCGGCACGCATGAATCCAAGTCTGCGAACCGAGAGAACAACAAGGACAGCCAGGCAAAGGCGAAAGAAGCAAACATTGCTGGATTCATCAATCCAATGCAGGCCAGCGCCCGCGACCATGAAAAAGCCCGTCACATCCGTGACGGGCCGTGGAATCACCTGGGGTGATTCAGGCGGAGCCATAGGCCACCTGACAGGCTGCATTCAGCAGCTCGGCCTCGTTGGCGTTACTCGGCTCTCTGCCATTGAGATAGCCCGCGTTGCAATCAGCGGTGAGCCGATAGCTGCTGCCATTGGCGGTGACATCGAAGGTGACACCCGAACTGCTGGTTGGCTGGACGGTGCCATAGAGCAGCTGATAGTCGGTGTTGGGCACCACGATATAACTCACGTGATCATCAACGGCGTCATCCACCGCATCGTTGATCACAGCGGCAGTGGCCAACGCACCCACTCCCCAGGCTGCAGCCCTGGCACCCCACCAGCCCCAGGTTGGAGTGGCCCATCCCCCGTACCAGCCATAGCTCCAAGGACGTGCAACACCCCAACCGGGCCGCGCCCAGCCGGGGTAGAGGTCCACATCACCGATGTCAATGTTGCGACCCCAGTTGCGGTCGACATCCCAGTTGCGATCGATGTTCCGATTAATGTCGCGGTTGACATTGCGGTTGACATCCCGACTGATGTTCCGGTTGCCATCGCGATTGAGATCGCGGTTGCCGTCACGATTCAATGTGCGATTGCCATCGCGATTGAGATCACGACTGCCGGATCCTGCCAACGAGCGATTGGCCGCAGGCCGGTCCATGGAGGGGCGAGCCCGGTCGGTTCCAACCTTGTTGCTCCAGCCGCCTGTGGGCCGTGCGGAGCCGCGATTGAGGCCGCCGCCAGCGCTGCTGAAGCCCGTATGACCGCGAGAACCACCACCACGAGCACCACCGCCTCGGGAGCCGCCACCCACTCGACCACCGCCACCCCCAGCCCGGGCAATCAACTGGCTGGATGCGGCCTCAGGCTGGGCGGTGCTCTCCATGACGACCCTGGCCCCAGCAGGAGCAGCCAGCGCCCCAACGAGCAACAGACGGGTTAATCCTGTGAGAACGTTCATTTCTGAGCCACCTCACAACCATCGTCGTAGCAGCTGGCATCGATGCGCCCATCACGACCAAAGTGCACCTTCACCAGATCTCGCTTGGCTGTGGCAGCGGGGTTATCCTCCCGCACACTATTGAGGTAGTTGGGGTTCACCACACACAACTGTTTGCCGTTGAAGCAGATGGTGTTGGAGGAGAAGCGCGCCGACGCTCTGGACAGCCCGACCCACTGCTTCGTTACGGCGTTGTACAGGGACATGGTCACCGGAGAGTCCGTGATGCGGACCGTCTCCGTGACATTGCCGATCTTGTGACGGTAGAGCGTGGCTTTGCCATCCTCCTCAGCCTCCACCGTGCAGGCCACCGGTGCAGCACCTTTGACACTGCACGTTGTGTCGAGCTTGTAGAGCACTTCAGCGTTGCCGGGCAACGGCACCGCCAACAGGGCCATGACGAGAGCAGCTCCGAGGCCGCCGCTGCTCAGCGATGTCTTGCAGTTGGGCATGGAATGGGATCCCGAACAACAGGTGGGAAACCTCTTCAGCATGGATAATCCATCCCAAGCCGGCAACCATGCCTCAACAAAGACTGGATGCACATCCCAACAGGCGAGGATCACTCCCCCCGCTATCCACAAGAGCTGCCGGTTTGATCAATCCGCACCCAGCCCATGACGCATGGCACTACTGGGCAAGCCCGCAAAGTTCCTGCTTAGCGCGCTCCAGCACCCGAGGACGCTCGGGAGTGAGGTTCGATCCAGCACGATTGATGCAGAAACACAGCATGGCCATGGCACTGCCATAAGCAGTGCGCTTGCGCCGCGGGTTGAGCGGGGCAGGCTGCAACAGCGACCACGCGATCGCCTTGGGATCCGCCCAGGTGAACAGCCAAGGTTTCAGCTCCAGGGCATGGCCACTGGGGACGCCTCTGCAGACCAGCGCGGCGGGGCACTGCTGCACATCCAAATCAGCTCAGCAGCGTCTGCCATGAACCCACAGATCACTTCATAGGTTGAGCATGACGTTGCACTCCAGCCATCATGGCCTTGATGAAATGGGAACCACTCCGGGACTTTGAAGATCTTCTGGATCGCTACAGCCGCAATCTCAGCCTGCCGGTGATGCGCTCGGGCGAATCGGGTGGCAATGGCGAGTGGTGTCCGCGGGTGGATATCAGCGAGAACGACAAGGAGTTTCAGATTCACGCTGAACTACCTGGCGTGGAGAAAAAGGATGTCAAGGTGAAGATTGAAAATGGTATTCTCGTTCTAGAGGGTGAGCGACGCAAGGAAACGGAAGAGCAAGGCTGGCGTCACCACCGCATCGAGCGCAGCTATGGCAACTTCATGCGCAGCTTCACCCTGCCATCGAACATTGATGCTGAACAGTTGAAAGCCCATTTCCATGATGGCCTATTGGAGGTTGAGCTTCCCAAAGTTCCAACGAGCCAAGCTTCGGCCGTCGAAGTAGCCATCGATTGAAGGCTCCGGCGAGGGTGCCCGATCCCAGCAGCAGCCTCGCCCACAATCTGCCGCAGATCCACAACAGATTCAGGGAATCGCTCCAAATAGCGCTTGATTGGTGCCAGTAATGCCAGCACCATGGCCATTCCTACGGCGATTGCCACCGTTGCAAAAAAAGCAGATGTGCAATTCAACGGTGAGCGGCCGTGGGACCTGCAAGTGCATAATCCAGCACTCTTCACTGACCTGCTCCGCCATGGCTCTCTAGCCCTGGGAAACAGCTATGTACGGGGCGATTGGGATTGCGATCAACTCGATGAGCTCATCAACAGGCTCCTGCAGGCCAACGGCCACGAACCTCTGAGCAAAAGGCTGCAGCTGCAGAGCTTGGCCGAGCTGGTGCGCGAGCGCTGGTTGAACCCGCAATCTCTGCGCCGAGCGTTTGTGGTGGGTCAGCGCCACTACGACATCGACCCCAGGGTGTATGCCGCCATGCTCGACCCCCAGATGGCGTACAGCTGCGGCTACTGGCGACAGGCGGACGACCTCAACACTGCCCAGGAGCACAAACTCAGACTGATCTGCGAGAAGTTAGAGCTGGAGCCAGGACAAACACTGCTGGATATCGGCTGTGGCTGGGGAAGCCTGGCGGCCTATGCCGCCCGCAACTATGGAGTCAATGTGACGGGCATCACGGTGTCTTCCCGGCAAGCTGGTTACATCAAGGAATACCTGGGGAACCTACCAATCCAAGTTGCACTCTGCGACTATCGCAAACTACCTCAATTGGTCAACGAGCCCTTTGATCGGGTTGCCTCGATTGGCATGTTTGAACATGTAGGACCACGCAACCACAGCCAGTTCCACAATACCCTAAATCAATTACTGCACAGCGATGGACTGGCACTGGTGCAGACCATCGGATCCGATCGCACAACCCACCGAACGGATGCATGGATTGACGCCCACATCTTTCCAGGCGGGCGACTGCCATCCGCCACCCAGTTCTGCCGTGGGTTTGAATCCCATTTTCTGCTGGAGGATTGGGAGAACTTCGGCAAGGACTACGACCTGACGCTCATGGCTTGGTGGCAGAACTTTGATGCCGCTTGGCCTGAACTTCAACACGATATCCATCACGACTTCTATCGCTTCTGGCGCTACTACCTGATGAGCTGTGCCGGCTTCTTCCGGTCCCGCCAAGGGCAACTCTGGCAAGTGGTTCTGAGCAAGAAAATCCGGAACCAGGCCTATGCATCCTGGCGTCCTGCACGACGAACCCCACCGCTGCAGACACACCGCACCTCCGCTTCAGAGCAATCAATTTTCCATCAATCCAGCAGAAGATTGGACACCTGCATCCCACCCAGCGATGAGTGATGCCTTTGGTGATTACCTGCGTACCATTGGTCGTGTGCCTCTCCTCACTGCCCAGGAAGAAGTTCACCTGGGCACGATCGTGAAGGAATGGATGGACGACCCCAATCCGCCCAAAGTGCTCGAACGGCGCGGCCGCCGAGCCCTCAAACGGATCGTGAATGCCAACCTGCGCTTGGTGGTGACCGTAGCCCTGCGCTATATCAGGCGACTCAAACATCTCGCCCACGACCCGATGGACCTGGTGCAGGCAGGCAACCTGGGCCTACTCAGGGCCGCTGAAAAATACGACCCCACCCGTGGCTACAAATTCTCCACCTATGGCTACTGGTGGATTCGCCAATCCATCAATCGCTACCTCCAGGAGCACAACGGATCCATTCGGATCCCGGTGAATCTGGTGAGCCTTGCCAACAAGGCGGAAACCCTTCAGGTGAATGGCAAGGAACCGCTGAATGCCACGCAGCTGGCGGACGCCCTGGGGGAAAATGAGGAGCGGGTGCTCTATGCCCTCTCGATCAACCACCGCAGCAACACGATCTCCCTCGATCAACAACTCAACGGCAGCGATGGGGACATGACCCTGTTGGACACCGTGACTGACAGCAACATGCCCGAAATCGAGGACGACTACAGCTGGATGCACAGCCAGATGCATCAACTCTCCACCCCTGAACTGGCTGTGATCAAGCTCCGCTACGGCAGTGACACCCACCGATCCTTCGCCGAGGTGGCACGGCTCATTGGCCGCAGCAAGGACCAGGTGCAACGGCTGGAGCGCCATGCCCTCACCAAACTGCGCCGCTCGCTCACCCCAGCCTTGTTTCCTTGCGGATCCAACCGCTCCGGCTGATGGCAGGGCCAGGCTCAAGCCCTGGCTGGGCCAACAAGGAGAAACGATCCACCCCTTCCCTCAGGGGGACATCGAAGCAGAAGGTGCCATCAATCTCCACCTGCACAGGCTGACCGGAAAACACCAGCTGGGCATGGCGCATGGTTGCTCCATGCACCAATAACTTGGCATCGGCAAATAGCCATAGCCTCTGGCGTGGATGGCACGGCTCACGCTTGCGCACGGGCACCAGCAACCGATGTGGTGCTGGCCTCAGACAGCGCAGACGACTGGATCGTGCCCATTCCTGCCAACCTGCCTGGGCATCGAGGCAACCGAGCCGCACCTGATACACCCGCTCCACCGCTGGCGCAGTGAGGAACCATTCCCCTCGGTCGGCGGGCACCAACCACTCCTGCAGCACCAGAGCTGCAGCCAGAGGATCCAGGGGATTGAGATCCACCAAGCGCAGACAGAGCTGGCTTGGCAGCAGCGGCCTGAGCACAGCAGGCACGCGCCAGCGCACCGCGATCCAATCGCGGTCGCGGATCTTGGCCGCCAACGTGAGGCGGGGATGGGAGCGGCGGCGAGGCCTGGACACAGAAAGGCTCCCTAGATTCTTCATTAGGAATCTAGGGAGCTCCAGCCATCAGCTTGAACATCGCTGCAGTTCTGCAGCTCATCTCAAAAGGCAAGCTAAAAACTACGCGACTTGACACGACCATTGGGCATCAATCCATTCACCGCCGGCGGGACTGATGGTGATGGCATCAACGAACTGCGTTGATCACGCAGAGCGTCTTCCAGCAGGAATGCACACAGGTTGGACACGGAACGCCCCTCCTCCTCTGAACGACTTAAGAGAGCCTCATGCACGTGGTAGCTGAGGGTGATTGAGATGCGTCGCGGCTGACGCTGAAGCACGCGAAAGCGATCATTCATCGAACAAATCCAGCGAAGAACGAATCAGTAGCAACCGAGACATCTGGGACAAAGCCTTAGCCTCAGCCCTCAAACACTAAAGCCCATTTGTCTGCTCTCAACACCTAACATTGCGCCGTTGAGACGCCAGATGTGCTGCAGCCTGCGGCCAGCCACGCCACAACTGAAGTCGATGCCTGCAGCGGTGAGCCACGGGGGCGCAGATTCGAGCACACCCTGGTTGAAACCGGGGCGAACTGGTGATGGCCCATCACACCGACGCGCCCCATCCACCGCTGTGTCCAGCGGAAGCAACGCGGTCAGGATTGGTCCAAGGCCTGCAGGAACCAGTCGCGGGCCGCCGCCGCCGCCTGGTGCAGCGTGCCCGGCTCACTGAACAGATGACCAGCCCCGGGAATCACCAGCAGATCGTGGGAGGCGCACAGGTGCGCTGCGGCCCAGGCATTGAGCTCCAGGACATCCACATCCAGGGCCCCCACGATCAACAGCGTGGGGCAGCGCACCAGCGAGAGGGCGTCAAAGGCCAGGTCCGGACGCCCGCCTCGGGCCACAAGGGCCTGCACAAGCTGGGGCCTGGCAGCGGCGGCTTCCAGAGCGGCGGCGGCGCCTGTGCTGGCACCGAACAGGCCCAGCGGTAGCGGCTCCAACTGGGGCTGCTGCACACACCAGTCGATGGCAGCTAGCAGGCGGTCCTGCAACAGGGGGATATCGAAGCGCGGTGCACGGTACGTTGCTTCCTCGGCGGCCTCCTGCTGCGTGAGCAGATCAAACAGCAGGGTGGCCAATCCCGCCGCGTGCAGCACATCCGCCACATAGCGATTGCGTGGACTGAAGCGACTGCTACCGCTGCCATGGGCAAAGGTCACCAGGCCCCGGGGCTGAGCGGGAAGCATCAGATCTCCGGCGAGGGTGAGGCCAGCGACGGGAATCGACACTGCCTGCGTCAAGCCGCTGAGATTCGTCTCCACCTAGCACCCGGAGCAGGGACTTCTTTCATAGTCATGACGGCAGCGGGCAACGTCCTGCGGGACGCGCTGGATGCCAACAGCGCTCGCCAGCCTCTGACCTCGGGCAGATCCGCGGCAGAGCAGGTGCACACGACGCACAGAGACACGGGCAGCGGTAGAACAAACCCATCTTCAGAAGATCCATGCTTCGTGGCACAGAACTGCTCACCAAGGTGCGGGATCTTGGACCCATTTCCAAATCAGAACTCGTGCGGAATTGCGGCTATGTGAGCGCCAAGAAAGACGGCTCTGAACGACTCCACTACAGCGACTTCTATGAAGCCCTGTTGGAGGCCAAGGGACTCAGCTTCCGGGATGACCAGGGCAAGGACCTCAGCAAAGAGGGCCGCAAACTCACCTTCAGCACCCACGTGCATTTCAACGGCAATCTGATGGTGGGCAAGGCCTACACCGAGCTGCTGGATCTCCAACCGGGGGACAGCTTTGAGATCAAGCTGGACCGCAACGGCATCCGGCTGATCCCCACCACCAGGCCATAGACCATGTTGTGGCGGATAGACGGGACCTAGGGTGCGCACGCATCAAGGCAACAGACGCGTGCAGACAGGCGAGGAGAACAGGGCAGAAGAGCTGAAGGCCCTGGGGTGGACCGCAGAGGACGTGCGCAAGTACGAAGAGCTCTGGGAGTACCGCCAGCGCTGGGGTGCCATCAACCTCGAACGGGAAGACCGGGTCTTCCTGCGCAAGGCAGAAGCCGCCCTGCCCAAGCGCGCCACCGGCAAGGGCTCGGAGAAGAAACGCACCCGTGACAAGTCGCACTACCGCTGGCTGGCCTTCTATCTCGAAGCCATGCGGGCCAGTGGCGCCGAGGCCCGCCTCGACGCCACCGAGCAGGGTGCCTGGCCGGTGCTGCTGGAGGAGGAGCTGCGCGCCCTCGATTACTACGAGCCGGTGCTGGGACTGCCTGACACCCTCAAGGCCAAGGAGCTGATTCCCCTGCGGGAGCAGTGGATTGCGGAGGCTGCAGCCTCCGGCCGCAACCTCGCGTTCGACTTCCTCACCCCCCTGGAAGAGCTCAAGCAGCGGGAGAAAACAAGCTGGAAGCCCCTGCGGGGTGAGGCCAGCAGCGACACGAGCTACCCGGTGTTGAGCCAAGCCGCGGCTGAGCAGTTCCGGCAAACGGTGCGCCAGGCCATCACCGCTCAGATCCGCAGCACCTTCCCCTCCCTCAAGGACAGTGAGAAGCCGGAACCCCCTGCCAACTGGCAACCCGGCTGACACGAGAGGTGCTTTAGGGTCAATGGATTAGGCCGCTGCGGCATCGCATCTGCCGCAGCGGGCCTGACCCCGGGAGAAGACGCGCCGTTCGCCAACGCGACTGAGCCAGCACATTGTTGCC
>CANHMF010000091.1 GCA_947461705.1 Synechococcaceae cyanobacterium
CCCAGCGCCTGCTCGACGACTTCCGCCGCGGCGTGCTCGGCCCCATTGCCCTGGAATTGCCCGCGGCGGCCAAGGTTCCAGGACAGCCATGAGTGGGTTCGGCGACGGCGACGGCGAGTTGCTCACGCTCAGCTATCCCAAGCCGCTCCCCATGCGGCTGGATCGCTGGTTGGTGGCCCAGCGCCCCGAGCAGAGCCGTGCGCGCATTCAGAAGTTCATCGATGCCGGCTATGTGCGGGTGAACGGCGCCACCGGCCGCGCCAAGACTCCCCTGCGCCAGCACGACACGGTGGAGCTGTGGATGCCGCCACCCGAGCCCCTGCCCTACCTGCTGGCCCAGGACATTCCCCTGGATGTGCTGTTTGAAGACCAGCACCTGATCGTGCTCAACAAGCCCGCCGGCCTCACGGTGCACCCGGCACCGGGCAACAAGGACGGCACCCTGGTGAACGGCCTCCTGCACCACTGCCCCGACCTGCCCGGCATCGGTGGTGAACTGCGCCCGGGCATCGTGCACCGGCTCGACAAGGACACCACCGGTTGCATCGTGGTGGCCAAGAGTCAGGAGGCGCTGGTGAAGCTGCAGGTGCAGATCCAGCAGCGGGTGGCCTCGCGCAACTACGTGGCGGTGGTGCATGGCGTGCCTGCCGCCGACCACGGCACGATCGTGGGCGCGATCGGCCGCCATCCCGCTGATCGCAAGAAATATGCGGTGGTGCACGATGACACCGGCCGCCACGCCTGCACCCACTGGACCCTGGTGGAGCGGCTGGGCGACTATTCGCTGTTGCGCTTCAAGCTGGACACCGGTCGTACCCACCAGATCCGGGTGCACTGCGCCCACATCGGCCATCCGATCGTGGGGGATCCCACCTACAGCCGGTGCCGCAAGTTGCCGATGGCCCTGCCGGGGCAGGCCCTGCATGCCATCCAGCTGGGGCTGGATCATCCGATCACCCGCGAGCGAATGCTGTTTGAAGCGCCGTTGCCGGAGGTGATGGAGAAGCTGCTCGCGCTGCTCAGGCGGCGGGCAGGCGCGGACAGGCTTCCACCAGCGTGCGCGTGATCGGCGCCTGGGGGGCAGCCAGCAGCTGATCCCCAGGCCCCTCCTCCACGATCCGGCCGCCATCCAGCACGATCACCCGCTGGCAGAAGCCACTGGCCACCGCCAGGTCGTGCGTCACGAAGAGCATCCCAAGGCCCAGGCGCTGCTGCAGCTCCCGCAGCAGCTCCAGCACTTCGGCCTGCACCTCGGCATCGAGCATGCTCACGCTCTCGTCGCAGAGCAGCACCTGGGGATCGAGCACCAGGGCGCGGGCGATGGCCACCCGCTGTTGCTGGCCGCCGGAGAGCTGGCGGGGCAGGCGGTGTTCAAACGTCTCCGGTGGGTTCAGCCCCACGGCGGCCAGCAGCCCACGTGCCCGCTCCCGGGCCTCGGCGTGGCTGGAGAGCCGATGGATCAGCAGGGGATCCGCGATCGCCTGGCCCACCGTCATGGCCGGGTTCAGGCAGGCCAGGGGGTCCTGGAACACCATCTGGATGCAACGGAGGGCCCGGCGGTTTAGCTCCTGCCCCCGCAGCCGCACAGTGCCGCCCCGCACGGGCACCAGCCCCATCAGGGCACGACACAGGGTGCTCTTGCCGCAGCCGGAGGCTCCCACCACGCCGATGGTTTCGCCCTCGTGCAGCTGCAGGCTCACGCCATCCACCGCCTTGTACCAGCGCCGCTGCCAGGGCAGGGAGGGCAGCGGATGCCAGCAACGCAGGCCCTCCAGCTCCAGCAGCACCGGTGTCGCCGCAGGGGCGGCCGGGGTGGGGCTGCCCTCCCGGCTGCGGGCGGCCGCCACCAGCCGTTGGGCCAGGGCGGAACGGGGCTGGCTGAGGAGTTGCCGGGCGGGGGCCTGTTCCACCAGCTGGCCGCGATCCAGCACGGCGATCTGCTGGCACCAGCGGCCCGCCATGGCCAGGTCGTGGGTGATCAGCAGCAGCGCACTGCCCGATTCCTCGCACAGTGCGCTGAGTTCCCCCATCACCTGGCCTGCCACCGCCACATCCAGGCTGGTGGTGGGCTCATCGGCGATCACCAGGGGCGGCTCTAGGGCCATGGCCAGGGCGATGGCCAGGCGCTGGCGCATGCCGCCACTGAATTGATGGGGATAACTGCTGTAGCGGTCGGCCTGGATTCCCACCCGCTCCAACAGATCCTCCGCCCGCAGCCGCAGCTGCCGGCGCGTCCAGCGGGGGCGATGGTCGGCCAGGGTGTCGCTGAGGTGTTCCCCGATGGTGAGCAGGGGGTTCAGCCGGGTCATCGGGTCCTGGAACACCAGGCCCACCGCTTCGCCGCGCAGATGGCGCAGGGCCGAGCGCCGCAGCTGGCGCGGGTCCTGACCCGTGAGTTGCAGTGCACCGCTGCAGGTGCTGCCCTGCGGGAGCAGTTGCAGCACGGCCCGCGCCACGGTGCTTTTGCCACAGCCGGATGGGCCTACCAGGGCGAGGCGTTCCCCCGGGTGGAGGATCAGATCCAGCCCGTTGAGGGTGGGGGTGTCGCTGCCGGGGTACTGCACCACCAGCTGCTTCAGGGCAAGCACCGGGCCGGTCGTGGAGGGCGCGGCCATGGCGGCTGAGCAGGGGCGGAGGGTGGCTCAAGCTTGGACTGCGAACCAGCACTCGCGGACGGTTTGTTTCGCCCGCTGCATACGATGGTTTCAAACGCAGAGCGCCATGCTCCACGCGGTGCCAGCCACGGCCGAAGCAGCTGCCTCTGCGCCGCCCATGCCCCTGGGCCGCCGGCTGATTCGCACCCCGGACGACTACGGCATCCCCTTGCCGGAGTGGCTGCGACGCTGCGTGGAGCATGTGCCCCCGGGAACCGGCGGGAGTTGTCCCACCGATGCCGAGGCTCTGCTGGCTTCGGCTTTTGATTTCGCCTTTCAGCTCCACGACGGCCAGGTGCGGGCCAGCGGCGAGCCCTACATCTGCCATCCGGTGGCGGTGGCTGATCTGTTGCGCGATATCGGCGCCAGTGCCGGCGTGATCGCGGCTGGCTTCCTCCATGACGTGGTGGAAGACACCGACGTGACCCCCGAGGAGATCGAGCAGCACTTCGGTGCTGAGGTGCGGGGCCTGGTGGAGGGCGTCACTAAGCTCGGCGGCATTCACTTCACCAACAAAACAGAGGCCCAGGCTGAAAACCTGCGGCGCATGTTTCTGGCCATGGCCAGTGATATCCGTGTGGTGTTGGTGAAGCTGGCCGACCGCCTGCACAACATGCGCACCCTCGGGGCCCTCAAGCCCGAGAAGCAGCAGCGCATTGCCCGTGAAACCCGCGAGATCTACGGCCCGCTGGCCAACCGCCTAGGCATCGGCCGGCTCAAGTGGGAACTGGAAGATCTGGCCTTCAAAATCCTCGAGCCGGAGGCCTTCCGCGAGATCCAGCAGCAGGTGGCCACCAAGCGCAGTGAGCGGGAGGAGCGGCTCGGGGTCACGGTGCAGCTGCTGCGCGATCGCCTTGCCGCCGCTGGCCTGCATGATTGCGATGTGAGTGGCCGGCCCAAGCACCTCTACGGCATCTGGAGCAAGATGCAGCGCCAGCAGAAGGCCTTCCACGAGATCTATGACGTGGCGGCCCTGCGGATCCTCACCCCCAACCTGGAGAGCTGCTACCGGGCCCTGGCGGTGGTACACGACACCTTCCGGCCCATCCCCGGTCGCTTCAAGGACTACATCGGCCTGCCCAAGCCCAATGGCTACCAGTCGTTGCATACGGCGGTGATCGGTCGCCATCGGCCGATTGAGGTGCAGATCCGCACGGCGGACATGCATCAGGTGGCGGAGTTCGGCATTGCTGCCCACTGGAAATACAAGGAGGGCGGCTCGCCAGCGGCCACAGGCAATGATGCTGAGCGCTTCAACTGGCTGCGGCAGCTGGTGGATTGGCAGAAGGATGGCGTTGGCGAGGACAGCAACGACTTCTTGCGCTCCATCAAGGAAGACCTGTTCGATGAAGAGGTGTTTGTGTTCACCCCCAGCGGTGATGTGGTGGGGCTGCGTAAGGGCTCCACGGCCGTGGACTTCGCCTATCGCATCCACTCCGAGGTAGGCAATCACTGCCAGGGTGTTCGCATCAACGATCGCCTCTGCCCCCTGGCCACGCCCCTGCAGAACGGCGACTTCGTGCAGGTGATCACCGCCAAGAGTGCGCACCCCAGCCTGGATTGGCTCAACTTCGTGGCCACCCCCACGGCGCGTAATCGCATCCGCCAGTGGTACAAGAAAAGCCACCGCGAGGACAACATCCTGCGGGGCACGGCGATGCTCGAGCGGGAGCTCGGGCGGGATGGCTTCGATGCCCTGCTGCATGGCGAGGCCATGGCCAAGGTGGCCCGGCGCTGCAACCTGGTGGGCACGGAAGACCTGCTGGCTGCCATCGGCTTTGGCGGGGTCACCCTGCACCAGGTGCTCAACCGCCTGCGGGAGGAGCTACGCCTGGCCACCGCGGCGGCGGCGCCTGTCCTGAGCAACGAAGAGCTGGCCCGCAATGTGTCGGCCCAGGGCCACCAGCCCCCCACGGCCCACGGCGATGCCAGCCCCATCCTGGGCCTGGAGGGCCTGGAATACCGCATGGGCGGCTGCTGCACCCCCCTGCCGGGCGAGCCGATCGTGGGCACCGTGGCCCTGGGGAATCACGGCATCACGATTCACCGCCAGGACTGCGGCAATCTCACGCCAGTACCGGCCGAGCGGCGGTTGCCGGTGCGCTGGAACTCCCTGGCCGACGACCAGCGGCGCCGTTATCCGGTGCAGCTGCGCATCGAAGTGCTGGACCGCGTGGGCGTGCTCAAGGACATCCTCACGCGCCTGTCGGATAGCCGGATCAATGTGAGCGATGCTCGGGTGCGCACGAATCCCGGTAGGCCGGCCCGCATCGACCTGCGGGTGGAACTTGCCAGCGCTGCCCAGCTGCGCACCACCATGGACCAGATCCGTTCGATGGCCGATGTGCTCGACCTCGCCCGCACTGGCATTGGTTGAGGGCGCCTGATGTCAGGGCAGGGTGAAGCCCGAGGTGTTCAGGTGCTTGAGATCCAGCAGCACAACCGTGAGCCAACCCAGCAGGGCCAGCCCTCCGATCGCGCCGAGGGCAACCAGTAAGGCGGCGAGTGCCGACCGTGGGGACCCGTTGTCGTTCGCCACGCCCGTGCTCTGCAGATAGGGGATCTTCCCACGCCTGCAGGTTGGCGTCTGCCGACACGGCTGCTGCTGAGTGCGCAGCACTACAGCGTTTCGCCCGCGCAGCTCGTACAACGGCGCCACACCGGGGAGTTGCCATGACCTCCGACCAAGCCGCCCAACTGATCGACGACACCCTGGATCGGGTGCATCAGCGTCTGCTTGAGCTGGAAGCGGGCCAGCAGCCGTGGGCCCATCGGGCCCTTGCCGAGGAGTTCCGCGAATGGCGTCACCCCGTGGGTGGTCACATCGATCTGATGGTGTGTCCCGGCTTCCCATCCGGCGGCAGTTGAGACTGGTCTAACGGGTTCCCACAGCTGCCTTGATTGAGGACACCATCGCGGCGGTTGCCACGGCCGTTGCCCCCGGTGAAGGCAGCGTGGCGATCGTGCGGATTTCGGGGCCTGCCGCCGCGGCCATCGGGCAGGGGCTGTTTGTGGCCCCCGGTACCCAGCCCTGGCACAGCCATCGGGTGCTCTATGGCCACGTGGTGGATCCCGCCACGGCGGAACGGGTGGATGAAGCCCTGCTGCTGTGGATGCAGGCCCCGCGCAGTTTCACCCGTGAGGATGTGGTGGAGCTCCACTGCCACGGTGGCTTGGTGGCGGTGCAGCGGGTGCTGGAACTGGTGCTGGCGGCCGGCGCCCGCCGGGCCGTGCCCGGGGAATTCAGCCAGCGGGCTTTTCTCAACGGCCGGCTCGACCTCACCCGCGCCGAGGCGATCAGCGAGATGATCACCGCCCGCAGCCGCCGGGCCGCCCAGCTGGCCATGGCCGGCATCGACGGCGGCCTGCAGCAGCGCATTGGCGGCCTGCGGGAGCGCTTGCTGGACCAGCTGGCGGAGCTGGAGGCCCGGGTGGATTTCGAGGAGGATCTGCCTCCCCTCGATGGCGCCGCGGTGGTGGCGGAGCTTGAGGCGGTGCGGGCAGCGCTGGAGCAGCTGGTGGCGGAGGCGCGCCAGGGGGAGCTGTTGCGCGACGGTCTGCGGGTCGCCATCGTGGGTCGCCCCAACGTGGGCAAGTCGAGCCTGCTGAATCGGCTCAGCCGCATGGAGCGGGCGATCGTGACCGACCTGCCCGGCACCACTCGCGACCTGGTGGAGAGCGAGCTGGTGATCCAGGGCGTGCCGCTCACCCTGCTTGACACCGCCGGCATCCGCGCCACCGACGACCGGGTGGAACAGCTGGGCATCGCGCGCAGCCGCGCCGCTCTGGCTGCCGCCGATGTGGCGTTGCTGTTGTTCGATCTGGAGGCCGGCTGGACCGCGGCCGACCAGGAGCTGCGCGCGCAGGTGCCCCCGGACGTGCCTCTGCTGGTGGTGGGCAACAAGGCGGATCTCGCGGAGGGCACGGCCGGGCCCGTCGCTCCCTGCCCTGCCGATGTCTGCATCAGTGCCCTCTCGGGCGTGGGCCAGGAGCAGCTGGAGCAGGCCCTGCTGCGCCGCTGTGGCCACGGCGGCGACCAGGGCCTGCAGGTGGCCCTCAACCGCCGCCAGCGCGACCTTGCCGCCGCGGCCGCCGAGGCCCTGGCCCGCAGCCTCGAGGCTGCCCAGCAGCAGCTCCCTTGGGACTTTTGGACCATCGACCTGCGCGCCGCCGTCCGAGCCCTGGGCGAGATCACCGGCGAGGAGGTGAGCGAGGCGGTGCTGGATCGGGTGTTCTCGCGCTTCTGCATCGGCAAGTAGAGCTCGCCGATACTGCCCCCACTGAGGGGCACCCATGGCCATTGCACAGCGCCGCATCCCAGGCCCGGCCGCCGGGTGGCCCCGCAGCATCGGCAGCGTCCGCCCCCGGATCTCCAGAGTTCTGCTGGGTCTGATGGCGCTGCTCGCCCTCGGGGCCGGGCCGGCCGCGGCGGTCGAGAACCTCAACTCCTCCCTGGAGGAGATTTGCCAGCCGCTGTTGGAGCTGAACACCAAGCTCGGGGCCTCGGCGGCGCCGGGTTCGCCCGCCGGGGGCCTGATGCAGGCCGAGCTCTCCCTCTCAGCCGCCCAGTACGGCGCCCTCTGGTCGCTGCTCAAACTCACGCCCACTCCGGGCTGCAGCCGCCTCTACTGACTCCGATCGGTGCCGGCCGAGCAGCAGCGGCCCTGGGATTTTTGCCCGCTTCTGTCGTGGCAAGTAGCCGAGCGTCCTGAGCCCAGCCTGGCGGCCAGGAACACCAGGGCCATCACCGCGTAGCCCAGGGCCCAGGGTCGGCCCACCCCCCAGCCGAGCTGAAGCACGGTGTCGGCGCTGGTGAACTGCCAGGCGTGGATCACGCCGAACCAGGCCAGCACGGCTGCGATGGCGGCGCAGGCTGCCGCCGCCAGCAAGCGCGCTTCGATCACATACACCAGCATTCCGGCCAGCAGCATGGCTGCGACGATCTGGCCCTGCTCCAGGGCAAAGGCTCCGGCTGCCCACACATCGGCCTGGGCCAGGGGCTGGAGCAGGGCTGGACCAAACGGGTGTGTGGCGGTGCCGCTGCCGCCGGCCCGCAGCCCCGCCTTGAGCATCAGTGCGCCCCAGCCCGCCAGCCCGGGGAGCAGGCCCAGGGCCACGGCCGGTGCATGGCGCAGCGGGGTGGCCTGGAAGGCCTGGGCGGCGATCACCAGGCCGATGTAGAGCACGATGGCCATGCCCGCTTCGATCGGTACAAGCTGGCCGATCACCCCAAACAGCCCCAGCAGGCAGGCGACTCCCATCACAACCCCGTTGAGCCACGAGTAGCCGATGCGGGCGCCCATCGCCTTCCAGCCGGGATGGCCGATATAGAGGGTTGTGGGGAAGCAGGATCCCAGGGCGGCAGCGGCCAGGCTGCCGATGCCGTTGATCAGCAGGGAGCTGCGCACTGGGTAGCGATCCCCTGCCGCCTCGGCGCTTTCCAGATTCTGGAGGGAGCCGATCACGTTGAACAGGCCCATGGGCACGATCACCCCCAGCCACGGCAGCAGCTGGCTGCGGGCCTGCCACAGGGCTTCCAGCTGCAGGTGCGGCAGATGCAGGCCGATCAGCGCTGTGCTGTTCTGCCAGGCCACGGGGTTGAGGCGGATCAGGCCGGTGGCCCAGGCCAGGACGATGCCCAGCAGGACGGCCACCAGGCCGGCGGGTAGGGGCCAGCGCACGGGGGCGTAGTAGCCCACCAGGATCACGGCCAGCACGGCTAGCCCCACCACGGGGTGCGCATAGGTGCGCAGCAGGAATCCCAGGGCGATGTAGCCCAGGGCAATCCCCGCGAGCGTGGAGAGCAGGGCAGCTCGCGGTAACCAGCGCCGCAGGCCGCTGGCCACGAAGGCACCGGCCGCTTCGATGAGCCCCGACCCCAGGCAGGCGATCAGCCCCGCTTGCCAGGAGAGGGTCACGGCATCGGCTTCATTCAGGCCCTGGCTCAGGGCGGCCAGTTTCACCGGCAGCATCACCAGAAACACGTAGGCGAACAGGCTCACCGTGTTGATGCCGTAGGGAAGGGCGGTGCGGTCATCGCGCCCCTCCCGCCTGGCCAGTTGAAAGGCCTGGCGGGCGTAGGCCAGGTTGCCCACCACCAAGCTGATGCCTGTGGCCGGCAGGATCGTGCCGAACACGAGGCTGTCGGGGTACCCGAGCACGCCACGGCAGAGGCCAACGATCAGCAGGATCTGGATCAGGTTGTCGAGCCCGAGGCCCAGGACGCCATCGAGGTCACCCGCCACCCACCAGCGTGGTTGGGGCAGGGGAGTGGTGGGTTGCGAGATGATCCTCAGCCGCCGTAGTTCAGGGATGAATGGTGCAACACGATCCGCACGCTGCCATCCGTTTCCTTCACAAAGTTCCAGGTCTTGTCAACGCTGGTGGTGCTGCCTGCAGCATCGGTGAAGATCACGTTCCCCATGGTGGTGGCTGAGGAGCCGTTGAGCTGAATCACCTGGTTCACAATTTTGCAGGAGCGCCAGGG
>CANHMF010000092.1 GCA_947461705.1 Synechococcaceae cyanobacterium
TGCAGGATCTGGCGGTGGAGGTGGGCATGGACCACAGCCGCCTGACTTATCGCTTCCCCGATCGCCACGTGGATCTCTCCCACCCGCTGTTCGGGCTGGATCACAACCGCTGCGTGCTCTGCACCCGCTGCGTGCGCGTGTGCGACGAGGTGGAAGGGGCCCATGTGTGGGATGTGGGCTGGCGCGGGGAACACTGCCGGATCATTGCCGGGCTCGAGGAGCCCTGGGGTGCCGTGGACGCCTGCACCAACTGCGGCAAATGCGTGGAGGTGTGCCCCACCGGCGCCCTGTTCCACAGGGGTGACACCACCGAGGAAAAGCACAGCGAGCCCGCCCGACTCCAGGCGCTGATGCAGGCCCGGCAGCAGCAGCGATGGAACCCATGACCCCAAGAAGCCCCCGCAGGCAACGGTTGGCCACGGTGTGGCTGGCGGGCTGCTCCGGTTGCCACATGTCGTTCCTCGACCTCGACGAATGGCTGCTGGAGCTCGCACAGCAGGCCGACATCGTGTACAGCCCGGTGGCCTGCGACCGCAAGGACTACCCCGAAGCCGTGGACATCTGCCTGGTGGAGGGCGGGGTGGCCAATACCGACAACCTGGCCCTGATTCAGCAGGTGCGGGCCAACACCACGGTGCTGGTGTCCTTCGGCGATTGCGCCGTGACGGCGAACATCCCCGGGATGCGCAACATGCTGCAGGGTGCCGATCCCGTGCTGAGGCGCGCCTACCTCGAGCTGGCCGATGGCAGTGGCCAACGGCCCCATGCCCCCGGGATCGTGCCTGAGCTGCTGGAGCGGGTGCTGCCCGTGCATGAGGTGGTGCCGGTGGATCTCTACCTGCCGGGCTGCCCACCCTCGGCCAGCCGCATCCGGGCGGTGGTGGAGCCCTTGCTGCGGGGCGAATGGCCCGAGCTCAGTGGCCCCGAACTGATCCGCTTCGGTTGAGGACGCCGCGCCATGCCCCCCGAATCCACCCCTCGACGCATCACGATCGATCCCGTGACCCGCATCGAAGGGCACGCCAAGATCACGATTCAGCTCGATGGGAGCGGTGCCGTGGAGACGGCGCGCTTTCACGTGACCGAATACCGCGGTTTCGAGCGGTTCTGCGAGGGCCGGCCCTTCACCGAGATGGCGGCGATCACCGCGCGCATCTGCGGCATCTGCCCGGTGAGCCATCTGCTGGCCGCGGCGAAAACCGGCGACAAAATCCTGGGCCTTGCCATTCCACCGGCTGCCGAACAACTGCGGCGGTTGATGAACCTGGCGCAACTCATCCAGAGCCACGCCCTCTCGTTCTTTCACCTCAGCAGTGCAGATTTCCTCCTGGGCTGGGACAGCGATCCAGCCCAGCGCAACCTGTTTGGCCTGATCGCCGCCGACCCCGACCTGGCCCGCGCCGGCATCCGGCTGCGCCAGTTCGGCCAGGGGGTGATTGAGGGCCTGGGGGGCCGCAAAATCCACGCCGCCTGGGCCGTGCCCGGGGGCGTGCGCAGCCCCCTCAGCCCGGAGCAGCGCGACCAGATCCAGGCGGGGCTTCCGGAAGCCTTCGCCATTGCCGAGCGGGGCTTGAGCCTGTTCAAGCAACTGCTCGACACCCAGCTGCGGGAGGAGCTGGAGGTGTTCGGCAACTTTCCCTCCTTATTTCTAGGGCTAGTGGGGCAGGACGGCAGCTGGGAGCACTACGGCGGCCGCCGCGGCGGTGGCATCCGCGTGATGGCCAGCGACGGCTCCCTGGTGGCCGACGGCCTGCAGGAGGACGACGTGGAGCAGTTCCTGGCGGAAGCCGTGGAACCGTGGAGCTATCTGAAATTCCCTTATCTCCAAGCCCTCGGCCCCCAGGCCGGCAGCTACCGGGTGGGCCCCCTCGCCCGACTGAACCTGTGCGAGCACATCGGCAGCGCTCGGGCCGACCAGGAACTGCAGGAACTGCGCCAGCGGGGCGGACGGGTGGTGACCGCCTCCTTCCTGTATCACCTGGCGCGGCTGATCGAAATCCTGGCCTGCCTGGAACAGATGGAGCAGCTGCTCGACGATCCGCTGATCACCGCCACCCACGTGCGAGCCCGGGCCGGGGTGAATTGCCATGAGGCGGTGGGGGTGAGTGAGGCACCGCGGGGCACCCTGTTCCACCACTACTGGGTGGATGCCAACGGACTGATCGAGAAGGTGAACCTGATCATCGCCACCGGCCAGAACAACAGCGCCATGAACCGCACGATCACCCAGATCGCGCGCCATTACCTGGCCGATGGCAACCTCAGCGAGGCGATGCTCAACCGGGTGGAGGCGGGGATCCGTTGTTTTGATCCCTGCCTCTCCTGCTCCACCCATGCCGCCGGCCAGATGCCCCTGCTGGTGCAGCTGATCGGCCCCGATGGAGCCCTGCTGGAGGAACGGCGAAGGGGATGAGCCAACGCCTGGTGATCGGCTACGGGAACACCCTGCGCGGCGACGACGGCGCAGGGTGGCGCGTCGCCGCGGCCCTCGAAGCCCTGGCCCTGCCCCAGCTGGAGGTGGCGACGGTGCATCAGCTCACCCCGGAGCTCGCGGCCCGGATCGCCAGCGCCGACGCGGTGGTGTTCGTGGATGCATGCAACGGTGCCGTCCGGCAGCCCCTGGCTCTGGAAGCCCTGCAGGCCGGTGCACCCCTTGCCCCGTTCAGCCACCAGCTCTCGCCCCGGGCCCTGCTGCAACTGAGCAAGCAACTCTACGGGCGGCGGCCCCAGGCCTGGCAGCTGCTGATTCCAGCCCAGGCCTGGGCTTACCGCGATGGGCTCTCCGCCGGGGCCGCCGCCGCCATGGAGGAGGCCATGGCGCTGTTACTGGTCTGGATCCAGCAGGGGCACGGCCATGCATGAACTGGCCCTGATGGAGGAGGTGCGCCAACTGGCCAAGCAGGAACTACGGCGGGCCGGAGCCCAGCAGATCCACCGGCTGCAGCTGCGGATCGGCAGCCTCTCGGGGGTGAACCCCGAGGCCCTGCGCCTGGCCTTCGCTGTGGTGATGGCCAACGCCAACCCCGGCGGCGAACCCACCACCCTGGATCTCGAGGTGGTTCCCACCCTGTGTTTCTGCCCACACTGCCAGCAGACCTTCGCCCCAGCGGACGTGATCCATGCCTGCCACCGCTGCGGCGCCCTCTCCAGCCAGCTGCTGCAGGGCCGGGAGTTGGAACTGGTACAGCTGGAGGTGTCCTAAATGTGCGGAATCTGTGGCTGCGCTGAGCCCCCCCGCCGGCTGATCACGCTGCAGCAGGGCCTGCTCAGCCGCAACGATCAGCAAGCGGCCCACAACCGCCAGCACTTCCGCCGCCACGGCTTGCTGGCGGTGAATCTGCTGTCGGCACCCGGCTCGGGCAAAACCGCCCTGCTGGAGCAACTGGCCAGCCGCTGGCCCCAGCGGCCCGTGGGGGTGATTGTGGGCGACCTGGCCACCGACAACGACGCCCAGCGGCTGCTCCAGGCCGGGGCACGGGCCGTGCAGATCCGCACCGGCGACCTTTGCCACCTCGAGGCCGACCTGGTGGACCGGGCCTTTGCCCAGCTCGACTGCAGCGGCATGGACCTGTTGGTGATCGAGAACGTGGGCAACTTGGTGTGCCCCACCGCCTTCGATCTGGGGGAACAGCTCCGGGTGGCGATGCTCTCGGTGACGGAAGGGGAAGACAAACCCCTCAAATATCCCGCCCTGTTCAAATCCGCCGATGCGGTGCTGATCACCAAGGCCGACCTGGCCGAGGCGGTGGGATTCCAGCGGCAGCAGGCGCTGGCCAACCTGCAGGCCGTGGCCCCCCAGGCCCGGCTGTTTGAGCTGTCCGCCCGCAGCGGCCATGGCCTGGAGCCGTTCTGCCACTGGCTCCAGCAACACCTACCGGCCGGCCATGGACAGCACCCCTGAGCAACGGCTGGAGCTACAGATCCAGGGCCTGGTGCAGGGGGTGGGCTTTCGGCCACGCCTGTATGGGCTGGCGCAGCAACTGGAGCTCCGGGGCTGGGTCCGCAACAGCCCCAGCGGCGTGGACGTGCTGCTGGAGGGCCCAACCGCTCAGCTGCAGCAATTCCTGACAGCGCTGCAGCAACACCCGCCCCCCCGTTGCCGCATCGACCAGCTCCACCAGCACTGGGGACCACCCACGGGTGAGCTGACGGACTTCCAGATCGCACCGCCGTCCCCGCAGCCCGGCCCCGCCACCGGCCAAGGCGTCCAGCCGACCGTGGCCCTGACCTCCCCCGATCTGGCCATCTGCCCGGACTGCCTGGCCGAGCTGAACAACCCCCACAACCGCCGCTATGGCTACCCGCTGATCAGCTGCACCCATTGCGGCCCCCGCTACAGCGTGGTGAAGCAACTGCCGTTCGAGCGCCACAACACCAGCCTGGCGGACTTTCCCCTCTGCCCCAGCTGTGAGCGCGAGTACGCCGATCCCGGCGATCGCCGTTTCCACGCCCAGACCATCAGCTGCTCCAGCTGCGGCCCCCAGCTGTGCTGGCAGGGCGACAGCGGGGCCGCCGCGGCCTGCATCAGCGCCGCCGTCACCGCCCTGCAGAACGGCCAGATCGTGGCCCTGCAGGGGCTGGGGGGCTTCCAACTGCTGGTGGATGCCCGCAATGCCACGGCCGTGGCGAGCCTGCGCCGCCGCAAGGGGCGCCCGGATAAACCCCTGGCCCTGATGGCCAGCCGCGCCTGGGTCGACCAGCACTGCCAGCTGAGCCCCGAGGAAGCGGCGATCTTCGGGGGGCCAGCAGCACCGATCGTGCTGCTGCGCCGCAGCCGGCAGGGCCGGGCTGCGGTGGCGGAGGCCGTGGCGCCGGGCAGCCCCTGGCTGGGGGTGATGCGACCCACCAGCGGCCTGCACCAGCTGCTGCTGGAGCCCATGGGCGGGGTGGTGGTGGCCACCAGCGCCAACCGCTCCGGTGAGCCTCTGTGCGTGGAGGCCGGCGCCGATGCCGCCCTGCTCAGCCAGCTGGCCGATGGGGTGTTGAGCCATGGGCTGCGGATCGTGAACCGCATCGACGACAGCGTTGTGCGGGTGGCCTGCCAACGACCCTTGGTGCTGCGGCTGGGGCGTGGGCTCGCGCCCTGCGCGCTGCCTCGGACCACGCGCAGCCAGACCCTCGCCCTCGGTGCCCAGGTGAAAGGCAACCTGGCCCTGGGCCTGCCTGGCTGGTGGCTGCTCAGCCCGGATCTCGGCGACCTGAGCAGCAGCGCCGGGGAGCAGCACCTGCACCACACCCTGGAGCAGTGGCGTGGCCGCCATGGCCTCACAGCCAGCGCCATCGGCTGCGATCAGCACCCGGGCTATGCGTCGTCCCAGCTGGCAGCAGCGCTGGCCAAGGCTGAACAACTGCCACTGGGCCGGCTGCAGCACCACCACGCCCACCTGCTGGCGGTGATGGCGGAGCACGGCCTGGAGGGCTCTGCCATCGGCGTGGCCTGGGATGGCGCGGGCCATGGGGCCGACGGGACCCTCTGGGGAGGCGAATGCCTGCGGGTGAACGCTGCCGGCTATCAACGCCTGGCCCACCTGCGGCCCTTCCCCCTACCTGGGGGTGAGGCGGCCCTGCGGGAACCGCGCCGCGCCGCCCTGGGGCTGCTGATCGCCGCCTTCGGCGACCAGGGGGCAGCCCGCTGGCCGGCCTTCAGTGCCGAGGAGCTCGTTGTGCTGCAACGCGCCATGGCCAGCAAGCTCAACAGCCCGCTGTGTTCCAGCGTGGGACGCCTGTTTGATGGCGTGGCCGCCCTGCTGGGCCTGCCACAACGCTGCAGCTACGAGGGGCAAGCCGCCATGGCGCTGGAGGCCCTGGCCCTGGAGGCCCCAGCCAGCACCCCCGCCTACCCCCTGCCGCTGCGGCGCCCGCCCGGGCCTGAGCCATGGCAGCTGGATTGGCAACCCCTGCTCGAGCAGCTCCTGCAGGATCAGGCCAGCGGCGTGGCCGCGAGCGTGAGCGCCCTGGCCTTTCACCGGGCCCTGGCGGGCGCCGTGGCCGAGCTGGCCACCGTCTTGGACAGCCGGCGCTTCCTGCTCAGCGGGGGGTGCTTTCAGAACCAGCTGCTGCTGGAGCTGAGCACCACGGCGTTGAAGCAACGGGGCATCGACCCCCTCTGGCCCCAGCAGCTCCCCTGCAACGACGGAGCCCTGGCCATCGGCCAGCTGATGGGCCTGGCCGATGGCCCTGAACGCCACACCTGCCGCCCCCAGGAACCCTGCGTATAACCGGAACAGCCCCGCAGCTGGCGAGCCATGTGCCTGGCGGTACCAGGTGAACTCGTGAGCATCAACGAGCACCCCGATCCCCTGTGGCGCTCGGGGGATGTGAGTTTTGGTGGCGTGCTGCGCCAGGTGAGCCTGGCCTGCGTGCCCGAGGCCCAGCTGGGCGACCAGCTGCTGGTGCACGTGGGCATGGCCCTTGCGGTGCTGGAGCCATGAGCACCACGCGAGCCTGGATCGACGGCAACGAAGCCGTGGCGCGGGTGGCCTATCGCCTGAACGAAGTGATGGCGATCTACCCGATCACCCCCGCCTCCCCCATGGGCGAATGGGCCGATGCCTGGGCTGCTGAGGGGCGCCCCAACCTCTGGGGCAGCGTGCCGGCGGTGGTGGCGATGCAGAGCGAGGCCGGCGCCGCCGGGGTGGTGCATGGAGCCCTGCAGGCCGGCGCCCTCACCACCACCTTCACGGCCTCGCAGGGATTGCTGTTGATGATCCCGAACCTCTACAAGATCGCCGGGGAACTCACCGCCGCAGTGATCCACGTGGCGTCCCGGGCCCTGGCCACCTCGGGCCTCTCGATCTTCGGCGACCACAGCGATGTGATGGCCACCCGCGGCACGGGCTGCGGCCTGCTGTTCGCCGCCTCGGTGCAGGAGGCCGGCGACTTCGCCGCCATCGCCACCGCCGTCACCCTGGCGAGCCGGGTGCCGTTCCTGCACGTGTTCGACGGCTTCCGCACCTCCCACGAAATCCAGGCGGTGGAGCTGATCGATGACACCACCCTCCAGGGCCTGATGCCCGCTGAGCTGATCGCTGCCCACAGGGCCCGCGGGCTCTCTCCCGATCACCCGCAGATCCGCGGCACCAGCCAGAACCCGGATGTTTGCTTTCAGGCCCGCGAGGCAGCCAACCGCTTCCACGACGCCACACCGCTGCTGGTGCAGGAGGCCATGGACCGCTTTGCTGCGCTCACGGGGCGCCATTACGCCTTGTTCGACTACCAGGGCCACCCCGCCGCCGAACGGGTGCTGGTGCTGATGGGATCCGGCTGCGGTGCCGCCAGCGAAGCGGTGGAGGCGCTCCTGGCGCGGGGGGAGCGGGTGGGACTGCTGAGCGTGCGGCTGTTTCGCCCCCTGGCGAGCCAGCAGCTGGTGGCCGCCCTGCCAACCAGCACCCAGGCCATCGCCGTGCTGGATCGCTGCAAGGAACCGGGCAGCGGCGGCGAGCCCCTCTATCTGGATGTGGTGGCCGCCGTGGCGGAGCACTGGTCCGGCCCTCGGCCCCGTGTGGTGGGGGGCCGCTACGGGTTGGCGTCCAAGGAATTCACCCCCGCCATGGTGAAGGCGGTGCTCGACAACCTGGCCGCCTCCCCGCCCAAAAACCATGTCACGGTGGGCATCACGGACGACGTGACCCACCACTCCCTGGAGGTGGACCCCAGCTTCGACACCGAACACCCCGACACCTTCCGGGCCGTGTTCTACGGCCTGGGGTCCGATGGCACCGTGGGCGCCAACAAGAACGCCATCAAGATCATTGGCGAGGCCACGGGCCTGCACACCCAGGGCTATTTCGTCTACGACTCGAAGAAAGCGGGGTCGGTCACCGTTTCACACCTGCGCTTCGGCCCCCAGCCGATCCGCTCCACCTACCTGATCCGCCAGGCCCAGCTGGTGGCCTGCCACCACTGGGATTTCCTGGAGCAATTCAACCTGCTGGAGCTGGCCGCCCCAGGGGCCACGCTGCTGCTCAACAGCCCCTGGCCGCCCGAGGCCTGCTGGCCCCACATCCCCGCGCGGGTGCAGGCCCAGATCCAGGCCAAGGGCCTGCGGGTGTTCGCACTGAATGCCTCGGCCATCGCCCAGGAGCACGGCCTGGGGCACACCATCAACACAGTGATGCAGGTGGGCTTCTTCGCCGTGGCCGCGGTGATGCCGATGCCGGCGGCCCTCAGCGCGATCCGCAGCGCCATCCAGCACAGCTATGGCCACAAGGGGGAGGCGATCGTGGCCCGCAATCTGGCGGCGGTGGAGGCAGCCCTGGGCGGCCTGCGGGAGATCACGCCCACCCCTGGAGCTGCCGATCAGGGGGCCATGGCCCCTGAGCCACTCCCCTGCCCTGCCCACCTGGCCACGGCACCCGCCGTGGTGCGAGAGCTGGTGCTGCCCCAGCTGCAACGCCGGGCCGATGCCCTGCCGGTGAGCGCCCTCCCCTGCGACGGCAGCTTTGCCAGCGGCACGGCCCAGTGGGAGAAGCGCAACATCGCCGAGGCGATCCCGGTGTGGGAGCCAGACCTGTGCGTGCAGTGCGGCAAGTGCGTGATGGTGTGCCCCCACGCCGTGATCCGCGCCACGGTGGTGGAGCCTGCGGCCCTCGCCAGCGCCCCCGAGGGCTTCCGCTCGGCCCCCGCCCGCGACCGCCACTGGCAGGGGCAGAGCTTCACCATCCAGGTGGCCGGGGAAGACTGCACCGGTTGCCGTCTGTGCGTGGAGGTGTGCCCAGCCCGCGATCGGCAGGCCCCCCAGCGCAAGGCCCTCAACATGGAGCCCCAGCGACCCTTGCGCACGCAGAGCCGCAACCATTGGGCCTTCTTCCTGGCCCTGTCCCAACCCGACCGGCGGGAGCTGAACTTGCGCCACATCGGCCACCAACAACTGCAGCAGCCACTGTTCGAGTTTTCCGGCGCCTGCGCCGGCTGCGGCGAAACGCCCTATCTCAAGCTCGCCAGCCAGCTATTCGGCGATCGCATGGTGATCGCCAACGCCACCGGGTGTTCCTCGATCTATGGCGGCAACCTGCCCACCACCCCCTGGAGCACCAATGCCGAGGGCCGCGGCCCCGCCTGGAGCAATTCCCTGTTTGAAGACAACGCCGAATTCGGCCTCGGCTTTCGCGTGGCCTTCAACCAGCGCCGCAGCA
>CANHMF010000093.1 GCA_947461705.1 Synechococcaceae cyanobacterium
CGTAGAGGCGGTTGTCGGTGCTGGTGACCCACTCGCAGAACTGGTTCCACGCAGAAGCGCCTTGGCGCTGCTGGAGAGTGGTGGTCATGAGTACGGGAAAGAAATGCCGCGTGCCCGAAGGCTCTTGGCGGTAAGTAGGACAGCGGCCAAAGCCGTCGCCTCCCACAACGTAACGGAACATTGCGCGTCTGTAAAGAGCCACGAAGCAGAACCGCCTCAAGGCGCCCCTTTCTCGCAGCAATCCCATTTGCGACTTAAGATTTTTCTTAGATTCCTGTGTGGAGTGCCTCAGTGGTTCTGATCTGTTGGGACATGGATGGCGAGCGCGGTGCAGTGACCGTGCCCATCCATGAGGCCCGGTTGAGGCGCCAGCAGCTCGAGCAGAGCGGGGCTGTCGTCTACTGGAGCGAGCGAGTGGTCAATCCCGGTGGGCACTGCTAAGAGAGCGGGGCTCCCTCAACGGTGCTGGGCCCATGCGGCTGCGCTCGATCCCCTTTGTTGCCACCGTGTCGCTCAGCGTGTCGCTCACCTCGGCGCTGGCTGGCTGCCAACCGAGCAGCCCCTCAGCCGAACGCCAGCGGCTCGATCGCCTGGAGTTGCGTCTTCAGCAGCTGGAACAGCGCCAGGCCAATCCGCAGGCGGCGGACACCGCGGACAAGGCCGGCAAGCCTCCCGCCGGGGTGGTCAAGTCGCTCACGTATCGCACCGGAGCAGAATCCAACAGCCTGCGCATCTACTGGGCTGATGGCTCCCAGAGCACTCTGGAGTGCACCCAGGAGCAAAGCACCCTCGCCTGCGGCTGAATCCCCATGCGCCCCCTCTCGATCCCAGCCTTGACCCTCGCAGCCCTGGGCCTTGCGGCGTCCCCGCAGCTGATGGCCCAGGAAGGCCCTGGCACCTATTCCGGCGTCCGCGCCGTCAACCTGGCCCGCAACACCGCGGTGAAGCTCAACGGCGGCCTCAACGTGTACCGGCCGGCCGCCTGCATGTTCAGTACCGACATCTCCGGGGGGTCCTGCCTGGTGCAGACCAACAGCGACGGGTACTTGTACCGGTTCCTGGGTGGAGCCCCGGGCTGGCAGCAACTTGGCCTGCCCGCCACCACGGAAACCGAACTGCTGATCTCCCCCGATGGCCGCACCGTGGTGACCCTGCTCTACAACGGCAAACCGCGCTGAACCAGCTGCATGAGGGCCTCGGCCCAGGCGCCCTCGCAGGCCAACCGCTCGCGCCGGGTGAGGCTCAGGGCGATGCCCTTCTCGCCGTAGGCCGCCTCATTGATGAACACCGGCCAGCGGGCTGTCGGGTCGAGCTGGTCTGAGGGCACAAAGGCCTGGGTGCCACCATCCGGGCTCCAAAACAGCGGATCGCCAGCCTCCAGGGGCTGCCAGTCGCGGTGCTGCCGGCGCGGGTGCAGGGCGGAAGCTGGCGTGCCATCGGCGCTCCGGGGCAGATCCACGCTGCCGGCATGCACGTGCAGGGTGAGGGCCCGGGGCAACCGCAACCGCCCCGCCGCCGCTGCGGCGACGGTGTCCAGGCCGGCTTCGAGAGCGAGCTGGGTCTGGCGGCAGATCGGCGCACTCACCAGCCCCTGGGGCACCGGCCCCACCTCGATCACCAGGCCACAGGGCCAACGCTCCACCAGAAAACCGGTCTGAACCGGATCGGCCTCGTGCAGGTACACCGGCAGCCCCAGCCGGGCCTGGATGCCCGCGGCCAGGGCCAGATCCGCCGGGCGCCGGCCGTACACCACCAGGGCATTGCCCATGGCACTGGTGGTGCTGTGCAGGTCGAACACCACGGCGCAGGGGCTGGATCCGCCGGGGCCATGGGCCGCCAGCAGAGCGCG
This sequence comes from Synechococcaceae cyanobacterium, assembly GCA_947461705.1. Classification (GTDB taxonomy): domain Bacteria; phylum Cyanobacteriota; class Cyanobacteriia; order PCC-6307; family Cyanobiaceae; genus Vulcanococcus. The sequence continues at coordinate 1,850 of CANHMF010000093.1, forward strand.
GGCCCGCTGGATCTCGTGCTCCTGGCGGCTGGCATCAGCCAGCAACTCCAGGGAAAAACTGCGGTTGAGGTCGCGGTCGAGATAGCGGGTATTGGCCGCCAGAGCCTGGGGATGGCCCACCACCAGCTGCAGCTCCAGGCCATGGCGGTCCAGCAGATCCGGCTGCTGGTGCCAGTGCTCCAGCAGCCAGGGGGCATTGCGCTCATTGCCATGGGTGGCGGCCACCACCAGCACCCGCCCCTGCGCCATCACCAGCCGGCTCCTTCCAGCGTTCTGCGTCAGCCTGGCAGGAGTTGCCTCGCCGCGCCCATGTCCGTTCCTCCCGCCGCAGTGGCCGCAGCCCGCTGCGCCTGGCGGTGGCAATGGCAGCAACTGATGGGCGGGCTGGGCCCCGCCGATGCCGAGGGCCACTACCAGCGCCCCCCCGCCGCCTTCAGCACCAAACCGCCCCTACCCGCCGGAGCCCAGCAGCCCCATGGCCACGTGCTGATCGTGGGGCGCAGCTGCCCCTGGGCCCACCGGGCCTGGCTCACCTGGGCCCTGCGGGGTCTGGCCGACACCATCGAGCTGCTGGTGGTGGAGCCGGATCCCGAGGCCGGCCGCTGGCGCTTCAGCGCCACCTTTGAGGGCTGCGACACCCTGCAGGATCTCTACCGCCGCTGCGGCGCTCAGCCCAGCCAGCGGGCCACGGTGCCGGTGCTGGTGAACCGTGCCAACCGCCAGATCGTGGTGGGCGAGAGCGCCCGCTTGATCGAACTGCTGAACGACTGGCCCGCTCCCGATGGCGTTCCGGATCTGGAGCCGTTGGCCCTCAAGCCGACCATCGCTCGCTGGCGCGACCGCTTCCAGCACGCCGTCAACGACGGGGTGTACCGCTGCGGTTTCGCCCGCAACCAGGCCGCCTACGACCGCGCCGAGGCGGAGCTGTTCGCCGCCCTGGAGGAGGCGGAACAGGCCCTGGCAGGCGCCGGCCCCTGGCTCTGCGGCGAGGCGCTCAGCCTGGCGGATGTGCAGCTGTTCCCCACCCTGATCCGCCTGGAAATGGTGTATGCCCCTCTGTTCGGCGTGAGCCGCCAACCGCTGTGGCACTTCCCGGCCCTCTGGGCCTGGCGCCAGCGCGTCTATGCCCTGCCGCAGGTGGCAGCCACCTGCTTTGCGGAGGCCTGGCGCCAGGACTACTTCGGAGCCCTGTTCCCGCTGCATCCCTCCGGCATCGTGCCCGCCGGTCCCGACTTGGCCACACTGGTGCAGGCCCAACCCGGCAAGCAGCCATGAGCAGCACCACCCTCGCCGGTGATCCCGTCTTCGAGGGGGTCTACGGACCCTTCACCATCACCGCCCGCGACCGGCGGGAGGTGATGGGCTACCGCCTGGCGCTGCTCACCGTGGCCATCGCCCAGGCCGGGCTGTTGGCCCAGTGGCACTGGCTGGGCTCCGCGGCACTCTGGCCCTGGCTGCTGCCGATGGCCGTGGGGCTGGGCCTGGCCCTGCGCTGGATTCACATCTATCTGCGGCCCCTGCACCTGGCGCTGCAGCTGTTCTGGCTGGTGGGCTGCCTGGGCTTTCTCGCCCTCGGGCTGGCAGTGGGCCCGCAGGCCATGGGCACCAGCCTGGCCGCCAACGGCCGCTGGATCTGGGCCGTGGGGCCCTTCTTCGCCGCCCTGGCGGGCATCGGCTTCAAGGAGTTCTTCTGCTTTCGGCGTGCGGAGGCCATCGGCGTGACGCTGCTGCTGCCAACCGCTCTGCTGGGCCACCTCAGCGGCCTGCTGCAGGCCTCTGCCTGCGGCGCCTTGCTAGCCATCGAAGCGGCGTTGCTGCTGCTGCTCACCCTGCGCAAGTTCCCGATGCCAGCAGCCGCCGACGTGGGCGACAAGAGTGTGTTTGCTTATCTGGAGGGTCAAAGCCAGCCCTCCAAAGCGTGAGCCTGATCAGCCTGGTGGGAGTCCGCAAGGACTTCGGCATCCGCACCCTGTTCGACAACCTCACCCTGCACGTGGGGGACAAGGAGCGGCTGGGGCTGATCGGCCCCAATGGAGCGGGCAAGAGCACGCTGATGCGGCTGCTGGCAGGCCTGGAGCCCCCCGGTGCCGGCGAGCGGCGGGTGCTGCCCCAGGCCCGCATCGTGCTGGTGAGCCAGGAACCGGAGATGGATCCAGAGCGCACGGTGCTCGAACAGGTGTTCGCCGAAAGCGGCGAAAAGATGGAGCTGCTGCGCCGCTACACCGCCTTGAGCGATGCCCTGGGCCAGGCCCATGCCGAGGGCCGCGACGACACGGCCCTGCTAGCGGAACTGGGCAGCCTCAATGCCCGCATGGACCAGAGCCAGGCCTGGGACCTGGAGCAGCAGATCCGCGAGGTGCTCGATCGGCTGGGCATCGGCGACACCCAGCGCAAGGTGGGGGAACTCTCCGGCGGCTACCGCAAGCGCCTGGCCCTGGCCGCCGCCCTGGTGGCCGAGCCCGACGTGCTGCTGCTGGATGAGCCCACCAACCACCTCGACGCCGACTGCATCCAGTGGCTGCAGGGCTATCTGGAGCGCTTCAGCGGCGCCCTGGTGCTGATCACCCACGACCGCTACGTGCTCGACCAGGTGACCCGCCGGATCGTGGAGGTGGATCGCGGCGAAGCCCGCAGCTACAGCGGCAATTACGCCTACTACCTGGCCCGCAAGGCGGAGGAAGAGGCCGCTGCGGCCGCCAGCGAGGCGAAGTTCAAGGGGGCCTTGCGGCGGGAGCTGGAGTGGCTCAAGCGCGGGCCCAAGGCCCGCAGCACCAAACAGAAGGCCCGCATCCAGCGCATTGAGGCCATGCAGGAGGCCCCCAAACGGCAAACCAAGGGCCAGATCAGCCTGGCCAGCAACCAGCGGCGGCTGGGCAAGCGGGCGATCGAAGCCGAAGACCTGGCGGTGTGGGCTACCGATGAGGCCCACACCACCGGCGGCACCCCCCTGCTGAAGGCCTTCACCTACGACTTCAGCCCTGAAGATCGCATCGGCATCATTGGCCCCAATGGCTCGGGCAAATCCACCCTGCTGGATCTGATCGCCGGCCGGCGCCAGCCCCATGGCGGACGCCTGGAGCTGGGCGGCACCGTGAAGCTGGCCTATTTCGATCAGCACTCCGAAACGGTGCTGGGCAACACCAAGGCCCTCGAGAAGAAGGTGATCGATGTGGTGAAGGAAGCGGCCAGCACCGTGGAGGTGGATGGCAGCCAGCTCAGTGCTTCGCAGCTGCTGGAGCGCTTCCTGTTCCCTCCCGCCCAACAGCACCAGCCCGTGAGCAAGCTCTCGGGCGGCGAGCGGCGGCGGCTGCACCTGTGCCGGCTCCTGATCGAAGCCCCCAACGTGCTGTTGCTCGACGAGCCCACCAACGACCTCGACGTCCATACCCTCACCGTGCTGGAGGACTTTCTGGAGGACTTCCGGGGCTGCGTGGTGGTGGTGTCCCACGACCGGTACTTCCTCGACCGCACTGTGGACCGCCTGTTCAGCTTCGAAAACGGTGAGCTGCAACGTTTCGAGGGCAACTACAGCGCCTACCTGGAGCGCCAGGCCGCCATCGCGAGCCAACCAGCCACGCGAGCCGCCTCCAAGCCGGCGCCCCCGGACTCCAGCCCCCCTGCAGAACAGCCCCCGGCCAAAACCCGGCGGCGCAGCTTCAAGGAAAGCCGCGAGCTGGCCGCACTCGAAACCAACCTGCCGGCCTGGGAACAGCGGCGCGGCGAGCTGGAACGCCTGATGGGGGCGAGCGGCAGCGACTACACGGCCCTAGAGGCCCTCACCCAGGAACTCTCGGCGCTGCTGGCGCAGATCGAGGCCGGCGAAGAGCGCTGGCTCGAACTCAGCGAGCTATCCGCCTGAGCCAGGAGCGGCGGTCGCTGAGGCCCCCCGCCGCCGGCGCCGCAGATGGGGCAACTCGCCCGATCCGCAGCCCGGCCGCGCCGCGAGATCGCAACGGGGGGAGGGCAGCACCGTGCCCTGCCAGGGCTGCTGGCGCACCCGCCCCCCCTGGGCTTCCTGCTGCTTGATGGCCGTGGGCTTGTAATCGTCGGCGCCGCGCTGCAGGGCCATCTCATCGCCCATGTGGCGCAGGTAGAGATCGAGGGTCCACTGCACCTGACGGTGCTCAAAGGCCTCACAGGCGGCCTGCACGGAGCTGAAGCGCTGACTCACCAGACCGCTGGGAGCACACTGCTTCCACTCGAGCACCTCATCAAAACTGAGGCCGGAGCGCCACTGGCGCTGCTCGGACAGATAGCAGTGCTGATCGGGACCGTTGATCCAATAGAGCCGGCCATCCGCATCGATGAAATGACGATCCCGTCGTTGCTTGATGCGTGCCATGGGCAGCTGTGGCGTCTGTTCTTCTGCTAGCCACGGCGGCTGACGGTGGCCGCTAGGGGACGAAATCAGAACCCCGCCACAAAGGGCGCCACCCCCTGGTAACGGCTCGTATGGTGGGCTCGACGTCGAGCGGCCTGAGGATCTCCGGCCCCTTTCATGAACACCATCGACGAGCACATCGCCAAGGACCAGACCGAAATCGAAGCGGCCAAGGCGGTCGGCGACGAGGCCAAAGTGCGTCACCTCGAAGAGGAACTCAAGGGCCTCGAGGAGTACAAGGCCCACCACCCTGAGGACAAGCACGACCCCAGCTCCCTGGAGGTGTACTGCGACCTCAACCCCGAAGCCCCCGAGTGCCGCGTCTACGACGACTGAACCTTCCGGCCCAGCCGTTGCCGCTCAGATCCCCAGCTCCCGCCAGGTTGCGGCGAGGAGCTGGTCCAGATTTTTCGAAGTGGCCGCAGAGATCGCCATCACAGGCCGGCCGCAGTGGTCGCTGGCCTGCTGAAGTCGTTCCTCAAGCTCCTCATCCAGCAGCAACTCGGTCTTGTTGAGCGCCACCAGACAAGGCCGCTCATCGAGACCGTTGCCATAGGCGGCCAGCTCCTGCTCGACCACCGCCAGGTCCCGGACCACATCCTCGGAGCTGGCATCCACCAGATGGATCAGCAGCCGGGTGCGCTGGATGTGGCGCAGAAAGTCATGGCCCAGGCCAGCGCCCTGGGCAGCTCCCGCAATCAGGCCGGGGATGTCGGCGAACACGGTGCCATCGCCGGTGGGACGGCGCACCACCCCCAGGTTGGGCACCAGGGTGGTGAAGGGGTAGTCGGCGATCTTGGGCCGGGCGGCGGAGAGCACGGAGATCAGGGTGCTCTTGCCGGCGTTGGGCAAGCCGATGATGCCCACCTCGGCCAGCAGCTTGAGCTCCAGCTGCAGGTTCCACTCCTCCCCCTCACGCCCCTCGGTGCACTTCTCCGGGGCGCGGTTGCGGTTGCTGAGGTAGTGGGCATTGCCGAGGCCGCCGCGGCCACCGGCGGCCACCAGCAGCCGCTGGCCCTTCTCGGTGAGATCCCCCAACAGGATGTTGGTGCGCAGGTCGCGCACCTCCGTGCCACAGGGCACCTTGATGGTGAGGTGGTCGCCGCTGGCGCCGCTGCTCTTGTTGGGGCCGCCGCGGCGGCCCTCCTGGGCTTCAAACAACCGCTTGTATTTGAAGTCGAGCAGGGTCTGGAGGTTCACATCGGCCTCCAGCCACACATCGCCCCCGCGGCCGCCATCCCCCCCAGAGGGACCGCCGGCCGGCACGTACTTCTCCCGTCGGAAGGCCACGATGCCGTCGCCGCCGCGGCCGGCGCGCACCGCAATGCGGGCCTGATCAATGAACTGCATTTGAGCAACCCTAGGATCGGGCCCTCGAGAAGACCCGTCTTGGCAGAGGTTCGCTTCCAGCAGGTCAGCAAAACCTATCCGCCCAGGCGGGGAAGCGCACCGGTGGAAGTGCTGCGGCAACTGGATCTAGCCATCGCCGACGGTGAATTCCTGGTGCTGGTGGGACCATCGGGCTGCGGCAAGAGCACGCTGTTGCGGCTGCTGGCTGGCCTGGAAACCCCCACCTCCGGTGAGGTGTTTGTGGGGGATCGCTGCGTCACCGGCCTGCGCCCCGCCCAGCGGGATGTGGCCATGGTGTTCCAGAGCTACGCCCTGTATCCCCACCTCACCGTGGCGGACAACATCGGCTTCGGCCTGCGCCGTCAACGGGCCCGTACACCGCTGCAGCAACTGGGCGACAGCCTGCACCGCGCCAGCCGCCAGCTGCCTGCCCCCCTGCGCTTCCCCTCCAGCCGCGAAAGTCGCATCGAGCAACGCATCCACGATGTGGCGGAAACCCTGGAGCTGGAGGGCCTGCTCGACCGGCTGCCCAAGGAACTCTCCGGCGGCCAGAAGCAGCGGGTGGCCCTGGGGCGCGCCATCGCCCGCCAACCGGCGGTGTTTCTGATGGACGAACCCCTCAGCAACCTCGACGCCAAGCTGCGCACGGGCACCCGCGCTCAGATCGTGGAGCTGCAGCGCCGTCTCGGCACCACCACCGTGTACGTGACCCACGACCAGGTGGAGGCCATGACCATGGGCCACCGCATCGCCGTGCTCAACCGAGGCTGCCTGCAGCAGCTCGGCACGCCGATCGAGCTCTACCAGTGGCCTTCGAACCTGTTCGTGGCGCAGTTCATCGGCAGCCCCCCGATGAATTTGTTGCCGGTGCTCAGCGTGGGCGGCGGCCAGCTGCAGCTGGGCAGCAAGCGCTTCCTGCCGGAGGAGCCCATGGCCGCAGCCCTGAACTGCTGGCATGCCTTGGGCCAGCCGGACGCCCTCACCGGCGGGCTGCGGGCCGAACACCTCAAACTGGCCCCGGCCACCAATCGCAACCTGGCCGCTGAGGTGAGCCACAGCGAGGCCCTCGGCAATGAGCAACTGCTCACCTGCCGCCTGCTGGAGGGGGATCACCTGGTGCAGCTGCGGGCCGAGCCGGACCAAACCCTGGTGCCGGGGCAGACGGTGCACCTGGAGGTGGACCCCAGCGGCTGGCGCCTGTTTGATGCCAGTGGGGAAGCCATTCCCCGGCCGAAAGCCGTGGCTGGGGCCAGTGGCCCGGAACCGCTGCTGCCCCAGCTCGGCTGACGGCTTCGGCCTATTTGGGCCAGATCACACTGCAGCCCTGGCCCCCATCGCCCTGGTCGGCATCGCTCACCCGCTCCACGTAGGGCACGCCGGCCAGCCACTCCCGCAAGCCGCGCTTGAGCTTGCCGGTGCCGATGCCATGGATCACCCAGAGCGGGCCATTGGCCACCCGCAACTGTTCCTCCACGGCGGCCTCCGCCTCATGCACCCGCATGCCGCGCACATCC
>CANHMF010000094.1 GCA_947461705.1 Synechococcaceae cyanobacterium
CTGAAGCGTCCCTGAGCATCGCCGCGAGCGAGGGCCTCGAGAAACAGTGGGATCGTGAGTTCGCCTTCGTCCAGCACCAGGAAATCCACCTGCTGCAGTTCCGGAGCATCAGGTGTGGAGGTGGCGAACGGGCCGCCAACCGCCACCGGCAACTGGTGGGCCTTGGCCAGGCGGATCTGCTCCTGCAGATCCCGCTTCTGCACCAACATCGCCGAGGCGATCACCAGATCGGCCCAGGCCCACTCCTCCGGAGTCACCTGGCGACTGTTGCAGTCCACCAGCTTGAGCTCCCACTGCTGCGGCAGCAACGCCGCCACCGTGATCAAACCGAGCGGCGGCAACAACACCTGGCGGCCCACCAGGTCGAGCACCCCGTGGAAACTCCAGTAGGTCTTCGGGAACTGCGGATAGATCAACAGGGCACGCATGCTGGCCGTGAACCCAGAGAGGTGGCTCTCCGACCCTGACCATCCAGGCCCTCGCCGCTCAACGGGGGAGGCAATCCCCAGCTGCTCTGCGGCAGCGCTGCATCACGCCTCCAGGGGGCTGAAGCGCAGTGGCTCGTAGCGGGCCAGCGTTAACCGCCAGAGGCCATCGGCCTGCTGCCGCAGTTGATCGAGAAAGGCAGCGGTGTCGCCGCTGGCGATCCACTGGGCCTTGAGGCGGGGAAGCTGCTCCTGCATCACCTCCTGGGGCAATTGCACCAGCAGCAGGCTCTGGTCGCCGGCACTGCGGCACAGGGCGCCCTGCTCATCGCTGCGCTGCCAGAGACGCACCAGCAATTCCAGGGCCAGGGTGCGGCCGTCGTCGCCGGGGTCAGCGCCCTCGGCCAGGGGCTGCCGCTGCGACTTGCCATTGATGGGCAGGGCCCGCTGCCCGCCCTGCTCCAGCAGGGCCAGGCAGATCAGATAGGGCGCGTCGGCCATGGATCAGAGCAGCGGATGCCAATGGCACAGTGGCCCCTGGCCCGCCCCGATGGCCAGGGCATGGCGCAGCCCGCCATCCACATAGCCCTTGGCCGCCTGTACCGCCTGCAGCAGATCCAGGCCGCGGGCGCGGTGGGCCGTGATCGCCGCCGCCAGGGTGCAACCACTGCCATGGGTGTGGGGTGTCTCCACGGCAGGCGAGCGCAACCACTGGCCCCGCCCGCCCGTGCGCAGATAATCACTGCCCTGCAGGCCGGACAGGCCGCCGCCCTTGATCAGCACCGCCGCCACCCCCTGATCCACCAGGGCCGCGGCGGCCTGCTCCACCTCGGCCGCATCGGCAATCGAGCGGCCGCTGAGCAATTGGGCCTCATGGATGTTGGGGGTGATCAGCTCCGCCAGGGGCAGCAGCAGCTCGCGGTAGGCGTCGATGGCCTGGGGCTCCAGCAACACCGCGCCAGCGCGGGACACCATCACCGGATCAATCAGTTTTGGGATGGCCAGGCCCTGGAGCACCTCGGCGGTGGCCTCAATCAGAGAGCGGTTGAGCAGCATCCCGGTCTTGAGGGCCGCCACGGGCAGATCGGAACACACCGCCGCGCACTGGGCCGTGAGGGCAGCCGCTGCCACGGCATCCACACGGCTCACCCCACAGGTGTTCTGGGCGGTGATGCAGGTGATGGCGGAGCAGCCGTGCACCTGCAAGGCCAGGAAGGTCTTGAGGTCGGCCTGAATGCCGGCACCGCCACCGGAATCGCTGCCGCCGATGGTGAGGGCAATGGCTGGCGTCATAACTGGGGCAAGGCAGGTTGCGCTGGCGGCCAGCTGCTGGGCAGGGGCTGGCGGGATCCTGGCCCCACGGCCGCCAGGGCTGCGGCCGTGCCCACCACCGCCAGCACCAGCCAGCCCAGGCGCACCCGGGGCCGGGCGCGAACCGGACCGCGACCGCCTCGGCCCTGCACCCCCTGCAGGGGTGTGCCGCAGCGGCCACACACCATCCGGCCAGCCAAGCTGCGATCGGCCCGTACGGACCAGCTGCCGCAGTAGGGACAGGCCATGGCGCATGCAACTCGCAGTTAGGCCCATGTTGGCGAGGCCTGGCCAACGCCGTCTGCCGATCAGCCCGTGGGCGGGGCCGGGTTCAAGAGGTTGAGATCCAGCCCCTTGGTTTCGATCCGACAGCACCAGGTGACGCCAGCCCCCAACAGCGAGCAGAGCGCCAACAGCGGCAGCAACCTGTGCAGCCCCCAGTGGGCCAGGAACAGGGGGAACCCGAACGCCGCCAACACGGCCCCGAGCTTGCCGGCGGCAGCGGCAAGGCCTGAACCGAGGCCCCGCAGGGGTGTGGGGAACACTTCCCCGGCCAGCAGGTAGGTCTGGGCGTTGGGGCCCAGGTTGGTCATGAATTGGAACAACACAAAGCCCGCCACGATCAGGGGCAGCTGCTGGTGGCTGGGGCTGGCCCCGGCAGCGGCCAGCAGCAGGCCCGCAGCACAACCGCCAAAGCCCAGGATTTGCAGCGGAATGCGGCCCCAGCGATCCGCCAGCAGCATCGCCACGCCAATTCCCACCAGAAAAGCCAGGTTGATCAGCGCGGTGCCACGGGCGGCCAGCAGATCGTTGTGAATCAGGGCGGCTTCGCTGGCATCCGGGGAGCCCAGGCCGAACGCCGCCGCCATGATCAGCGGCGTGAACAGGCCAATGCCGTAGGTGGAAACATCCTGCAGAAACCACGGCACGGCGCTGAGGGTGGTGGCGCGCCGCAACGCAGGCTGGAACAGTTGGCGCCAGGGAGCCTCAGCCTCAGGCGGCGGCAGGGGCGCCGCAGGCTCCAGGCACAGCTCCGGGCAGTTGAGCAGACGCGCCAACTGCCGTTCAGCACCCTCTAGGTCGCCGCGGCTCAGCAGCCAGGGACTGCTCTCCGGCAGGAACAGGCGCCCCCAGGCCACGAGCAGCACCGGTACCACGGGCAATAGATAGAAGAGCCGCCACGTGCCCAGCTGCGGGCGCAGGCCCAGCAGCAGCGCCGCCAGCGCGGTGCCCAGCACGGCCCCCAGGGCCTGGCAACCGAAGGCCCCCAGCACCAGCCGGCCGCGAATCGCCGCGGGGATGCTCTCGGAAATCACCAGATGGGCAGCGGGATAATCGGCCCCGAGGGCCAGCCCCACCAGGCCGAGGCTGGCCGCAAAGCAGGCGCTGCTAGGGCTGAGGGCTGCCGCCATCAGGCCCAGCACCAGCAGCAGCATTTCGGCGATGAACACAGGCTTGCGGCCAAGGCGATCGGCCACGCCTCCCAGCCCCAGGGCCCCGATCAGGATCCCCACGAGGGGGGCCGCCGTGACCAGGCCCCGCTCTAGGGCGGTGAGCTGGAACTGTTCACTCACCAGGGGCACGGCGATGCCCCCCATGAACACGATCAGGCCCTCAAAGAACTTGCCAGCGGTGGCCAGGGCCCACACCAGCCACTGCATCGAGGACAGGGGCGAGGCCTCGATGTGGGCCTGAACACTCCGCTGGACCACCCGAGCCGCACCGATGGTTCAAGTATGGGCGGCTCCAGCCCAGCGCCAGAGGGCCAGCCCGCCACCGCGACCGCGGGCCGCCAGCCAACCGGCGGGATCACGGGCGATCAGGGCAAAGAAGGGCAGGCGGCGCGGCTGGGGCTGGGGCAGGGCCCGCTGCAGCAAGAGCCGGCCGGCGAGCCTGAGCTCCAACCGCTCGAAACTGAACTCCAGCAACGGCCTTCGGCCGCGCAGGTGGCCGCTGCCACTGAAGCGCAGCTCCAGGGCGCCCAGGTTCACGGCATTGCTGAGCTGTAGAGCCTCGGAACCGGCAGCAGGGGCTGAAATCTCGAGCCGTGCCCCCACCCCCCGCAAGAGCACACCACTGAACGCCGAGGGCGTGCTGCTGCCCTTGGGCCACACCTGATCAAGCCGCCAGCAGCCCAGCAAGGCAGGGGGTTCCACACCAGAACCGTCCCGGCGGGCGGCCAACTCGAGGGCCAGCAACGCGAAACCGGTGGGACCAGGCAGCACCATCAAGACACCACGACGACAGAACCAACATCCTGCTCAGTTTTAGTCTCAGCAAGGCAGAACCCGAGCACTAGCAGCATGCTGCAGCGATGCCTGAACACCATTGGCTGCCAGCTGCGCCTCACCCAGGCGTGCTCGGTGCTGATCGCCCTCACCGTGGCCACGACGAGCAGCTTCAACAGCAATCGCGACAACATTCTGCGCCATCACGAACAGCACATCAAACGCGACAGCGAAATAATCCAACAGGCCTACGACAGGATCAAAAGACTGCCAATCCAGCAACAACGCGCAGCGCTCGGGCCAATCCTGAAAGAGCTCAGCAGCCACGACCACACCTATTGGATCAACACAGCAGATGGAAATGCAATCCTAGCCGACAAAAGCCATGATCAAATCGGATCACAAGCCCTGTCAGTCATCCGCAAAATTCATACACAACCGCCAACAAGAAGCCAATGGACGGCTAGCCCGAGCCAGATCATGCAGAGCATCGACAAGTACACGGAGATCAACAATCGGGAATATGCCATTACCAACTATAAGCAACTCAGCTACTTCACCACATTGTGGGTCACCAAAGACATCACAGCGCATATCAGGCTTCAAAAAGACCTGATCAACTCGTCGATCATCACATTCCTCGGTTGCATCAGCCTCAGCCTTGTGGCCTCTTCCATGCTCACGCGGCGGATCATCGGGCCACTCCAGCAACTCTCCTCAGCCGCCGCCGGGATCAACACAAACAATCCGGATCAGCTACAACTCCCTACCACCACAAGCTCCAAGGAGGTGGGAGATCTCACCACAGCGCTCAACCGCCTGCTAGCCAGCCTTGAGAGCAGCCTTTCCCAACAGCGAAGCTTCACCCACTCCGTAAGCCATGAGCTGCGCGGGCCACTGATGATCCTGAACCTGTGCAACAGGCGCTTGGCCAGGGATCTCGGGGAGTCAGCTGCCAACCATCGCGACACCCTCAGGATTCAACGCCGCGAGCTCGTACGCATGGAGCAGCTGCTGAACGACCTTCTATCCCTGTTCAAAGCTGGTGACACCACCAATCAACCAGCTCTGGCACCCATCAATGTGGCGGCCTTGCTGGACACCACAATTGGGAGCATCCGCCATGGGAACCACCACCCCATTCAACTGAACAGGGAAGCCAGCACCATGCCCGATTCGCTGGCCTGGTGGGCCATGGGCCACCAGGATCAGCTGGAGCAGGTGCTGATCAATTTAATTGGCAACGCCCAGAAATATTCCACGCAGCAGCAGCCCATCCGGATTGATCTCAGGGCCAGGGGGAATCAGCTTGTGTTGAGCATCGAGGATCAGGGCATTGGCATTCCAGCCTCCGATCAGGAGCGGATCTTTGAGCCGTTCTTTCGAGGCAGCAACACCAGTGGGATCGAGGGCACGGGCCTGGGGCTGCCGGTGGTGAAGGCCTTGGTGGAGACGATGGGCGGCTCTGTGCAGGTATGGAGTGAGCCGCTCCGCGGCACGCGCTTGACCATCGTGCTGCGGCGCCATTGGCCCAGCCCCTCAGGGCAGCTGCAGGGCCTGGCGTAGGGGGCCATTGGAAACCTGCGGTAGCGCCTGGTTCTCCGGCACCAACCCCACACGGGCCTGCACCCGTTGCACCGCCCGCAGGTTCTGCTCCATGGCACCACCCGGGGCCAACAGCGTCACCTGGTCCTGCAGTGGTTGGTAAACCAGGCCGCGCTGGACGGACCCAAACTCCGCCAGCGACAACCCCTGCTGTGCCGCCAACCAGGCATCGGCCGTGCGCGGCTCGCGCCTGGCATACGCATGGGCCGCTTGCCAGGCGCGCAGCAAGCCGGCCACCACAGCTGGATTCGTGGCCAGGAAGCTGCGATCCACCACCAACACATCCAGGATCTGGCCCGGGATGGCGCGGCTGTCAAAGGCAACCCTGGCCTTGCCGGTGCGCAGGGCCCAGGCACTGAAGGGGGGATACATCGCCGCCGCCTTGATCGAACCGCTTGTAAACCCAGCAGGCATGGCTTCAAGGGCCACATTCCGTAGGGTTACATCACTCAGGCGCAAGCCAACGCGCTCCAGAGCCTGCTGCACCAGAAACGGCCCCAGGGTGCTGGGGCTCACCGCCACAACCTGACCCTTCAGCGCCGCCAGGTTGGGAACATCGGCGGCCAGCAGCAGCTGATCGGCACCATGGGACGCATTGACCACCAGCACCACCACAGGGCAACGCCGCGGCACACGGGCACAGAGATCGACCAGCTCCACCGTGGTGAGCTGGGCCACCTGCAGCCGCCCCCAGGCCAGATCCTGAACGATCAGCTGCGAGTCGCGGTAGCGCCGAACGTCAAGGCGAATCCCTTGCGCACGATCGAACCCCTGATGGGCAGCGAGGGACATGTACTCATAACCCGGCCAGGAGGACACGGGCACCGCCACCACAGGGCTGCGCCGAGACTCCATCCAGACGGCAATACCGATGCCGCCGGACGCAAACAATGCCAGCAACAGCAACTGCCAACGGAACAGCGGAACCCAGCGCCTCAACAGAAAAAATGGTTGGGGGGGGGGGGGATTATCGGCAAGTGCCAGAACTTCGTCAATCAGCCACAAGCATCTTAAAAGATTCACCCCAACCCAATAGAGCCAATCCCCACGCGAGCCCGCTATGCAACAACCGCAAACGACCGCCATGCACAACATGCATCCCCAAACTGCAGCAACTCTGTCCTAATCTGGACCCACCATCTAGATCCGAGCAGTTCATGCACCTGCTCATTGTCGACGACAACGAGCAGCTAGCCCAGTGCCTGGCCCTGGAGCTGGAGAGCGAGGGCTTCACCACTGAAACCGCCGCCAACGGGTCCGACTGCCTCCAACGCCTGCACCAGGACCGGGCAGGCACGCATCACGCGCCTGCCATTGACGTCTTGATTCTGGACTGGGACCTACCCGACTTCTCAGGCCTCGAAATTTATAAACGACTACGCCGCATCGGATCTGACATCCCGACCCTCATGCTTACGGGGCACGACCGCCTGGAAGATCGCGTCAGTGCCCTCAACCTTGGATTGGATGACTATCTGATCAAGCCCTTCAGTTTTGATGAGCTGGTGGCGCGTATTCGCTCGATTACCCGGCGCATGCGTGCTGACATCCCACCAGACAGCAAGCCTGAGAACCCCCTGAGTCGCCGCGAGCAGGAGGTACTGAACCTGATTGCTGCCGGCCAAAGCAATGCAGAAATCGCCGAGTCCCTATTTCTCTCGCCGGAAACAATCAAGTCCCACATGAAAACCGTGCTGGTGAAGCTCCAAGCCAAGGACCGAACCCACGCCCTGGTGATCGCGCTGCAGCAGGGATTCGTGAGGGTTCCCAGCCCAAAATCCCAGGATCGCCAGGCTGATTGAGCAGAGGCTGGAGTTCAAGCGAAGCGCTCCATGAACTCCAGCTGGTACTGCCACGTCAGCGACTCAATCCCTGCTCCAACATGTAGGCCGCCAGATTGCTCATACTGCGGCCCTCCAGATCGGAGCGCTCCTGCAGCATTTGATACAAACGATGAGGGACGGTGACACTCAGGCGCATGGGGGAGCGCTGCATGAGCTCAAAACGAGGCTTGTTGGCCGAGACGGGATATGTCATGCAGAACCTCGAGGCATGGGTTGAAGGCCATTTGATGCTGTTCTGAGTCGTCTCAGAAGCATTCACCCCTGAGGGTGAACTGGGTTCCCTCTCGAGAGTGATGCGGTGGCCATCACGGGTGACCAGGCAGCCATCGCACTGAGAGAGCCGGGAACCCAGCATGGTGATCCCTTGCCGGCTTCCCTTGGCACCCCCACCCCTGGCCGTGCCGGTGCTCAGCCCTGAGCAGCGCCGCAAACTGGATGAATCCAGCGACGCCCTCTTCTACGCCCAGCCCCGCTTTGTGCAGCACCTGGATGGGGCCTTTCGCCAGCGGCTCACGGCCCTCTACCGGGAACGCCTGGCACCAGGCACAACGGTGCTGGATCTGATGAGCAGCTGGGTGAGCCATCTGCCCCCCGACCTCAGCTTCCACGCGGTGCTTGGCCATGGCATGAACGCCGCGGAACTGGAGGCGAATCCCCGCCTCAGCCGCCACTGGGTTCAGAACCTCAATGAGGATCAAACCCTTCCGCTGGAAGCGAGCAGCGTGGATGCCGCCCTGATCGTGGCGGGCTGGCAGTACCTGCAGCAGCCCGAAGCCGTAGCGGTGGAGTTGCTGCGGGTGCTGCGGCCGGGCGGCCAACTGATCGTGGCCTTCTCCAACCGCATGTTCGCCACCAAGGCACCCCAGGCCTGGCTGGAGGGCAGCGACCGGGATCGCCTCAGCAGCGTGGCCAAGGTGCTGCTCTGCCAGGGATGGGAGCTGGATCAACTGCTCAGCGAGGACACCACGGCCGCAGGCCCCCTGGGCTGGATCGGCGGCAAGGGCGATCCCTTCTTTGCCGTGATCGCCCGCAAACCAGCCGGCCGGGGCCATGGCTGAGCTGGCGGTGATCGGTGCCGGCGTGGGCGGCTGCGCCCTGGCGGCCCAACTGCGACGGCTGGGCTGGAGCGGTTCCCTGCACCTGCTCGAGATGGGCCGGGGCCCCGGCGGCCGCGCCGCCACCCGCCGCTCCCGCCGCGATGCCGGCCTGCGCATCAACCACGGCGCTCCGCTGTTCAACTGCACGGGGTCCACAGCACCGACCCTGCTGCAGCCCCTCCTGGAGGGGGGCTGGATCGAGCCCTGGCGCGGATCGATCCGCTGCCTCGATGGCGAGGGCCGCACCGGCGCCGCCATCCGCGATCCCTTCAGCGATGGCAGCCTCTTTCGCGGCCACGGCGGTATGGAGCAACTCTGCCGCGGCCTGCTGCAGATCGCCGCCGATGCCACCCTGCACAGCGGCACCCTGGTGCGGCGGCTGCAGCCGCTGTCTGGTGGCGGCTGGCGGTTGCTGGGCAACAACGACGAGCTGTTACTGGAGTGCCACTGGCTGGTGCTGAGTGGCACGCTGCTGGCCCACCCCCGGGGCCCGGCCCTGTTCGGCTGGCCGGAGGTGCCCCTGCAGGCTGCCGCGGCCCAGGCCCACGACCCGGAGCTACAGCGGGCCTGCAC
>CANHMF010000095.1 GCA_947461705.1 Synechococcaceae cyanobacterium
GATTGCTAGAGCGCTTAGGCTCTGCGGGTATAGTTCAGTGGTAGAACCTCAGCCTTCCAAGCTGATGATGCGGGTTCGATTCCCGCAGCCCGCTTCGATCCTGTTCTCGGGGTGTTCGCAGAACCCGCCGCGATCACCTGTCCTCAGAGCTGAGGGACGAGGGGGTGCTCAAACAGGCCGTTGAGGTAGTGCTGAACCACAGCCTGCTCCTTGCAGCCCTGCTGAAACAGAAAGCTCGCCACGGCGGATTGGAGCAGCCGGTATTGATCCCATTCGGGATGGCCGCCAATGAAACCCGCCATCGCTTGAAAGAGATCCTCAGGGAATTCGTTTTCCACAGTCACGTGGGGTGCCATCGCATCAGGAACTCCCGTCATTCAGCCGCCCATGGGGATCACGGTTCCATCAGCCCACGGCCGAGCCCTCCCCGTCAACTGCCGGTCTCAGCCTGAGTCTTGTGAGGGCAGTGCCGGGATAATGAGCTGTTGCAGTGCTTTTGGTACGTGCTGTGCCTTGGCGTCGCCGCACAGTCGCTGGCGCCATTGGAACTGTCAAGTGGAGAACCGTTTTCCGGATCGATGGGCTGGCCCCCCTGCGGCGGCGTGAGTCTTGCCCCTGGGACCTGTGGAAAACCTGGGGAAAACCGCTCCCGGGGTGTGGGGTGATTCGTTCTTCAGGGCTGCTGATCGATCGTCTCCCCAGCGCCAGCAATCGCGATCAGTGGCGGTATTGCTGCGCCACACCCGTTGACGGCGGGGAGGGTGTGGCGGTCAGAGCGGATGCCCGTGCAGCAAGGGGGCGGCCACCAGCAGCATCAGGCTGTTGTTGGCTACGGGCGCCGAGCTGGCCGTCCAGCTTTCCGGTTGTGCTGGTAGGTCCTGGCCCGCCGGCAGGGAGGTGTCGATCACCCGCAGCCAGCCGGCTGGGCAGGCGGGCAGCTGGAAGTCCATGGGCGTCACGTAGGCGTTGAGCCCGCACCACAGCAAGGGGCCGTGCTGGCGATCGCTGAGGCTCCAGGCCAGGGTGTGCGACCAGCTGGCCCAGTCCGGTTGCCCCAGCTCGATGCCATGCCACTCCCGGCTGAGGTGGCCGGGGACGTCCAGCCGCAGCTGCTTACCCTCGGCGTGGGGCACCTCCGGGTTGAGCAGTCCGCAGAGGTGGTGGCGCAAGGCGATCAGGCGCTGCACAAACTGGCGCAGGGCACGGTCGTCATCGTTGGGTTGCCAGTGCATCCAGCCCAGGGGATTGTCCTGGCACCAGGCGTTGTTGTTGCCCCCCTGGCTGCGGCGCACCTCATCGCCCATCAGCAGCATTGGCACCCCCGGGGCCAGCAGCAGCGAGCTGAGCAGGTTGCGCAGTTGGCGTTCCCGCAGGGCGTTGATGGCGGGATCGTTGCAGGGCCCTTCGGCGCCGTGGTTCCAGCTGTTGTTGTGGTTGTCGCCGTCGCGGTTCTCCTCGCCGTTGGCCAGGTTGTGCTTCTGGCTGTAGCTCACCAGATCCGCCAGCGTGAAGCCGTCGTGGGCGGTGAGGAAGCCGATGCTGCGGCCCAGCGGTGCCGGATGGTTGCCGAACAGATCCGGGTTGCCAGAGATCCGTTGTCCCATGGCCCAGCAGCACTTCTCGTCACCTTTCCAGAAGCGCCGTACGTCGTCGCGGAAGCGGCCATTCCAGGCACCGATCCGCTTGGCGGGAAAGTCGGCCAGGCGATAGAGGCCGCCGCAGTCCCACGGTTCGCTCACCAGTTTGAGATCGGCCAGCTCGGGATCGGCCTCGATGTCCTCAAACAGGGGCGGGTTGTCGAGCGGGGCGAGTTCGTCGCCGCGGCTGAGGGCAATGCCCAGGTCAAAGCGGAAGCCATCCACCCCCAGTTCCAGCGCCCAGCAGCGCATGGATTCCAGGATCAGCCGCCGCACCAGGGGGCGGTTGGCGGCAATGGAGTTGCCGCATCCGCTCACGTCCAGATAGTCGCCCTTGGCGTTCTGGTGGTAGTAGAGGCGGTCGTCGAGGCCCCGCCAGCTGAGCGTGGGCCCCGCTTGGTTCCCCTCACAGGTGTGGTTGTACACCACATCCACCAGCACCTCAAGGCCAGCGTGGTGACAGGCCGTCACCAGCTCGCGCACCTGCTGGCGGATCTGCAGGGGGTCGTTGCCGTGCTGGTAGGCCTGGTGCGGAGCCATCCAGCTGAGGGGGCTGTAGCCCCAGTAGTTCAGGCGGCCGGCCGGGGCGTCGTGGGGATCGAAGGCCATCACCGGCAGCAGCTCCACCGTGGTGATGCCCAGCTCCTTGAGGTAGGGGATGGCTTCAATCAGGCCGAGGTACGTGCCCTGCTTGTCCGGGCTCACGGGGCTGCCGGCACCTCGGCTGAAGCCGCCGACATGCAGCTCGTAGATCACCGTGCGCTGCCAGGTGTGGCGGGGCCGCGGCGCGGCGCTGAAATCAAAGCGGTCCCGTTCGGTGACCACCCCTTTCAGGCAGCTGGCTGTGTTGGGGATGGCCCCCACTGCTTCGGCCCGCTTGTACACGTCCCAGCCCGTGATGGCGCGGGCGCAGGGATCGAGCAGCAGCTTCGATGGGTTGAAGCCATGGCGGCCCGGCTGCAGCGGTCCGAACACCCGGTAGGCGTAGCAGCAGCCGATGCCGACGCCTTCCACCTCCACATGCCAGAGATCGCCGGAGCGGTGCGAGCTGTCCAGCTCCACCACCTGTTCGGGTTCCGGTGCATTGCCCTGGGCGAACAGCAGCAACTCCACGCGGGTGGCCACAGGGGCCACCAGCGAGAAATTGACGCCCCTTGCCGTGGCGCTCGCCCCCAGGGGCCAGGGTTGTCCGAGGCGGATCGATCCCAAAGGAGCCAGCAGGCTGCACGCCCAAGCTAGGGCTGGCTCTGGTTTTCCACCAGGCTGTGGTTCAGAACGGTCCCGAGATGTCCACCATGGTTCCAGGTCCCAGTGATGCCGGCCGCCCCCCCCAGGAGGTGCAGGCGGGGCTGTGGCTGTTCGCGCCCAGTCGTGACAGCCAGGGCGGCAGTGCCTGGTGGCTGGAGCTGGAGGGTGGTGGTGCGGCTGGCGGCGTGTTGATCGATTGCCCCGGTTACACCGAGGCCAACCTCGCGTTCCTGCAGGGGCGTGTCGCTGGCCGGATCGTGCTCACCAGCCGCGAGGGCCATGGCCGCTGCCGCCGTTTTCAGGAGGCATTGGATTGGCCCGTGCTGCTCCAGGAGCAGGAGGCCTATCTGCTGCCCGGGGTGCAGCGGGTGGAGACCTTCGCCGAGCATCACCAGCTGGGCGAGCAGCTGCGCCTGCTCTGGACCCCTGGGCCCACGCCGGGAGCCTGCGTGCTGCTGGCGTCGCCTCCGGCTGGCGACGTGTTGTTCTGCGGACGGCTGCTGAGCCCCACGGCTCCGGGCCAGGCGGCACCACTGCGCACAGCCCGCAGCTTCCACTGGCCTCGCTGGCTGCGCAGCCTCGGGCAGCTCAGGGACTGGTTGCCTGCTGGCTCGCCCGACTGGCTGGCCAGTGGGGCTGGCCTGGGGGCCTTGCGGGGTGAGAAGTTGATCACGGCGGCTCGCCCCCTGCTGGATGGGCTGGATCTGGAGGCTTTGGCATGCTCGGGAGTGGGTTGAGTGGCTGCTGGGGGGGTGCTTTTTGTGGCGTTTCGCCAAGAAAAGTGCCAAAACCGTGCCCCTGAAAGGCCTTCGCCTGTTGCCGGTCTCCGCCAACCCCCATACCATTGGCGCGCTGAAGCCAGTGGCGGTCGGAGTTTCCGATCCGCCCGGCTGCTACTGAACCCAGAGGCTTTCCCCCACTCCGATGAACAAAGCTGACCTCGTCAACCTCGTGGCTGCCCGCACCGAGCTGACCAAGACCGACGTCTCCCAGGTCGTCGATGCCGCCATTGAAACCATCATCGACTCGGTGGTGGAAGGCAAGAAAGTGTCGATCCTGGGTTTCGGTTCCTTTGAGCCCCGCGAGCGCTCTGCCCGTCAGGGTCTGAACCCCAAGACCGGCGACAAGATCAAGATTCCCGCTAAGCGGGTGCCCGCCTTCACCGCCGGCAAGATGTTCAAGGACCGCGTTCAGGGCTGAAGCCTGCTGAACGGTGAGGGGCGGCCTCGGGCCGCCTTTTTTTATGCCGTGAGCCAGATCCCCCTCCCGAACGGCCTGCGCCAGCAGTTGGCGCAGGCGGCTCGCCTGCAGCCCCAGGAACGGCGGGGGCGCTACGCCCCCTCACCCACCGGCGCGCTGCACCTGGGCAATCTGCGCACGGCACTGCTCTCCTGGTTGGTCACGCGCCTGCAGGGGGGGCAATGGCTGCTGCGTCTGGACGACCTCGACACCCCCCGCAACCGTCCGGGGGCGGAGGAGGGCATCCTCCAGGATCTGGCCTGGCTGGGATTGGCTTGGGACGGCCCGGTGATTCGCCAGAGCGAGCGGCGGGGGCTGTACGCCAGCGTGCTCTCCAGCCTGCGACGGGCAGGCGCGCTCTATCCCTGTCGCTGCAGCCGTCGTCTGCTGGGCGACATCTCGGCCCCCCACGGTGGATCGCCGGTGTATCCCGGGTTCTGCCGCGGCCAGCCGCCCCGCTGGGGCCTGGAGCAGGGGCGCCTGCCCAGCTGGCGCCTGGCACAGCAGCCGGGCCGGCTCTGCTGGACGGAACGGCTGGCGGCCTGTGGCCAACGGGATGCCACCACGGAGGTGGGGGATGTGGTGCTGCGTCGGGCCGATGGCTACCTGGCCTATCACCTCGCCACGGCCGTGGATGAGCTCAGCCTGGGCATCACCGATGTGGTGCGCGGCAACGATCTGTGGTGTTCCACAGCGCCCCAGGTGGCGGTGATGCAGCGGCTGGGGGGTGCGGTGCCGGTGTACTGGCATGTGCCGCTCTGGTGCGATGGCGAGGGCCAGCGGCTCTCCAAGCGCGAGGGGGGGCTGGGCCTCCAGTCCCTGCGCGAGCAGGGGATGGAGGCGGCTGGGGTGGTGGGGTTGCTGGCCTCCAGCTTGGATCTGGTGCCGGCGGGCAGCTGCCTCAGCGCCAACGAGCTACGGCAACAGTTGGATCTCGCCGGGCTGGAACGGAGCTTGCAGGCCTTGGCTCCCGGGGCAGCGGAAGGCCCTGAGGCTTAAGGAACCTTTCGGGATCAAGTGGTGGAAATCGCACCACACTGGTCCCAACAAAGTGAGCAGGGTGATGACACAAGCGGACACTGGTCATGGCGACACTTGCCATGACGACAGATGCCCCAGCTGCGGTGGCAGTGGGGTGCTGCGGATGACAGCCCTGCGCTACCGCACCTGTTTGGAGTGCGTGGGCCAGGGCGCCGTGCCTCGCTTTGAGAGCCCCGGGCGGCTCCCGGCATCACTGCCCCTGGGGA
The DNA here is from genome assembly GCA_947461705.1 of Synechococcaceae cyanobacterium. Classification (GTDB taxonomy): domain Bacteria; phylum Cyanobacteriota; class Cyanobacteriia; order PCC-6307; family Cyanobiaceae; genus Vulcanococcus. The sequence goes on from CANHMF010000095.1 coordinate 5,372, forward strand.
CCAGAGGCTGGACGGGCGGCTTCCGGGGCGATCTCAGCGCTTGGACTTCTGGCGCCAGATGAAGAAGGCAGCTGTGGCCACCACCACCAGGAGGGGTGTGGCGGTGAGCAGGAGCAGCGCAACGGCGGTCCAGTCGGTATACATCGCTTCAGGCACGCACTCGCTGCCCATCATCTCAGGTGAGCCCATGGCTTCCCACAGACGCTGCAGCCGTTCCCCCGGAGGTTGGTGGGCGCTGGTGGCCGCGCTGCTGCTCCCCTTGGCGGCGCTGCCCGGCAGGGCCGGGGTGGCGTTCGAGAACTGCCAGCCCACGCCCGATGGTGGCGTGACGTGCGACACCCGCCCCACGGGCAACACCCTCGCCGACGACGAAGCCGCCCGCTACGGCCTGTTTGATGAGGCCAGCCCCGGTTGGTCTGAATTCGACCCTTACGAGGGCTACGACGACATGTTCGGCGGCAACTGGACCTGACGGTCGCTGCTGTCTGCCGTCCTTCAACAGATGCGGGGCAGCTGTTCCCCCTGGCCCACATCGAGGGGCCGCAGCACCCCCAGCTCACTGCGCAGCTGCACAGGCCAACGGGTGTTGGGGCCGGCAGCGGCCAGCACGGTGCCGATCTGGGCGGCTGAGCTCTCCACCTGGCGCAGCAGCGTCAGCGCCTCCTCCGCCTGGAACTGGGGCAACACCACCACCATGCGCCCCTCGTTGGCCATGGCCAGTGGGTCGAGCCCCAGCAGCTGGCAGGCCCCGCTCACCTCCGCCCCCACCGGGATGGCCGGTTCCTGGAGCTCAATGGCACAGCCGGCGGTGGTGGCGATTTCCTCGATGGCGCTGGCCAGGCCGCCCCGGGTGAGGTCCCGCAGGCAGTGCAGCTCCAGCCCTGCCGCGAGCAGGGCCTGCACCGGTGGCAGCAGGGAGGCCAGATCACTGCGAAGGGTGGTGCGGAAGCCCAGGTCGTTCCGGGCCGCCAGGATCGCCACCCCATGCCGGCCCAGATCACCGCTCACCAGCACCGCATCGCCGCTCACCACAGCCGGTGGGTGAATGCACAGGTTGTGGTCCACCCGGCCCACGGCACTGGTGTTGATGAACAGGCCGTCGCCCTTGCCCCGCTCCACCACCTTGGTGTCGCCGGTCACCACCGCCACACCGCACTCCGCTGCAGCCCGCTGGATCGAGGCCACCACCGTCTTCAGGGTGGCGATGGGCAGTCCTTCCTCGAGGATCAGCCCCAGGCTCAGGGCCACGGGACTCGCTCCGGCCATGGCCAGGTCGTTGATGCTGCCCAGCACCGCCAGGCGCCCGATATCACCGCCGGGGAAGATCAGCGGGCGCACCACGTAGGAGTCGGTGGTGAAGGCCAGCCGGCCCGGCTGGGCGGGCAGCAGGGCGGCATCGTGCAGCACGCCATCGCTGGGGCCCAGCGCCGGCAGCAGCAGCTCGTGGATCAGCTGCTGGCTGAGGCGTCCGCCGCCGCCATGGCCCAGCTGGATCGTGTCCCCATCGCCGTTGCTCCAGGTCATGGCTCAGCGCTGGTAGCGGTAGTAGGCGGCACAGGCGCCTTCGCTCGACACCATCGGTGCCCCCAGCGGTTGTTCGGGGGTGCAGGGCCGGCGGAAGCGGGGGCAGGCGCTGGGGCGGGCCAAGCCCTGGAGCACCAGGCCGCTGATGCAGCCTTGGGCCGGCTCCGGTGAGGCTGGGGCGCTGACTGGCGGGGCCATCCGCCGCTCCACCGCCAGGCTGGCGAAGGGCTCCCGCAGCGCCAGGCCGCCGCCCGGAATCCAGCCCAGGCCGCGCCACTGGCAGTCGATCGGTTGGAACACTTGTTGGATCAGGGCCTGGGCGACGCGGTTGCCCTGGTCGGCGGCGGCCCGGCGGTAGCCGTTCTCCACCCGGTGCGCGCCCCGCTCCAGCTGGTCCACAGCCTGGAGGATTCCCTGGAGCAGCTCCACGGCGCTGAAGCCCGTCACCACAATCGGGCGCCGGTGCTGCGCGGCCAGGGCGTCGTACTCCGCCTGGCCCATCACGGCGCAGACGTTGCCCGCCGCCAGCAGGCCCTGCACCTGGCAGTAGGGGGCGTTCAGCATCGCGTGCAGCACCGGGGGCACCCGCACGTGGCACACCAGCAGGGCCAGGTTGGGGACTCCCTCCAGCAGGGCTCGCCTGGCCAGCAGGGCCGTTGCGGGAGCCGTGGTTTCGAAGCCAACGGCCAGGAACACCACCAGCCGATCGGGATGGTGTTGGGCCACGGCGAGAACGTCGAGGGGGCTATACACCACGCGCACATCGCCGCCCTCGGCCCGCACCGCCAGCAGGTTGCGGCCCTGGCTGCCCGGTACCCGCAGCATGTCGCCGAAGGAGCAGAGGATCACCTCGGGTCGGGCCGCCAGCTCCAGGGCCTGGTCGATCCGTTCGCTGGCGGTGACGCACACGGGACAGCCGGGGCCGTGGATGAGGCGAATGTCGGCGGGCAGCAGCTGGTCGATGCCGTGGCGCAGCAGGGCGTGGGTCTGGCCGCCGCACACCTCCATCAGGGTCCAGGGCCGGGTGCAATGGCGCCGGATCTCCGCCAGCACCTGCTCAGGACTGGCGCTGCTCACGGCCGCGGCGCCTCGCCCGCCAGGTGCTGGTAGATATCCCAGCGGTGTTGCTGCTCCTCTTCCGCCTCGCGGCTGAGGGCGCGCGCCTGCTCGGGATGGCTGGCGTGCAGCCTGCGAAAGCGGTTTTCGCTCGCCATGGCTTCCGCCAGGGGCACGCTGGGGGAGCGCGAATCCACCACCAGCGGTGCGAGGCCCTGCTGCCGGCGGCGGGGATCGTGGCGATAGAGCAGCCAGCGGCCGGAATCCACCGCCAGCTTTTGCTGCGCCAGGCCCTTGGCCATGTCGATGCCGTGGGCGATGCAGTGGGAGTAGGCCAGGATCAGCGAAGGCCCGGGGAAGGATTCGGCCTCCAGGAAGGCCCGCAGGGTGTGCTCATCTCTGGCCCCCATGGCCACGCTGGCCACGTACACCTGGCCGTAGGTCATCGCGATCAGGCCGAGATCTTTTTTGGCGGTGGTCTTGCCGCTGCTGGCGAATGGGGCCACGGCGCCCTTGGGTGTGGCCTTCGACATCTGTCCGCCGGTGTTCGAATACACCTCGGTGTCCAGCACCAGCAGGTTCACGTCGTGGCTTGAGGCGAACAGGTGGTCGATGCCGCCGAAGCCGATGTCGTAAGCCCAGCCGTCGCCGCCCACGATCCACACACTGCGCTTCACGAGGTCGTCGGCCAGCTGCTCCAATTCCGTTGCGGTGGCTTTGGCCATGGCTGTGATGCCCTCGGCCTCAGGCCAGCGGCTCAGCTGTTGCTTCAGGTGGGCCACCCGCTGCCGCTGTTCGTGGATGCCGGCCTCATCGCCCTGATCAGCCTCCAGCAGCCCATCCAGGAGGGCCTGGGGCAGGTGATCAGCCAGGCGCCGCAGCAGTTGCTCGGCCCTGCTGCGGCGCTGGTTGAAGGCCACGCGAAAGCCGAGGCCGAATTCGGCGTTGTCTTCAAACAGGGAATTGCTCCAGGCGGGGCCGCGGCCCTCGGCATTGGTGCTCCAGGGGGTGGTGGGCAGGTTGCCGCCATAG
>CANHMF010000096.1 GCA_947461705.1 Synechococcaceae cyanobacterium
GCAGATCGCCGTAATGGTCGCCGAGTTCCACCGGCCCCAACAGGTTGTGGATGGCGTCGCGGCTCAGTTCCAGGGCGGGGCGGCTGGGTTCGCTGCGCTGATGCAGCCAGCGCCCCTCCAACTGGGCACCGCAGATCTCCTGCAACAAGGCCACAGCCCGGTCGGCGGCAAGGAGCGTCATCTCCCGGGGCAAGCCCTTTTCAAACCGACTGCTCGCATCGGTGCGCAGACCGATGCTGCGGGCGCTGCGCCGGACGGTCTGGGGGGCAAACATCGCCGCCTCCAGCCAGATGGTGGTGGTGCTGTCCTGCACGGCCGTGTTGGCACCGCCCATCACACCGGCCAGAGCCACCGGCACGTCGGCGTAGGTCACCACAAGGGCGTCAGCATCGAGGCTGTGGCTGCTGCCATCGAGGGCGATAAAGGCCTCGCCGGCATGGGCCGGTCGCAGGCCGATCGCCTGGAGGTCGGCCTGCCCAGCACTGAGCGCTGCCAGCCGATCGCCATCAAAGGCATGCAGGGGCTGACCCAGTTCCAACATCACCAGATTGGTGATGTCCACCACGTTGTTGATGGGCCGCAACCCAGCGCGCTCCAGGCGGGTCTGCAGCCAACGGGGCGAGGGACCCACCCGCAGGCCCGAGAGGGCCGTGAGGCTGAACAGGCCACCCTCTTCGATGGTGTTCTGATCCGCTGGACCGATGGGCAGGGGCTCCGCGGCAATCGCCGTGGCGGCAGGCGTCAGCGTCAGGGGTGCCGCGGTGAGAGCCGCCACCTCCCTGGCAATGCCCTGCATGGACAACCCGTCGGGTCGGTTGGCGGTGATGGCCAGCTCCAGCACCTGATCATCGAGGCCAAACAGGGGGCCCACGGCGCTGCCGAGAGGGGGATGCGGCTCGAGCAGCTCATCGAGGATCACGATGCCTTCCGAGTGGTCGGCGAGGCCCAGCTCGGACAGGGAGCAGATCATGCCGCTGCTGGCCACGCCCCGCAGCTCGGCCGGCTTGATCGTGAGGTTCACGGCTGGCAGATGGGCCCCCACAGTGGCCACAGCCACATGGATGCCGGCCCGCACGTTGCTGGCTCCGCAGACAATCTGCAGGGGCTCCGCAGCACCCACGGCCACGCGGCAGACGCTCAACTTGTCGGCATTCGGATGGGGCTCTCGTGTCTCCACGAAACCCACCACCACGCCGGCAGCCCGGGCGGCAAGATCGTCGATCTCCTCTACTTCAAAGCCAGCCACCGACAGGCGTTCAGCCAGTTCGGCCGGGGGCAGATCGCAGGCCACCAGCTCCCGAAGCCATTGGAGCGAGACCCGCATTGCCCGATCGACAGAGGAAGGGTGACTCTAATGATCGGCCCCGGACCAGGCAGGGGAAGCCGAGGAGGTATCGTTAGTCACTGTCAACTCGCATCGCACCAGCGGCGCAACGTCCTTTATGGCTAAGAACAAGGGCGTCCGGATCGTGATCACTCTCGAGTGCACCGAATGCCGGTCCAACCCCGCCAAGCGGTCTCCTGGCGTGTCCCGTTACACGACAGAGAAGAACCGCCGCAACACCACTGAACGGATTGAGCTCAAGAAGTTCTGCCCCCACTGCAACAAGTCGACAGTCCACAAAGAGATCAAGTGATCTCTCGCGTGTGATTTGAGCCTTCTGCACCCAACCCCATCCGTTCAGTCATGAGTAGTTCCTTCTTCAAGAAGCGCCTGTCGCCGATCAAACCCGGCGATCCGATCGATTACAAAGACGTCGATCTGCTGAAAAAGTTCATCACCGAGCGTGGCAAAATCCTGCCCCGCCGTCTTACGGGCCTCACCGCCAAGCAGCAGCGCGACCTCACCAATGCCGTGAAGCGCGCTCGCATCGTGGCTCTGCTGCCCTTCGTGAATCCTGAGGGCTGATGCCCTCCTGAAGACCCTTGAATCCTGGTGATCTGGTTGGCGTTCATGCCCGTTCCGGGCCATGCCTTGCCCTGATCACCGCGATCCAGGGGTCCAAAGCTTCTCTGTGCGTCGGCTTCCAAGCCAAGACGGAGCGTTGCGCGCTCCGCGAGTTGGAACTGATCAGCACTCCGTCCAACAGCAACGGCGATCCCGCAGCCTCGATCGCCCAAGCCCCTTGGACCTTCACACAGTCAGCGCTTGACGGTGCCAGGCCGTCACGGCGGGACCTGGCGGCGGCCTGGTTGCTGCTGGATGGCGATCAGAGCTGGGTGAGCCTCGCCTCGCTCACCGAGCTGCTCGTGGCCAGGCTGGACCCGTTGACCCTGGCTTCCACCTGGCTACTGCTGCAGCACCAGGATCTGTTCCGCTGCAAACAGGGCAGCGTCCAACCCCGCAGCCTGCAGGATCTGCGCAACCTGCGGCGGGAGCGCCATGGCGAGGTGCTGCGCCAGCGCCATCAGCTGGAGTGGCGCCAAAGGCTGGCTCAGCGGCAACCCCTGGCGATGGACCAGCTTCCGGCCGAGGCCCGCCGCCAGCTCGAGGGCCTGCTGGAGTTCGCCACTGAGCCCAGCGATGGCCTCTCGCCCGAACTGCGGCACCTGTTGCTCGATTGTCAGTGCCTGCCCCAACTCGGCGATGTGCGCCGTCTGCTGGCTGATCTGGGGCAGTGGCAACGCCATCAACTGCGCTGTCTGGAGGGCACCACCTGGTCGGCCGGATTCGCGGCGGACCTGGAAGCCGAAGCAGCGGCACTGGTGCAGCGTGCTGACGCTCCCCATCCCAGTGATCCAGGGCGGCTGGATCTCTGTCACCAGCGCAGCGTCACCATCGATGACGCGGACACCCGTGATGTGGACGATGCCCTGGCCCTGGAGCGGTGCCCCGATGGCAGCCGTTGGATCTGGATTCACGTGGCCGACCCGGGCCGCCTGGTGGCGGCAGGGTCGGCCCTCGACCAGGAGGCGCAACGCCGGGCCAGCAGCCTCTACCTGGCCCAGGGCAACGTGCCGATGTTCCCGGTCTGTCTGTCTGAAGGGGTGTTCAGCCTGCACCAGGGCCGCCGCTGCGCCAGCTGGAGCGTGGGTGTGCGCCTCACGGAGGCGGGCGCCATTGCTGAGCAGCGCTTACATCGCTCCTGGATTCAGCCCCTCTATCGCCTCAGTTATGAGGATGCCGATGAGCTGATCGAGTACGCCCCACCCCAGGACGACGACCTGGCTGAATTGCATGACCTGCTTGGGGTCCGCCGCCGCTGGCGTGAATCCCGGGGTGCTCTGTTGATGGATCAAGCGGAGGGGCGGTTCCGCCGCTGCGACGAGCACGCCGAACTGGAGGTGGTGGAACCGAGCCCATCGCGGCTGATGGTGGCCGAGGCCATGATCCTGGCGGGAGCGGCTGTGGCCGAGCACGGCAGGGCCGTTGGCCTGGCCCTTCCCTATCGCAGTCAGCCCAGCTGCACCCTGCCCCCAGCAGCAGAGCTGGACAAGCTGCCACCGGGTGCCGTGCGCCACGCGGCCCTGCGCAAGGGCCTCAGTCGCGGACTCACCGCGCCCCAGCCCTCACCGCATTTCAGCCTCGGGCTCGACGCCTACGTGCAGGCCACCTCTCCAATCCGGCGCTATGGCGACCTGCTCACCCAGCGTCAGCTGGCCGCCCAGCTGGAGGGGGGCTCACCCCTGAGCGCCGATCAGGTGAGTGCGTTGGTGGAGCAGCTGGACCCGGCCATTCGCCAGGGCATCCAGATCAGCCGCGAGGATCAGCGCCACTGGCAGCAGGTGTGGTTTGCCGAGCACCGCAGCGAGCGCTGGGAGGGGCTGTTCCTGCGCTGGTTGCGTCCCCAGGATGGGTTGGCCCTGGTGCGCCTCGATCAGCTCGCCATGGATCTACCCGTGGTGGTGCACGACAGCTGCACCGCGGGTGATGGGGTGACGGTGCAGGTGAAGGAGAGCGACCCCGATGGCGATGTGCTGCGGCTCGTGGCCCAGCGCTCAGCGCGCCAGCCGTGAGGCCCTCAGCCAGGGCCCCCAGGGGTTGAGGCAGCCGATCAGCTCCACAGGCCTGGGGCCATCCAGCTGCTGGAGCCAGTGGTGAAGCCCCGGCTCCAGGGTGATCACAGGCCAGAGGCCCTGGGCGCTGCGGAAGCTGTAGCCACCCGTGCCATCGGGGCTCAGCTCCCCACTCCACAGGCATTCGTTGGGCTCAGACGGCCCGCGATCGGGCGAGAGGCTTGCGGGCAGGCCGGCCAGGGTGCCCTGTGCAGTCACCAGGGAGGGGTCATCCAGGGCCGCCCGCTGACGCTCGGCCCAGAGGGGGTGATGCCATGGGGTATCCCACAACGGCACAGGCCCAGCGGGAGCCCTGTCATCGCTGATCAACTGGTCCTGAAGATCCCGAACGGGAAGGTCGCCAGGGTTGAGGCCCCGAAGGACACACAGGGCCGCAGCGGCTCCCGCCGCCTGGCCGATGTTGAAGATCAGGGGCTGCAGCCGCGTGGCCCCGTTGGCCATGTGGCTGCAGCTGAAGCACTTGTCAGCGGCCAGCAGATTGTCCAGGCCGCTGCTCACCAGAGCGCCATAGGGAATGCAGAAGGGCGTGCCGCTCCAACGGCCACCCCAGCGGGTGCTTTTGGGGGCCAGGGCCCAGTCTTCGCCGGGGTAATGGTGATCATTGGCGTAATTGCCCACGGCCACCGATTGCAGTGCACCGGCCCCATCGAGCGGCAGGGCTGCCACCGACTCCCCGGGGGCCTGGGGCAGCAGCTGCTGTTCGATCACCAGCGCTTGCCCCACCAGCCGCCGTCCTTCACGCCAGTAGGGCATCAGGGCCAGGTTGCTGCCGCCGTGCAGCGCGCCGCTGGAGGCCTCGCTGCCATGGGCCGGAAAACAGCGGCCCCGTTGCAACCAGCCCGCCGTGGCCTCCTCCAGGGCCGAAGCAAAGCGCTGGCTATGGGCCTGCATGTCGGCGTAGAGCGCCGCGCGCACAGCCGCGTCGGGGTCGAAGGCGCGCTGCAGGTCACCGTGCCAGTCGTTGCCGTGCAGGGGCCAGTTGAGCATCACCAGACCACCCGGTAAGCGGCCGTAGGTGATCGTGCGCTCCAGCCCGAAGCTATCGCTGGCCGCCTCAAACGGCGCTGGCAACACCCCCGTGCTCGCCGCGGTGGGGAGGGGGTCATCGGCCAATTGGCCCATCACCACCCAGGTGGGCGATTGCACAGGCTGGCGCTGGAAGAAGGGGTCGGTGGCCAGGGCCTCGGCCCGCGGGGCACTGGGCTCCTGCCACTGTTCCTGGGCTTCCCAGCCCAGCCGGTAGGGGGCCTCCGCCAGGGGGAAGCAATCGCCGCGATCACTGCCATCCACCAGCACCTGCAGGGCCACCCGGATGGTTTCGCCATGGCGCTCGATCTCCACGGCCTCAAGGCGATCGGCGCGCCGCGTGATCGAGCGCAGCTGCACATCGGGCCACCAGCGCAGGCGCGGCTCCTGAAGGCACCACTCCCGCAGAAGCGCTTCGGCGGTGGCTGGGGCATAGCCAAAGCAGCTCACCCAGTTTTGGTCCAAGCCCTCGGGTTCACGCCGCTGCAGCTCCCGCAGAAAGGCGCCCCACAGTCCCGTCTGCCAGGGGGTGAGTTCGTTGCCATCGGGACAGCACACCCCCGCCGCGCTCACCATGCCGCCCAGCCAGGGCCCGGGCGTCAGCAGCAGGGTGTCGGCACCACCGCGGGCGGCCTGCAGGGCGGCAGCCACACCGCCGGTGCCTCCCCCCCACACCACCACCTGGGCCTGCGCGCTGTTGCTCGGCATGGACCCGCCTGCACCTGTGTGGCCACCCAGGCTGCCAGGGGAAGCGCTGCGTAGGATCCCGCCGATGACCTACACCCTCACCACCCCCCTCTATTACGTCAACGACAAGCCGCACCTGGGCAGTGCCTACACCACGCTCGCCTGCGACACGTTGGCCCGCTACCAGCGGCTGAAAGGGGAGGCGGTGATCTTCATCACCGGCTGCGACGAACATGGCCAGAAGATTCAGCGCACGGCCGAGGCGGCCGGGCTGAGTCCGCAGGCCCATTGCGATGCGGTGAGTGCCCAGTACCGCGATCTGTGGGAGCGCTGGCAGATCAGCAACGACCGGCTGATCCGCACCACCGATGCCCGCCACCACCAGATCGTGGCCCAGTTCTTCGCCCGGGTGGAAGCCAATGGCGATGTGGTGGAGGGCCGCCAGCAGGGGTGGTACTGCGTGGCCTGCGAGGAATTCAAGGATGATCCCGCCGAGGCCACGGCACCCCATTGCGCCATTCACCAGAGGCCCCTGGAATGGCGCGATGAGGTGAACCTGTTCTTTCGCCTCTCGCGCTATCAGCAGCAGATCGAGCAGTTGATCGCCCAGCCCGGTTTCATTCAGCCCGCCAGTCGCCGCCGGGAGGTGGAGAATTTTGTGAAGCAGGGCCTGCGGGACTTTTCCATCTCCCGGGTGAACCTGCCCTGGGGCATCCCCGTGCCAGGCCACGAGGGTCACACCTTCTACGTGTGGTTCGATGCCCTGCTCGGCTACATCACGGCTCTGCTGGAGCCCGGGGACGCCCCGGACCTCGCCGTTGCCCTCAGCCACGGCTGGCCGGCCTCGGTGCATGTGATCGGCAAGGACATCCTGCGGTTTCATGCGGTGTACTGGCCCGCCATGCTGCTCTCGGCCGGCCTTGAACTTCCTGGCAAGGTGTTTGGCCACGGCTTCCTCACCCGCGAGGGCCAGAAGATGGGCAAGTCGTTGGGCAACGTGCTCGACCCCGCCGAGCTGCTGGAGCGTTGTGGCCGGGATGCCGTGCGCTGGTATCTGCTGCGCGACATTCCCTTCGGGGAGGACGGGGACTTTCAGCAGCAGCGCTTCAGCGACCTGGTGAACAACGACCTGGCCAACACGATCGGCAACCTGCTCAACCGCACCAGTTCCATGGCCCGGCGCTGGTTTGAAGACTGCGTGCCAGCGCGCACCACTGCCGCCGAGGCCAGCCACCCCCTGGCCCTCGCCGCCGAGACAGCCCGCAGCACGGTGATCGGATCCCTCGACGGCCTCGACTTCCGCAGTGCAGCGGAAGCCACCTTGCAGCTGGCCATCAGTGCCAACGGCTTCCTGAATGACCAGGCCCCCTGGAGCCTGATGAAGCAGGAGGGCACGCGGGAACAGGTGGCTGACCAGCTCTATGCGGTGCTGGAAGCGGCGCGGATCGTGGCGGTGCTGATGGCTCCGGTACTGCCTGATCTCTCCAGCCGCATGTTGCTGCAGCTGGGGCAGGTGCCGCTGGACTCTGGGCCGGCTGGACACAACGACCGCCCCTGGCTGGAGCAACTGGATTGGGGGGGGCTGGAGCCCGGAGCCGTTCTGCCGGAGCCTTCGCCTGTGATGGCCCGGCTTGAGCTGGACACGCCCCTGTGAGACTGCGCCCCCTGCTCTGCGGCGCCACGCTCCTGCTGGCGGGCTGCGCCGGCCAGCCGATCAGCAAGGAGGCACCGGAACCCTTCGTGTTCCGTTCCCTCAACCTGCGCCAACAGGACAAGCGCGGGGCACCGGCCTGGGAACTCACCAGTCCTGAGGCCCGATACGACATCAACCGGCGGTTGGCCCAGGTGCGCCAACCCCGCGGGGTGATCTACCTGCGCGGCAAGCCCCGCTACTCCATCGCGGCCCAGAGCGGCACCGTGCTGGGCGATGGCGAGGCGATTCAGCTGGAAGGGGCCGTGGCGATCACCTTGCTGGGCAAGAACCCCGTGCGCATCAGCGGTGATCAGGTGCGCTGGCTGCCGCGGCAGGACCTGATGCTGATCGATCGGCGCCCTACGGCCACGGATCGCCGCTCCCGTCTCAGCGCCCGCACGGCCCGCTTTCTGATTCAGGACGACCGCATCGAGTTGCGGGGCAGCCCCACCTTGCAGCAGTGGGACGGCCGGCTGGACAAGGGACCGGCCGCTGTGGTGATCACCACCACCAGCGTGGACTGGAAGCCCGAGGCCGGAGGGCTTGTGGCCCAGGGCCCCGTGCGCGGTGAGCGGCGCATCAAACAGACCGCCAGCGGCCAGCGGTTAACGGCCAGCGCCCTCAACGGCAACCTGCGGGAGGGGTATGTGGATCTGCTCGCGCCGGTCCGCGTCGAGGACAGGCGTGGCAAGGGCTGGATCCAGGCCGAACGCACCCGCTGGCTGATCAACGACGAGCGCCTGCGCAGCGAGCAGCCCTTCAGGGGCCAGATCAACAAGCTCGCCATTGAGGGTGGCTTGCTCGACATCGACCTCAAGGCCGAAACGGTTCTGATCCCCCAGGCCTGTTCCCTGCAACAACCCGATCAACGCCTCAGGGCCCAGAGCTGCCTGTGGCATTGGCCCAATGGCCGTTTTGAGGCCAAGGGCAACGTGGAGTTGCGCCGCAAGGCCTACAAGCAGATCACCCGGTCGTCAGTGCTGCAGGGACGGCTCGGGGAGGACGGTGTGGCCGTGTTCAGCTCGCCGGGCGCCCGGGTGCAATCGCTGTTCACCCTTCCCCGGAACTCCCAGGGCCAGGGGCGTCGCAAGCCAGCGACTCCAGTGCAGTTCTGAGTTTGGCGGCCCAGCCCGCCACCCAGGTTTCATCACTGCGGCTGAAGCAGCGCGGCGACCAGCCCCCCACCAGCAGCACCCCCTCGCTGCCGATCGGCTGAAC
>CANHMF010000097.1 GCA_947461705.1 Synechococcaceae cyanobacterium
CGACATCCAGTTCATCGAGGGCAAGGAGTACACCCAGGAGGAGTTCTTCCACACCTTCAATGCCCTGCATGAGGCGGGCCGCCAGATCGTGATCGCCAGTGATCGGCCCCCCAGCCAGATCCCGCGGCTGCAGGAGCGGCTGATTTCCCGCTTCTCCATGGGCCTGATCGCCGATATCCAGGCCCCGGATCTGGAAACCCGCATGGCGATTCTGCACAAGAAGGCCGAGCACGAGCGGATGAGCCTGCCTCGCGATCTCATTCAGTACCTCGCCGGGCGCTTCACCTCCAACATCCGGGAGCTCGAGGGGGCCCTCACCCGGGCCGTGGCCTTTGCCTCGATCACCGGCCTGCCGATGACGGTGGAATCGGTGGCGCCGATGCTCGATCCCTCCGGCGTGGAGGTGGAGGTGACCCCCGCCCAGGTGTTGAACAAGGTGGCGGAGGTGTTCGGCGTGGGGGTGGAGGAGATGAAGAGCCCCAGCCGCAAGCGCGCGGTGAGCCAGGCCCGCCAGGTGGGCATGTATTTGATGCGGCAGGGCACCAACCTGTCGCTGCCGCGCATCGGCGAGGCCTTCGGCGGCAAGGATCACTCCACCGTGATGTATGCCGTGGAGCAGATTGAGAAAAAGCTGGGTGCCGACCCGCAGCTGGGCCGCCAAGTGCAGCAGGTGCGCGACCTGCTGCAGATCGATTCGCGCAAGAAAAAATAGCCGATCTACTGGGTGATGGGTTGGCTGCGGTCAAGGCCTTCCACCTCGCCGGCAAATACACGGCTGGCGGTGATGTCCTCGGCCTCCAGGGTCATCAGGTCGAGCTTGGTGATCCCCATGCTGGCCATGCGATTGAACAGGCGATTGGCCTGGCGCATGCGGGCCCGGTCGATGGCATTGCGGATCGAGCGGGCATTGGCGAAGAACGGCAGCTGCATGCGCCGTTGGATGTACTCGGCGAAGGCCACTGTGGCCTCTTCGCTGAAGCGGTAATTTTCCGCCGCCAGGATCAACTTGGCGATGGCCAGTAGTTCTGAAGCGGTGTAATCGGGGAAGTCGATGTGGTTCGCCACGCGGGAGGAGAGCCCCGGGTTGGACTGGTAGAACACATCCATCCGGTCTTTGTAGCCGGCAAAGATCACCACCAGATCGTCCCGGTTGGCCTCCATCACCTGCAGCAGGATCTCGATCGCCTCGGCGCCGTAGTCGCGCTCGTTCTCCGGGCGGTAGAGGTAATAGGCCTCATCGATGAACAGCACCCCGCCCATCGCCTTTTTGAGCATCTCCCGGGTTTTCGGGGCGGTGTGGCCGATGTATTGCCCCACCAGATCGTCGCGGGTGGCGGTCACCACGTGACCTTTGCGCACATAGCCGAGGCGGTGCAGGATTTGGGACATCCGTGCTGCCACGGTGGTTTTGCCGGTGCCAGGCCGCCCGGTGAATGACATGTGCAGGCTCGGGGCCGTGGTGGCCAGCCCCACCTGTTTGCGGGCCCGCTCCACCACCAGCAGGGCCGCAATTTCGCGGATGCGGGTTTTCACTGGCCGCAGGCCGATCAGCTCTCGGTCCAGTTGGTGCAGCACGTCCTGAACCTCGGCACCCTCGAAGGCCGCCTGCAGGTTCACGGGCGTGTCGTCCGGAGACTCAGAGGAGGCCATCGATGGCCGCGGCAAAGGCGTGGTCCACGGCGCCGATGGGCTCGTTCTCCACCTCAGACCGCAGGGTGATGTTCACGTAGGTGCGGCCGAAGCTGATATCCGGATAGCGCCCCTCCTGCTCGCAGAAGTCGTTGAGGCGATCCAGGAAGTCGCGGTTGGCCGCGTAGTCCGCGAAATCGATGCGCCGTTCCAGCCATTCCACCCGGTCGGGCTTGGGCCTGGGGTTCCACTGGTGATCCATGGCTGTGAACTTACGTGGCCGCCAGGCAGTCGGTGCGACCTGCCGCCAGGCGTGTGGCCCAGCTCTCGGCATAGGCCCGGTTGGCGGCTTGCTGCTGGGGATCCTGGCTATCCAGCGGGTGGGGCATGGTGCCGTCGATGGCGGCGTTGGTGACGCAGAACATCGACTTCTGAAAGCTCATGCAGATCTTCACGTGCACGTCGCCCTCGCCCCGGGTGCGCTGGCGATACCAGTCGTGCAGGGCCATGGGCAGGTGCCGGTACATGTCCTGCATCAGCAGGCTGGGGGGGATGCCGGCTCCCATGGTGGGCAGCGGATCGGCGTAGAGCGCCCCATAGGCGAACTGGCTCTGGTCGTGGGAGATGGCCTGGGCCTGGGCATTGAAGCTCACCGTGCCGAGGAAGGGCATGCCCCGCAGGAACACGGCCTCCACATAGGGCACGGCCACATCAGCCAGGAAGCTCAGGCCAGCCTCCGGGGGCAGCACCCAGAACTGTTCAGCGCCGATGGTCACCGCGTAGGTGATCGGGTTGGCGGCGGCGGCCACCAGCCCCTGCTTGATGAACGCCACCACCTGGGCGATGGTGCCAACCCGACCATCGCGCTCGGCGGCGGCCAGATCGAGGAACAGATCACTCATCACCCGCCAGAACTGGCCGAGGGCATGGGTGGTGGCAGCGGAGCGGATCAGTTCGGGAATGAAGTTCGGGAAGAGGGCATTGAGCACCGCCAGCAACGGATCCCTGCCCTTGGCCCGCACGATGGCCGCGCAGTTGGCCTTGAAGGCCTCGCTGTCGAAGTAGGCATCCATGCCGCCGGTGGCGTGCCACAGCATGGCTTTCTGGCAGTACTCGGCGTACTCAAAGTTGATCCGGTCGTGGGTCACATGGCGCCACCACTTGCCGAGATTCAGGTCGCCATCGAAGAAGCGGAACACCGGGAAGGGATTGAGGAACTGCCGCTCCGCCTGAAAGATCAGGTTGATGCTGTAGGCATCGAGCACCACGCCGTAGCTCTCCAGCACCCCCACCACTTCCAGCAGGTGGTCATCGCTCTGGTCCAAGAGGGTTTGGCCCTGCAGCAGCCGTTCGGCCAGCTGCTCCATGGTGGGCATCAGCACGGGGGTGGTCATCAGCTGATCAGGCTCCCGGACGCTATGGCGGCCACCAGTTCAGGCATCTGGGCCATGGCGGTGGTGGTGGCTTCCCCCAGCTCGGCCAGCCCGCCAGGCACCAGGCCGATCACGATCACCAGGGCGGTGAGCACCAGCGCGGGCAGCTGGTCCAACAGGGGAACTTTGGGGAGCTGCACATCAATCGGAGCGATGCGCTGGCCCGTTGGGGTGGTGGCGGGCAGGGCAGGCTGGATGGCCAGGCGCCCGAAAAAGGCCCTGTTCACCAGCAGCAGGAAGTACACGGCCGTGAGGCCCGAGCCCACCATCGAGAGCAGGGTGGGCAGCGGGTACGCCTCAAGACTGCCGCGGAACACCAGAAACTCGGAGATGAAGCCCGCCATCCCGGGCAGGCCGGCGCTCGCCATCACGCCCATGATCATCAGCGATCCGGTGAGTGGCAGGCCGCGTTGCGGGTTCAGCAGGCCGCGCAGCACCTCCAGATCGCGGGTGCCGGTGGTGCGGTACACCACGCCCACCAGCAGGAACAGCAAGGCCGAAATCACACCGTGGCTCACCATCTGAAACACCGCACCCAGCAGGCTCACTGGCGTGGCCGCGGCTGCCGCCAGCAGCACATAGCCCATGTGGCCCACGGAGCTGTAGGCCACCATTCGCTTCATGTCTCTCTGGGCAATGGCCGCCAGGGAGCCGTAGAGCACCGAGATCGCAGCCCAGATCGCCAGGTAAGGCCCCATCCGCGCCCAGGCCTCAGGGAACAGGCCCAGGCAAAAGCGCAACAGGCCGTAGGTGCCGAGCTTGAGCAGTACGCCCGCCAGCAGCACCGACACGGGGGTAGACGCCTCGGTGTGGGCATCCGGCAGCCAGGTGTGGAAGGGGAAGAGAGGGATCTTGATGCCGAAACCGATCAGCAGCGCCCCCATCAGGATCAGCTGGGTGCCCATGCCCAGTTGCTGGCTCAGCACCGGGGTGAGGCTGAAGTCCACCTGACCCGTCACGAGTGCCAGGCCCAGGAAAGCCCCCAGGATCAGCATGCCGCTCACGGCGGTGAAGATGAGGAACTTGGTGGCGGCGTAGGCACGGTTGGCCCCACCCCATACGGAGATCAGCAGCCAGAGGGGGATCAGCTCCAGCTCATAGAACAGGAAAAACAGCAGCAGGTTCTGGGCCAGAAAGGCGCCATTCACGGCACCGCTGATCACCAACAGCAGCGCGAAGTAGAGCTTGGGCTTCTGGCTCACGCTGCCCGAGGCAAACGCGGACACAAAGGTGAGGCCGGCGTTCACCAGCAGCAGCGGCATCGACAAGCCATCGACTCCCAGCCGGTAGTTCAGCCCCAGGCTCTGCACCCAGTCGAGCGATTCGCCCATCTGCATGCCACTGAGGGCTGGATCAAAGCCGGCCAGCACCCAGAGGCTCCAGGCCAGCTGCAGGCCCAGCACTACTAGGGCGCCACGGCGCACCTGCTCGGGTGTGGGATTGCCGGGCCACAGGGCCAGCCCCAGGGCGCCCAGGAAGGGTATCAGCAGGAGAGGGCTGAGCATCATGATCAGCCGAACACCCAGTTGAGCGAAGCCAGCAGCAGCACCACGGCCATCAGGGCCGTGAGCACGTAGGTCTGCGTTTGGCCGCTGACGCTGAGCTTGAGCCCATCGGCGGACACCAGCGAGAAGCGCCCGAGGCGGTTCACAAAGCCATTCACCACCACCTGATCCACCCAGTTGGTGAGGCGGGCCATGCCCGACACCAGATTCACGATGGTGAGGCGGTAGAAGCGATCGGTGTAGAAGTCAAAGGCCAGCAGGTCCTGCAGGAAGCGGACGGGTTTGAGCAGGGAGCGCGCATAGCTCTTGTGCACCGGCAGCAGGCAGGCCACCAGCACGCCAGCGGCGCTGCTGCCGAACACGGCCGCCGCCATGGCTGGCGAGAAGGAGTTGATGCCGGGCACCGGATTGAGCTTGGTGAGTAGGGCCGGGGTGAGCACCACCACCACCGAGAGGGCCACCATGGGCAGCGCCATCTGCCAATTCACCTCAGGCGCCCGTTTGGTTTTGGGTTGAGGGGTTCCCAGGAACACCTGGCGATACACCCGGGTGAGGTTCCAGGCCATCAGCGCATTGGTGATCAGAAACACCGCGGCAAACAGCGGAGCCTGCTGCACCAACACATCGGTGGCGAGCCCGAAACACCAGAAGCAACCCAGGGGCAGCAGGCCGGTGAGGCCCGCACCGGCCACCAGGTACGCACCGGTGGTGGCTGGCATCCGACCGCCCAGGCCCCCCAGTTCGGTGATGTCCTGGCAGTTGGTGGTGGCGATCACGCTGCCCACGCTCATCATCAGCAGGGCCTTGGCCACGGCATGGGCAAACAGCAGCAGCAGGGCCAGGGAGGGGAGTTGCAGCGCAATGGCGATGAACACCAGGCCCATGTAACTGGTGGTGGTGTACGAGAAGGCCCGCTTCATATCCACCTGGGCGATGGACACGAGCGATCCGCCCAGGGCGCTGATGCTGCCGATGGTGAGCAGCACCGAGGTGGCGATCGGGGATTGCTGCAGGATCGGCATCACCTTGAGCAGCACCAGGGCGCCGCAGGTCACCACCACCGAGTTGCGCAGGATCGAGGCCGGGTTGGGGCCCTCCATGGCCTCATCCAGCCAGAGGTGCATGGGGAACTGGGCGCACTTGCCCGTGGGCCCCGCAATCAAGCCGAGGCCGAGCAGGGTGGCGGCCAGGGGCGAGAGCGAGCCGCTGGCCGCCCACTCATACAGGTGGTTGAAATCCATGCCACCGGCCCAGGCGGAGAGAGCCACCACGCCCATCAGCAGCAGCACATCACCCACCCGTTTGGTGAGGAAGGCATCGCGGGCGGCAGTCACCACCAAGGGCTGGGCGTACCAGAAGCCCACGAGCAGGTAGGTGGAGAGGGTGAGCATCTCCAGCAGGAAGTAGCTGATGAACAGCGAGCCACTGATCACCACGCCGCTCATGGCCCCTTCGAAGAAGCCCACCAGCGCGTAGAAGCGGGCCAGGGAGAGCTCCTTGTCCAGGTAGCCCAGGCCAAAGAACTGGCCCAGCAGGGACAGGGAGGTGACCAGCTCCAGGGCAATCAGGTTGGTGGGGGAGAGGTCGAGGGAGATGGCCAGGTGCAGATCGGCCACCTGCAGCCACTCGAACGACAGGGCCTGGGGCCCGATCTGGAACACCTCCCGCATGGCGACGCTGCCATGCACAAAGGCCAGCAGGGTGGCCAGCAAATTCAGGTAGGCCGCCGGTCGCGGCCCGTTGCGCTTGACCCAACCTGCGGCCCAGGGCAGGGACAGCACCACACCGCTGAATCCGTAGAGGGGGATCAGCCAGGCGAACTGCAGCGGCAGGGGGAGGGCAGGGGTCAAGCGGAGTGGAATGGGCGGCCCGCCAGGACGGGGTCTTGGCGGCGGAATCTAAGCAAGAAAGGCCCCGGAACGGATCAGCCGACCGGGGCACTGTTGCGCTGGCTTGCCTGGGGCAGACCCGTTGTTGTTCAGAACGTGGCCCGCTGGTTCGGGTTCCGCCGCGCCAGGCGGTTGGCGCTGTAGGCGCCGTAGCCACGGCTGCGGCCACCACCCAGTTCCCGCAACCAGGCATCCAGCTCCTCACCGTGATGCTGTTCCTCGTCCCAGAGGCTCTGGAAGAACGCGGCGTTGGCCTCGTCCCGAATCACGGAGCAGAAGCGGGTGGCTTCGGCGTAGTGGTTGATCAACTGGGTTTCCAGCACGGCGTTGTGCTCCAGCAGGCCCACCAGATCAGGTGCATGGGTCACGGCCTGCAGCTGGGAGGCGGCCGGAGCCACCCCCAGGGAGAGCATGTGCTGCACGATCCGCTCGGCGTGCTGCATCTCCTCCACCGTTTCCTCGCGAAAACGATCGGCGGAGGCCTTGTCGCCCCAGAGCTCCACGAGGGAGGCCTGGGTCATGTACTGCTGAACGGCAGTGAGCTCAAGGCTGAGGGCGCGTCCGAGGTAGCCCAGGACGCGCGGATGGACGGCGTCCATGGTCATCAGAGACGACGGGCCAGATCGGTGCTGCCGGCCAGGGCGGGTTCCACTTCACCGTGGGGGCGGGCAATGATGTGGGCGGCCACCAGGCCATCACCCACGCGCTCGCAGGCATCGGCGCCGGCGCGCACGGCCGCGTTCACGGCACCGGTTTCGCCGCGCACCATCACGGTGACGTAGCCACCGCCGACGAATTCACGGGCCACCAGGGTGACCTCAGCGGCCTTGGTCATGGCGTCGGCCGCTTCGATGGCGGGCACCAGGCCGCGGGTTTCGATCATGCCGAGGGCGATGCCGTGCACGGTGGGAGCCATGGCGTTGGAGGAGGGGGAGGAGGGGGGATGGGTGGTGCCGCTGCCGCCGCTGGAGCGGTCAGCGCCGGAGGCGGCGCTGGACTTGCGGGCAGTGGTGCTCGTGCTGGTGGTGCTGCTGGCCTTGGCGGCCGCTGGAGCTGGGCTGGAGGCGACGGTGGTCGCGGTCACGGTGACCGCAGGCGTGGCCGCGGCAGGGGTGGGTGTCACCGGGGTGGCAGCTGCCGGGGTGGAGGTGGCGGTTTTGGCCGTCGTGGCGGTGGCTCGGGATTTGGGAGTGGCCATGGCGGTGGTGGGCAGAGCCCGGTGAATGGTGCGCGGAGGAACGGAGGGGACTCAGCGGAGCTGAGAGGGGAGGAGATCCCCTTAACCGTCTGGCGACCAGTGGTCGATGATTCCGCCGATCGTGAGATCGGTGAACAGATCGGCATTGCCGGTGGCGTGGCGGGCGGCCGAGCCACTGGCGGTGAACACCCAGTTGCCCGGTGATGCTCCCACGGGATCACAGGCAACGCTGAGTTTTCCCTTGGAGGTGCGCAGGATGCGCAGGTTTTGGTGGGCAAAACCCTGCACCCTGTTGGTGCACACGAGCGACCCCATCACCTGCATGATTTCCATTACTTGGAGCCCCCCGAGGGGTTGCCTGCCGCCATGTCCTTGGCGGCATCGGGATCCCAGTGGTCGATGATCCCAACGATGGTGAGGTCGCTGGGGTACGACTTACTGCCGGCGGCCTCGCGAGCGGCGGAGCTACCCACACAGATCACCCAGTCGCCGGGGATGCAACCCACGGCATCCACCGCCACCTTCTGGGTGCTGCCATCCAGAACCACCTGCAGGTGCTTGTGCTGGAAGTCCGCAATGCGGTTGGTGGACACCAGGGGCTTGACGACCTTGCAAATCAACATCTCAGTGACCCCCTCCGGTGTTGAACGTGATTGAGGAACTTACGGTTTCCGCTGGCACATGCCGGTCGCGGTCGCGCACGGTCAGCAAGGTGTGCAGTAGGCCCTGTTGGCAGAGCTCGCTATAGCGCGACTCAATGGCGCGCTGCACCCGCTCGCAGTGCTGAATGGCCCGTTCACGGGCACCGGGAACGCCACCGTGGTAGTCAAACCGGAGCACCACGGGGATCGGCAACCCGCGCGATCCATTCAGACCCTTGAAGATCTTCACGCCCAC
>CANHMF010000098.1 GCA_947461705.1 Synechococcaceae cyanobacterium
AGGTTGGTTTCGGCTATGCCTTGGGAAACAACACCGATCTGAATGTGTCCTGGCGTTATGCCGGGATTGCCTACGACAACGGCGCTTCTCGTTCGACTGGTTATACGAGTGATCAGGATGGAGTGGAAATTGGCCTGAAGTTCTACTTCTGAGCCAGCCCTATTCGCCTCGCTGCCGACCTTCGCGCAAGAGATCGGAGGGCTTGATCCGATAGGTGGATTGAAAATCGCGGCTGAATTGTGAGAGGTGTTGGTAGCCATAGGCCATGGCTACCGAGGACACGGTGTCGTTCCGCGCTGGATCCAGCAGCCGCTGGCGCGCGGCTTCCAGGCGCTGGGTGCGAATCCAGTGGGTGGGGCCGCAGTTGAAACGCTCCTGGAAGACGTTCCGCAGACTGCGTTGCGAATAGCCACTGCGCTCTTCCAGATCGCACAGATGAATGGGGCGATCGAGATTGTCCCGTATCCAATTCAGCAGCTCGTCAATGATCGAGGCCTTAGTTCTCTGTTGTTCCGTCGCGCGCGTGCGGCACCTGTGGATCATGTCGCCACAGATGGCCAGGGCCAGATTGCGGTAGATCAGTTGCTCGAGACCAATCATGCCCAGCAGGTTGTTCTGCTCCAGCCCTGGTAGCTCCACCACCTCCAGGATCTGATGTAGGGCATGCACCAGGTCGCGTTCGGCGTTGTGACGCGGCTGAATGACTTGGATGTCATCCAGGCGTTGCCTGCAACGAGTGGCGCTCAGTCGAAAGGAGGAGAGTTCCGTCGCAATGTGGCCCAGTCGTTGCGGGTCGATCCGGATCACCACCCCACGGAAGCCACCGATGCGCTCGCGACGGGTCCCTGCCGGTAGGTAGAGCAGGTCATGCGGTGCCCGCAGGATCTGTTCCACATTGCCTTGATGCACCGTGAGGTGGCTGTCCACAGGCAGCAGCACGCTGGTGTTCGGAACCACCGCTCGGTTCTGGCCGTGGAAGCCGCTACAGATCTGAATGTCGTTGAACTGCCACGTTTGGTTGCTATCAGCACCTTGCAGTCCCAGCTCGCTGGATTGGTAGGAGAGGCTTGTCATTGGGCCTGCACTCGCACGACGCAGCGGAAGCCCATGTGGCAGGTGGAGGTGTCGATGCCCTGCGCCATTCGCGCGGCTGGCCGATAGCGGCGGCAATAGCTGGGAGCGCACAGAAATGAGCCCCCTTTCACCACCTTGCGCGGCATGGTTCCATGCTGGGAGTTGGGGGCGATGCTGGCTTCACGGGCTGCCTCGGCGACACTGCAGCAACCCGCACCGCTGGAGGGTTGGGCATGGTTGTCGCTGTACCAGTCGCTCGTCCATTCCCAGACATTGCCGATCATGTCCACCAGGCCATAGCCGTTGGCTGGAAATGCGCCGATCGGTGAGGTGCGTTCGTATCCGTCCTTGAGGGAGTTGTGATGCGGAAACTCTCCTTGAAAGGTGTTGGCCAGCATCCGGCCGCCGGGATGTAACTCGTCTCCCCAGGCGTATTCGGTCTTGTCGAGGCCGCCCCGCGCTGCCCGTTCCCACTCGCGCTCGTTGGGTAGCTGCTTGCCCAGCCAGTGGGCATAGGCCTCAGCGTCCTCGTGGGCCACATGCACCACAGGATGGTGCTCACGGTTTTTGAGTGAGCTGCCTGGTCCCTCAGGATGGCGCCAGTTGGCCCCCGGGATGTATTGCCACCAGCTGTAGGGATCCGCCTGGTTGTGCACGGCTACGGCGGGCACAAATACGATCGAGGCTGGTGCTAGTTGCTCCGGTAGCGCTCCGGGATAGAGGTCTGGATCGGCGGCGCGTTCAGCGAGGGTTCTGTGGCCGGTGGCCTTCACGAATTTGAGGAACTGAGCATTGGTCACGGGAGCCCTGTCGATCCAGAAGCCCTGCACCTCGGTCTGATGCGCGGGAGCTTCTTCGGGGTAGTGCTCATCGGATCCCATCACAAACTGCCCCCCAGGGATCCAGCACATGTCCCGCGCCGGTGGGCGGCCGGGAGCGCGCTGGCTTCTGCTGCTGGATGGGGTGATGGAAGGGGCGGTAACCATGGGCGAATCGATGAAGGGCCCGGTGTTGATCGGGCCCGTTGCATGGGTTGGACTCGAACGGTGTGTATCAGGCAGCCCCGCTGGCGGCCTGTTCGAGCTTCTCCATCACCCGCTCCAGGGAGAAGCTCGCCGCCTTCTGGCGCGGTGGGTAGTCCACGAAGGTTTTGAGGAACTCGCCCACAAAGGCCTGGGCCGGCACGATCAGGAAGACATGATCGAAGATCCAATCCCAGTAGGTGTTGGAGGTGATGTCAGCCCGCTCGTAGGGGTCGGTGAGCAGGTTGAACATCTTGGGCACCCGCAGTTCCACAAAGGGCTCCGCCCAGATCTGGCAGGTGCCCTGCACGCGCTGCTCCCGGAACACGAATTTCCAGTTGTCGTAGCGCAGGCCCACCAGATCTCCGTCGTCGGAGAAGTAGAAGAACTCCTTCCGGGGGCTCTTGTCTGTCTTGCCCGTCCAGTAATCGAGCATGTTGTAGCCATCGAGGTGGATGTGGAAGTTCTTGTCCCCCACCTGATAGCCCGTGAGCAGCTTCTGCTTGATATCCGGTTCACCTGCAGCCGCCAGCAGCGTTGGCAGCCAGTCGAGGTGGCTGCAGATACCCGTGATGTTGGTGCCAGCGGGGATATGGCCGGGCCAACGCACCAGGGCGGGTACGCGATAGGCCCCCTCCCAGTTGGTGTTCTTTTCGCTGCGGAAGGGGGTCATGCCGGCATCGGGCCAGCTGTTCATGTGGGGCCCGTTGTCGGTGCCGTACATCACGATCGTGTCGTCGGTGACGCCCAGCTCGTCGAGCAGGTCGAGCATTTCACCAATGCACTCGTCGTGATAGATCATCACGTCGTGGTATTCCGACTGCCAGCGCCCGGAACGGCCGATGTCCTGCGGCCGCGCATAGGTGCGGAAGTGCATGTGGGTTGTGTTGAACCACACGAAGAAGGGCTCCCCGGAGGCCACCGCATCGCGGATGAAGCGCTTGGCCTCCACCATGAACTCGTCGTCGGCCGTTTCCATCCGCTTGCGGGTGAGCGGGCCGGTGCTCTCGATCCGCTGGGTGCCATCGCCATTGGCCCAGCAGTGCAGAACGCCGCGGGGAGCGAAACGCTTGCGGAAGTTGGGGAACTCTGGATCGTCCTCCTTGGGATAATCGCGCAGTTCAGGCTCTTCCTCAGCATTGAGGTGATAGAGGTTGCCGAAGAACTCGTCGAAGCCGTGCATCGTCGGCAGATGCTCGTCACGGTCGCCGAAGTGGTTTTTGCCGAATTGACCCGTGCGGTAGCCCTGGGGTTTGAGTAATTCGGCAATGGTTGGATCTTCTGCCTTGAAGCCCTGCTCAGCTCCTGGCAGGCCCACCTTGGAAAGGCCGGTGCGGTACACGCTCTGGCCGGTGATGAAGGCTGCGCGACCGGCGGTGCAGCTCTGCTCGGCGTAGTAGTGGATGAATTTGGCGCCTTCTTTGGCCACTCGGTCGATGTTGGGGGTCTGATACCCCATCAGCCCATGGCTGTAGCAGCTCAGATTGCTCTGGCCGATGTCATCGCCCCAGAGGATCAGGATGTTCGGTTTTCCGTTCGGCATTGGGAGAGACCACCGAGAAAGGGGGTTGGCGGAGCTCTGTGGCGCTTCCGCAACCCTTGCCATCGGATTGTGCGCAGGGTGGCAGGATGGCGCCGCTCGAAAAGTGCATTTCTACCGTTTTTGCTGCTTTCCTTCGGCTGTGTGGAGCAACTCGCCCAAGGGGCGGCCTCACTGGGTTTGGACTACTCCTTCACCCAGCTTGCCGGTGGCCCCCTGGCGGCCGACCTCACCCCTGTTGTGCTCGGCCCTTTACAGCTGGTGCGCCTTCGATACAACCGGGCCCTCCACGTGGCCGGTGCCAAGCCACCGGGTCAGCAGGTGTTCGCCCTGAATCTGGCGCCCCTGGACACCACCGACGCGATCCGCAGCCACGGCCAACTGTTAACCGCTGCCTCGATCTTTGGTACGCGCCCCACGGGGGAGGCTCATCTCGTTCTGCCGGACAGCTCTGAGTTTGGTTTGCTCTCCATGAAGCGGGAGCTGTTTCAGCAGTGGGCGCTGGACCTGGGCTTCGGGCACCTCGAGGAGCACCTCCCCGCTACCAATTGGTTAGCTCTGGACCCCCAGTCGTTTGAGGGCCTGCGCCGCTTCGTGCTCCACCTCTTCCGTGTGGCGACACACCAGCCCGACTTGTTCGAGGAGCCCACCTGGCAGCGCTTGGCCCTCAACGACTTTGTTCCCCTGCTGATGAGTGGGTTGAGCCAATCCCTGGGTCAGGGTGTGCGGCCAGCGCGCACCCCGGCCCGGATCGACATGGTGAAGCGGCTGCAGCGCTGGATGGCAGACCATCCCACCGAGCCCATCACCCTCGACGACCTCTGTCGCCAGATCTATGCCAGCCGCCGCAGTGTGATTCAGGGATTCCGTGAGCATCTGGGGATAGGACCGATGGCCTATCTCAAGCTGCAGCGCCTGCATGCCGTACGCCGCCAGTTGCTGGCGGCGGCACCCGATCAGGTGAGCGTCACCGGGGTGGCGGCCAACTTCGGCTTCTTTAATTCGGGTCATTTCGCCCGTGACTACCGTCAGTTGTTCGGCGAGCTCCCCAGCATCACGTTGTTAGCGCGCCCCCTGAGGAAGGGAATCGACACCAGCACTGTGATCAGCAGGTAGGCCAGGATTCCGATCTTCACTCCACTCAGGTGGCTGCCATGGGTACTGGCCAGCAGCAGGGCCAGCCCCGGATTGCGCATCGAGGTCACCAGGGAGGTGGTCGTGCGCTCTTGGCTGTCGTTGCCGGCCAGGACGTAGCCGATGGCCAGGGCGGCCACCACCATCACCACCATCAGGGCCAGGGCCGCCAGGTTCCTGGCCAGGAAGGGCAGCAGGATGGGCCCCGCCTTGATCAGCACCACCAGGATCAGCAGCAGCAGCAGGATGTTGGCCAGCTTGTCGATGGGGCTTTCGAGGCGATTCGCCAGCGATGGCGCGACCTGGCGCAGTAGCAGGCCAATCGCCAGGGGCAACACCTGCACCCGCGCCACCTGAACGGCCACCGTGCCGGGTTCGATGTTCCAGCCTTCGATCCCGAAGATGGCGCGGAAGCCAGCCGCCATCAGCGGCACCGACACGATGGCCCCCAGGGCGGCCCCCACCTGCAGCAGGCCCGCGAGTTGGCGGTCGCCGCCAGATTTCCCCGCTTTGCGCAGGGTGAGCGGAGCGCTCGGACAGAGGGCCATCAGGGCCACGGCATAGCGCGCCGGTTCCGTGAGGGCATAGCTCCAGGGGGTTTGCAGCAGTAGCAGTGCCACCAAGGGCACCAGCAGGCAGGAGCCGATCAACGCCCGGATCAACAACCCTGGCCGCCTCGTCCACTGCTGCAGCGCTTCCGGTCGCAGGCTGATGCCCAGGGCCAGCATGATCGTGAACAGGGTGGTGCTCACCAGCAGGGCAGGGGTTGCCGTCATCGGCCGATGCCTCCAAGAAACAGAAGAACGAGAGCAGCCAGGCCGATCAGGGTGATCATCACGGCGGTGGCTGAAGCTATGGATGGCTCCTCCTGATAGGTGAAGTCGTCCCGTAGCAGGCGTTTGAGGTTGCGGTGGTGTTGTCGGGTGGCTGCCGCCATGGCCACCACGCCGGTGACGATGAAGGCCAGGGCCACCAGTTGCACGCTCCAACCGGGGTTGCCGATCTGGCCTGGATTGCGGCTGTTGATGGCGGCGACGATCTTGTCGAGGCCGAAGCCGAAGCTGATCAGCGACAGGCAGGTGCGGATCCAGGCCATCAAGGTGCGCTCGGCTGCATCCCGGTTGCGCTGGCGGGCGAGGTTGTCGGCGAGGTTCATGGATGTACTCCGTCGCGTGGCTGGTCTTGTTCAAACCGCATCTCGGCTTCCAGTTCCCTGGCCAGGAACACGTTGAGGAAGGTGCGGATCACGGCCACCACCGCCAGCTGAATCAGGTTGTCCCTGGTGGGACTCGACGTGGTGGACACGATGTCGGCCCCGAGTTGGAATTCCAGGGCCAGGGACAGCCAGCTGCCGAAGGTGAGCCGGGCATTGGCCGTGGGGCGTAGGGAACGGTTGCCAGCTCGCCTCAGGCAGCGGGCCTGGCGCAGGGTGGCCAGCAGGCCCACCAGCACCGTGCCGACAGAGAGCGCTTCGAGCAGGAAGCGCATCGCCGCAGCCGCGTGGGCGAGGACGGCTTCGGGAGCTTCAAGCGTGATCACGGGGTTTGGGGTGGCGTTGCGTCAACAGATGGCTCAGCCAGCCCGGTGCGGCCACCGAGGCCACGAGGATGGTGAGCGAGGTGCTCAGCCGGCTGGAGAAGGTGCGGGCTGGATCCAGCCCGGAGTGAATGAAGGTGAGGGTCACGATGGCGGCGAACACGCCCGTGGTGAGAGCACTGGCGGAACGCAGCAGGTCGCGAGGACGGCGGCCATCGAGGGGCAGGTGGGCTCTGCTGAGGGTGTGACCGGCGATCACACCCGCCACCGCCAGGAACAGCACCGTGAGCGCCCGTTGTTCGACGTTCTGTTCCGGGCCGCTCTGCTGCAGCACGGCCGCCAGCACCCAAGCGGTCCCTACCAGGGTGCCCGTGGCGGCACCGATCAGACCCCACCACTGGCTGGCCCGTTGCACGCTGCTGCTGAGGGTGGCTCCCCCCGCCAGCACCAGGGCGCTGAGCAGGGTGGAGGGCACCACGGGCAGGTTCCGGGCCAAGGCGAAGCCCACGGCGCCACCGACCAATCCACCGACGATGCGGCTGCGTTGCAGCGCTGGCGATGGTGGGGGCGTGGGCCTTGGAGGCGGCGGTTCGTGCACAGGGCTCCGCAGCGGGCCCCCGCAAGGTAAGGACCCCGTTTCCATGGCGTCAGCGTGATTCGGTGGAACTGCGCGGATTCGGCATGGCCAGAGCTGTGAGCTCGCGGTGCGGTGGCGGGGTGGCGCTGGATGGAGGCGTCGTTGGGCGGGCGATAGGGTCGTTCCAGGCAGGCTTCCCCATGACAAACGCCGCAGCACAACTGGACATTCAGGCCGCGGACGGTGGCCCGATCGGCGTGATGATCTGCGGCCATGGCAGCCGGAATCGCCAGGCCGTGGCTGAATTCGCCCAGCTGGCGGAGGGCCTGCGGCTGTTGCTGCCCCACGTGCCGGTGGAGTACGGCTACCTGGAGTTCGCTCGGCCGATCCTGCGCGACGGGCTCGACAAGCTGCGGGCACAGGGGGTGAAGCGGGTGCTGGCGGTGCCGGGGATGCTGTTCGCGGCCGGCCATGCCAAGAACGACATCCCCTCCGTTCTCAATACCTATGCGGCTGAGACCGGCCTACGCATTGATTACGGCCGCGAGCTTGGCGTGGATTTGCAGATGATCCAGGCCGCCGGGGCCCGCATCCAGGAGGCGCTGGACACCGCGGCGGCCAGCGGGGCCGTTCCCCTCAGCGACACCCTGCTGGTGGTGGTGGGGAGGGGCTCCTCCGATCCGGATGCCAACTCCAACGTGTCGAAGGTGACGCGCATGTTGGTGGAGGGCTTCGGCTTTGGCTGGGGCGAGACCGTGTATTCCGGGGTGACCTTCCCCCTGGTGGAACCGGGCCTGCGCCATGTGGTGCGGCTGGGCTTCAAGCGGATTGTGGTGTTCCCCTATTTCCTCTTTTCCGGGGTGCTGGTGAGTCGCATTCGCCAGCACACGGCCCTGGTGGCTGCTGACCACCCCGAGGTGGAGTTTGTGGACGCCTCCTATCTGGGTGATCACCCGCTGGTGATTGCCACCTTCCGCGAACGGGTGGAGGAGGTGGTGCGCGGCGAGGCGCTGATGAATTGCTCCCTCTGCAAGTACCGCGCCCAGGTGCTGGGGTTTGAGACAGAGGTGGGGGCGCCTCAGCAGAGCCACCACCACCATGTGGAGGGGCTGATTGAGGGCTGCACCCTCTGTGAGCACGAGTGCACCGGTGCCTGTCAGCCCGATGGCATCCCGATTCCCCTGGGCCACCAGCACGACCACAGCCACGATCACGACCACAGCCATGGTGATGACCACGGCCACAGCCACAGCCATGGGCACGATCACGGCCATGCCCCCTATCCCCACGCGGACCATCCCCTGGGGCCGCGCACCCTTTACAAGCCGGCGTTGAAATCCGAAGAGAAGGGGTGATTTTGCTCGCCTCATCCGTCTCGGTGTCAGTCGTGTCCCATGAGACCACTGGCCGATAGGGCCTGCTTATCAATTGCTGCTTTCCTCGGTGGTGGGGCTTTTTCCCCAGGTCCGCCTGCTGTTTTCCCCAGCCGATGGCTGGAAACGCGCCATCTGTTGAGGTCTTGGGGATTGCTGCATTTCGTCCACACCGCACTTGACAGCCCGCGCCCCGCTGCTAGCCGGGCTCTTGCCCCCTCGGAAGATGCCGCTGAAAACCCGTGGGCCACCAGCTGTCTCACGCTGGAGCGGGTTGGTTCCGGGGCTGGGCGAC
>CANHMF010000099.1 GCA_947461705.1 Synechococcaceae cyanobacterium
AGCCAGCCGGCCACCTTGAAGCCGAAGGTGATCGGTTCGCCATGGATGGCGTGGGAGCGGCCGATCATCACGGTGCTCTTGTGCTCCTGAGCCAGCACCCGCAGGGCCTCGGCCAGCTTGTCCAGCTCGATCCGCAGCAGCTGCACGGAGGCCTTCATCTGCAGCGCGATGCCCGTGTCCAGCACGTCCGAGCTGGTCATGCCCACGTGGATGTAGCGCCCCGCATCGCCCACGTGCTCGTTCACGTTGGTGAGGAAGGCGATCACGTCGTGGCGCACCTCGGCCTCGATCTCGAGGATGCGCTCCACGCTGAAGGAAGCCTTCTCCTTGATGGTGGCCACGGCGTCGGCGGGCACCCGGCCCAGCTCGCAGTTGGCTTCGGTGGCGGCGATCTCCACATCCAGCCAGCTCTGGAACTTGGCCTGCTCGCTCCAGATGGCGCCCATCTCGGGCAGGGTGTAACGCTCGATCAAGGCCGCGCCTGGCTCACATCCAGACCAATGTATGGGGCAGCCTGTGGCCTCCCGGCAGCCTCAGCCCAGGGCCGTGAGTTTGCGGTGGTCCACTTCCCAGTGCACCAGCGGGCCCCAGGTCTGCTGGCGCACCCAGCAGCGACCGCCGCGGCAGTGGATCAGCTGAAAGGGAGGCAGATCGGCGGGCTGGTTGCGCAGTTTCACAAAACTGCCGGGGCGGAGCAGCTCCAGCACGTTGCTGCTGGGATGCCGTTGGCTCTGGGGTGTGGTCTGGGAGCAGGGAGCCATTGGGAGATGTCCCTGAGCTGGGAGCCATCCTCTGCCGGGTTTTCTGGCCAGGCAGAACTCGCACCAGTTTTGTTCGGTTTCCCCTGTGTTTGTATGACGACAGGGCGCCGGATCGCCTGCCGCCCGGAGGGGCCATGGGCCGCAAGCAACGACTGGATCTGCACCTGGTGGAACGGGGCTTGGCCGCCAGCCGCCAGCAGGCCCAGCAATTGATCCGTGCCGGCAAGGTGCGCTCCGGCGACAAGGTGCTCGATAAGCCCGGCCTGGATGTGCTGCCCGAGATTGCGCTGCAGGTGGAGCAGCCGGCACGGTTCGTGTCCCGCGGTGGCGAGAAGCTGATCGCGGCCCTGGAGGCCTTCCCCATTGCCCTGGCGGAGCGGGTCTGCCTCGATGGCGGCATCTCCACCGGTGGCTTCACCGACTGCCTGCTCCAGCACGGAGCCAGCCGTGTCTACGGCATCGATGTGGGCTATGGCCAGACGGCCTGGAGCCTGCGCACCGATCCGCGCCTGGTGCTCAAGGAGCGCACCAACCTGCGGCACCTCACCCCTGACGAGCTTTATGGCGCCGGTGATCCCTGGCCGGATCTGGCGGTGGCGGATGTGTCGTTCATTCGGCTGGCCCTGGTGCTGCCGGCCCTGGGGCGGCTGCTGCAGGAGCAGCAGCGGGAGGCGCTGCTCCTGGTGAAGCCCCAGTTCGAGGTGGGCAAGGAGCGGGTGGGGAAGGGTGGCGTGGTGCGCGATCCCCTGGCCCACGCCGATGCCATCGAGGGGGTGATGGCGGCCGCGGCCCTGGAGGGCTGGAGGGCCTGCGGGGCGGTGGCCTCCCCCATCACCGGGCCGGCCGGCAACCACGAATACCTGCTGTGGCTGCGCAGCGGCATCTGGCCCACCCACACCAAAGCCGCCGAGCAGCCCCCCACGGAGGAGGCCATTCGGCGGCTGGTGCGGGCCACGCTGGGCGCCTGATTCAGATGGCGCTGCTGTCGCGGTCGCCGGTGCGGATGCGGATCACCGAGTCGATCGGGCTGATGAAGATCTTGCCGTCGCCGATTTCGCCGGTGCGGGCGGCGTCCTGGATCGCCGTCACCACCGTGTCCACCCGGTCGTCATCCACCACCACTTCCAGCTTGAGCTTCTGGAGGAACTCCACGGTGAATTCAGAGCCGCGGTAGCGCTCCACCTGGCCCTTCTGACGGCCGAATCCCCGCACTTCGCTCACGGTCATGCCGACGATGCCGGCATTGACCAGCGCCAGCTTCACGTCTTCGAGCTTGAAGGGGCGAATGATGGCCTCAACTTTTTTCATGGAACCGGGGGCTCGTTCTGGAGGGGAGTCTCTCAGGAAAGGTCTGGGAGAGGAAGGGGCTGGAAGCAACCCGTAGGGCCATTAGGCCTCAGGTTTGATGGTGCCGGTGTGGCTGTTGCTACCGGCGATCGGCTGCGTAGCATCCGCTCTTCGCCCCAACCCCCCGCCATGAGCACCGGCAGTGCCGCCGCCCAGACCCAGACCCCCCTCTACGGCGAGCGGGCCATTGCGGAGGCGGAGCTGATCTGTTTCGACAACCCCCGGCCGGGCCGGGCCTATGAGGTGTCGATCACCCTGCCGGAGTTCACCTGCAAGTGCCCGTTTTCGGGTTACCCGGATTTCGCCACGTTGCGGCTGATCTATCAGCCGGGCCCGCGGGTGATCGAACTCAAGGCGATCAAGCTCTACGTGAACAGCTATCGCGACCGCTCGATCTCCCACGAGGAGGTGACCAACCGCATCCTCGACGACTTCGTGGCGGCCTGCCAGCCCGTGTGGATGCAGCTGGAGGCCGATTTCAATCCCCGGGGCAACGTCCACACCGTGATCCGCGCCAGCCACGGCACCCGCCTGCCCTGCTGATCAGCGGGGCAGCTCCGCCAGCAATTGCGGCAGCTCCTGGGCAAAGGCGGTGAGATTGCGGTTGCAGAGGCCGCCCACGTGCAGCTTCTGGTGCTCGGGCTCGGCGATGGCCCACAACTGGCGGGTGGCCACCAGGCTCAGGGCACCTCCAGCCAGGGCAATGCCAAACCCGGCGTACACCAGGGGAACGCCCGGGTCGCGCTTGAGCAGGATGCCGCTGGCGGGCACCACCCCGGCGATCCGCAGCGGGATTCCCTCGATGGTCACGGGGGCACCGCCAGGCATCAGGCTGCCGATCTCCTGGGCATCGGCCGAGTAGGCGGTCACCGGTCCCTGTTCGCTGGACAGGGCCAGCAGCACGGGATTGCTGCCATCGGGACGGGTGGGCAGCACGATCCCCCACACCTGCTCGCCCAGCTGGGGGAAGCTTTGGAGAGGCAGTTGCAGGATGGGGCTGTTGCCCAGCTGCAGTTCGATGGCCGCCAGGGCCCAGTCGGCCTGGTAGAGGGTCATGCCCCGGTAGCGCAGCGGGTGGTTCACGCTGATCTCGCGGCTGTCTCCCGGGGTGTTCTCCGGGCTGCTGTCTGCGTTGCCCGGGCCGGGAATCAACTTGAGCTGGGAGCGGAACTGCTCGGGCCGGCCGGCGGGATCGCGCTCGATGCCAAAGGTTTCCAGAGCCACGGTCACCTGGGTGTCTCCGCGGCTGTTGAGCAGCTCCAGTTCATTGCCAGGGGCGAGGTAGCGCTCGAGGCGCTGGCCCCCCAGGGATCCCCACGAGGCCCCCACCATCAGCACCACCAGGCCCGCGTGCACCAGCAGTGGACCGACACGGCCGCTCACCCCCTTGCGGGCCGCCAGGCGACCCGGGTGGCTCTGCAGCTGCCAGCCATTGGCGGCCAACTGTTGCTCCAGGCTGTGCAGGCTGCTGCCGGCATCGCGGCACGCGAGCGTTTCCGCCAGGGTGAGCTTGCTGAGCTGCCTGGGTGAGCTGTAGTCGATCCAGCGCAGCGCGGCCACAAGGGCAGGCCACTGGCGCCGCCAGCTGCAGAGGATCAGCGCCAGGCCCAGCCAGGCCAACAGGGCCAGGAACCAGCTGCTGGAGTACACGTGATCCAGCTGCAGCGCCAGGATGGCATCGCCCCGCAGCAGCCCCAGCCAAGGGTTGGCGTCGTAGACGCGGTGGTAGAGCTCGGCGCTCTCCTTCTGGGGCACCAGGGTGCCGAGGCCACTGGCAATGGCGATGATCACCAGCAGGCCAATGGCCACGCGCAGATCGGAGATCCAGGCAAACAGACGTTTCATTCAGCCTTCAGGTCCACTGGGCCAGCAGGGTGAGCCCGCCGGTGATGAGTAGCACCACGCCACTGATGGGTGGCACCCACTGTCCCAGGGCACGCAGGGCCAGCAGCCGCGGCACCCAGGCTGCTGCCGTGCCGGCCAACAGGAGCGGCATCACTTGGCCGGCGGCGAAGCAGGTGAGCAGGGCCATGCCGGCCAGCGGATTGCCGGCCTGGGCGATCCAGGCCAGCAGCACCGCCAGCACCGGGGTGGTGCAGGGCGAGGCCGCCAGGCCAAAGGCCAGGCCTGCCGCCAGGGGCGCCAGGGGCGCCGGCACCTTCTGCCGCCACTGGTTGGGGTCGGGGCCCGCGGGCAGGGGCAGCCGCAGCAGACCCAGCAGGTTGAGGCCCATCACCACCGCCAGCATGGCCACCAGGGTGGGGATCAGCCCTGGCACCTGGCCGTAGAGGCGCCCGAGCCAGCCACTGGCCAGGCCCAGCAGCACCAACGAGGCCACGATGCCCCCGCTGAAGCTGAGGCTGCGCAGCCAGGGTCGGGCGTTGTCGCCATCAAAGCCGGCGAGGTAGGCCAGGGTGACGGGCAAGAGCGAGAGGGAGCAGGGCCCCAGGCTGGTGAGCAGACCGCCGGCAAACACCAGGCCCAGGGTGAAGGGGCCGGGCTGGGCCAGGGAGCTGCGCAGAAGCTCTTCGCTGGTGCGGGCCCAATCCGCCAGTGCCAGAGCGGACATGCTGGGAATCAGCCGCGCAATCGGCTCAGCCTATCGGGGCGCTCCGGCGGCCAGCGGCCTCCCGTCGGTCCCGCCGAGGCCGTAAAGGCTCGAGCCCGGCGCCCTCGAGGGAGCAGCGGATCAACAAGCCAGCCGTGAGCAGGCTGGAGAGCAGCGAGTTGCCGCCGTAGCTGATCATCGGCAGCGGCAGGCCCGTGGTGGGCATAGCTCCACTGGCCACGGCGATGTTGAGGATCGACTGGCCCACCAGCAGGGTGGTGCAACCGATGGCCAGCAGCCGCTGTTGGTTGCTGCGGCAGCTCAGGGCCACCCTTAAGCCCACATAGCCGAACAGCACCAGGAACAACAGCAACACCACCGAGCCCACATAGCCGAATTCCTCGGCAAACACCGCGAAGATGAAGTCGGTGCTCTGGATCGGCAGATATTGCAGTTTCTGGGTGGATAAGCCAAAGCCCTCGCCCCAGAATCCCCCGGAGCCGATGGCCAGGAGGCTCTGCACCAGCTGGTAGCCATCGCCCTGGGCGTCGGTCCAGGGGTTGAGGAATGAGGTCACGCGGATCCGCTGGTACTCGTTGATGGCGATGCTGCCGACGCCCACAGCCGCGCCAGCGGCGGCGGTGCCGAGCATGGCCACCAGGGGCAGACCGGAGGCCAGGGCCATTAGCCACAGCAGCAGCCCGCACAGGGCGGCGGTGCTGAGGTTGGGCTGTTTGAGAATCAGGCCCAACACCACGGCGAACACCCCCAGCCAGATCAGCTTCTGATCGGCCGAGATCCGCTTCCAGTGGGAGAACAGCGCCGCCCCCTGCAGCACCAGAAAGGGCTTGATCAGTTCCGTGGGCTGGATCTGCACGGGGCCGATCACTAACCAGCGGCTGGCCCCGTTCACGGTGCTGCCAATCACGAGGGTGAGGGCCACCAGCACCGCCCCGATCAACAGCGCTGGAGCCGCCAGGCGCAACCAGCGCCGCAGGTTGATGCGGAGCCCCAGATAGAGGAGGCCCCAGCTGGCCACCAGCCAGATGGCCTGACGCTTGAGGTAGTAACTGGGATCGCCCATCTCCCGGGCGGCCACCCACCAGCTGGCGGAGCCCAGCACCACCAGGCCCAACAGGCACCAGAGCGCCACCATGCCGAGCAGCAGGCGCGCTTCCGCCGGCCACTGGGCGAAGGGCACGGGCAGGAACCCCCGGGGCTGGGCAGTGGCTTTGGCCAAGGGCATGGGCTGTTGAAGGCCTGAGTGTCTCGTATTTGCTGGCCACCCGCCAATGGCTGGGCGGCAGTTCTGGGTCTCAACAACAAAAAAGCCCGGCCGAAGCCGGGCTGATCGATGGAGAGACAGCAGCGATAGGGCTGACAGTGACGGAAGGGTCAGTTACCGACGTTCACCTGACGGCGACCGGTGACCAGTTCAACCTTCAGGATCTTGCCGCCCTGCTTCATGATTCGCTGCTGTTCAGCAAACCAGCTTTCGAAGGGCACCCACTTGGTGAAAAAGGTGTTCTGCAGCTCGCGCTGAGAACGGGTTTTCTCAGGGCAGGGGATGCAGGCCGTGACTTTGAACAGGCGCATGGGAGTGATCCGCAGGGTGTGCCAGGGGCAGGGATCAGTTACCCAGACCGGAGCTGATGTAGTCGAAGTACACGCCCATTTCGCGGCCAGCATCCGGACCCACCAGGGAGGCGGTGGCTTCCTTCATGGCCTGAATCGACTGCACGGTGGCACCGATGGGCACACCCAGGGAGTTGTAGGTCTCCTTGAGGCCATTCAGCACACGCTCGTCGAGGATCGAGGTGTCGCCGGCCAGCATGGCGTAGGTGGCGTAGCGCAGGTAGTAGTCGAGGTCGCGGATGCAAGCTGCATAGCGACGGGTGGTGTACATGTTGCCGCCCGGACGGGTGATGTCCGAGTACAGCAGCGACTTGGCAACCGCTTCCTTGATGATTGCGGAGGCATTGGCGCTGATGGTCGCGGCGGCACGCACGCGCAGCTCACCGCTGGCGAAGTACTGCTCCAGACGGCCCATAGAGGAGCTGTCCAGATACAGGCCTTGAACGTCGGCCTGATTGATGACGTTGGTGATGGCGTCTTGCATGGAACCTGATCGAAGAGGCGTTGGTTAGAGAGGAAGCAACCTCAGGAGAGGGCGCCGACGACGTAGTCGAAGTAGAAGCCAGCCTCTTCGGCATCAGCGCCGGTGAGCAGGCCTGTGGCGGCGTTCTTCATCTCGCGCACGGCTTCGGCCATGGCTTCGAGGGGAGTACCCAGGGAGCGGTACATCTCCTTGGCACCGATGATGCCGATTTCCTCGATCGGGGTTACATCACCCGCGATGATTCCGTAGGTCACCAGGCGCAGGTAGTAGTCCATGTCGCGCAGGCAGGACGCGGTCATTTCCTCGCCGTAGGCGTTGCCGCCGGGGGAGATGACGTCGGGGCGCTTCTGGAAGAGAGCGCCGCCAGCAGTCTTGACGATGCGCTCACGGCTCTCGCTCAGAACCTGGGCGACACGCAGACGACGCTGACCGCCACTGACGAAAGCCTTGATCTGGTCGAGTTCGCCAGGGCTCAGGTAGCGGGCTTCGGCGTCCGCGTTGATGATCGAGTTGGAGACGATGCTCATGCAGTTCTGCCTCGAAACAAGCGGTCGCCAGAATGGTGACCGATATCCGGTGGGTAAGGGGGGACACCCTCAGTGGTCCGTTGAGCAGGTAACTGCGGCGGGGCCGGCCTGCCACGCGGATCACCTGCTGCCAGGTGGCCTGCTTGGACGGGCGACTGAAGGAGGCGACAGCAGTGCTGATCGCCGAGTCATTCTGTGGCAGCGCCCCGCGAGCTTCCCTGCCCCGGTAACAGTTCTTCACGGCGCTTGGAATCGGCAAACCCCTTTGCTGGCAAAGGCTTTGGGCTGTGTTGTGAATAGGCGGGAGTCGTCTCAGTTGTTAACAATCTGGTGGCTTGATTCCGCGCTGGAGAAGGCTCTAAGCGAGCAATTCATTGTGTCTAGCTGTTGCAAATAAAAACCCCTGGCCGTTAGGCCAGGGGTTTTGGCTATCCATGCGGGCAGGGGGGCTGCTCAGATGGCGCCGCGATTGGGGGGGGTTAGGGCGGCGTTTCCGCCGTAGAGAGCGGCAGTGCGGTTCACCGTGGTGAGCGGAATCCCATCGCTGGTGCCCATGCCCCTGAGGTGGGGAACGGTGTCACGGCCAAAGCTCTCGGCATACTCCTGGCCATTGAGGATCGCCTCGAGGGCAGCCCGCTGGCCCTGATTGGAGCGGGTGGCCAGGTAGCGGCTGGTTTCTTCCGGTTGGGCGGCCCGGCCAAGCAGCGCCAGGTAGGCGGCGGATGCGGCCCGCAGCGGTGCCATGCGATTGAGCCGTCGGTTGAACAGCTCGCTGCCGGCCACTTTGGCCACGAAGTCGGCCACCATCAGCTCGCCATTGCGGAGCTGGGATTCGGCATCCACCAGCCGCTCTGAGGCCAGGGGCTGACGCCCCAGCAGTTGGCGGTACACCGCCTCAATGGCCTGGGTTTGCTCGGCGGGGCTGGCTGCCATG
>CANHMF010000100.1 GCA_947461705.1 Synechococcaceae cyanobacterium
CAGAAGCACATCTTTTTCGACGTGAAGTCCCAGCGCAACCAGAGCGCCCAGCAGCGGGCTCAGGTGAGCGCTCCCCCCGGCTACTCCGAACACAGCACGGGCTATGCGGTGGATCTGGGCGATGCCCGCAACCCCGCCACCAACCTCTCGGTTGTGTTTGAGAACACGGCGGCTTTTACCTGGCTCCAGACCCATGCCAACCGCTTTCACTACCGGCTGTCCTTTCCCGTGGGCAATGGCCAGGGGGTGAGCTACGAACCCTGGCACTGGCGCTTTGAGGGGTCGGCCGAAGCGCTCAAGACCTTTGAGTCAGCCCAGCGCCTGGATCCTTGATGGAGCATCACACCGTCTTGCCGGAGTTGCTCGCTCCCGCCGGCTGCTGGGAGTCCCTCAAGGCCGCAGTGGCCAGTGGCGCCGATGCCGTGTATTTCGGTGTCGAGGCGTTCAATGCCCGCCTGCGCGCCGAGAACTTCCGGCAGGCCGATCTGCCGGAGGTGATGGACTGGCTGCATCGCCGTGGGGTGAAGGGGTTTCTCACCTTCAACGTGCTGGTGTTCCCGGATGAGCTGGAGCAGGCGGCCCAGCTGCTGCTGGCGGCGGAGGCGGCTGGGGTGGATGCCCTGATCGTGCAGGACATCGGCCTGACCCGCCTGGCTCAGCAGCTCACCCCCCAGCTGGCCCTGCACGCCTCCACCCAGATGTCGATCACCAGCAGCGCTGGGGTGGCCATGGCAGCGGAGCTGGGCTGTGAGCGGGTGGTTCTGGCCCGTGAGCTCACCCTCAAGGATTTCCGTCGTATTCGCCAGCAACTGGATCAACGCGGCCTCTCGATCCCCCTGGAAGTGTTCGTGCATGGGGCCCTGTGCGTGGCCTATTCGGGCCAGTGCCTCACCAGTGAGGCCTTGGGCCAACGCAGCGCCAATCGCGGTGAGTGCGCCCAGGCCTGCCGGCTGCCCTATCAACTGATTGTGGATGGCGAGGAGCGAGACCTCGGCGATCAGCGCTATCTGCTCTCGCCCCAGGATCTAGCCGCCTGGGACCTGCTGCCCCAGCTGGTGGACGTCGGGATTGCCAGTCTGAAGATCGAAGGCCGCCTCAAGGACGCCACCTACGTGGCAGCTGTCACGGATGCCTATCGGCAGGGCTTGGATCAGTGCAGCGCTGAAAACCATCTTGAACGCCCCGCTGGGAGCCGCTGCGTTGATCCGCCGCAGCAGTTGCGCCGCCATCTCGAGCTGAGCTTCTCCAGGGGGCTCAGCAGCGGCTGGCTCGAGGGGGTTAATCATCGCAAGCTGGTGCACGGCCGCTGGAGCAAGAAGCGGGGCCCCTGGCTGGGGCGACTGGAATCGATAGAGCCTGGCGGCTGGCTGGTGCTGCGCAGCCCCACCCCGCTGAAACCAGGGGATGGGGTGGTGTTGGAGGTGGGTTCCACGGACGCACTCCAGCCTCCTCGCGAGGTGGGGGCACGGCTGATGGCAGTGGAGCCCCGTGCCGGCGGACGGCTGGCCCTGAGGCTGGGGCCCGGACGCATCGACACGGCTGGGCTGGGCGCCGGCAGCCCCTGCTGGCTCACCAGTGATCCTCAGCTGGAGAAGACATTTCAGCGGTTGGCGCAGCAACCGGTGCCGGAGCGGCGCCGGGCCCTGCCGCTGCGCGTGCGGGGCCGCCTGGGCGAGCCACTCATCCTCCGGGTGGAGGTGATAGAGGGGGTGGCCGGTGGGCCCTGGCAGGTGCAATCAGCGCAGCCATTGGAGCCGGCCCGCGGCGCCGGATTGGATCACGAGCGTCTGGCGCAGCAGTTGGGGCGTTTGGGGGGCACGCCCTGGGAGTTTGGCTCGCTGGATGTGGATCTAGACGGCGAGCTGTTCCTGCCGGTGGCGCAACTAAATCAGATGCGTCGCCAATTGGTGGAGCTACTGGCCCCAGCGGCTACCAGTCCCAAACTGCCGGTGCGGGCCACGGCGGCCACCAGCGTCACTCCGGTTGTATTGGGCCGGGCCAAGGCTGAGCCTTCGCAGGCGCCCGAGGCTGTGGAGCCGCAACTCAGCGTGCTGGTGCGCAGCCTCGATCAGCTCGAGGCCCTGCTCGATCAGCCCGTGCACCGCGTGATTGCCGATCTGGAGCATCCGGCACACCTGCGCCAGGCCGTGGCCCTCGGCCGCGGGGTCTGGCCAGGGGGGATCTGGCTCACGGGCCCGCGCATCTGCCGGCCGGACGAACAGTGGAGCCTGGCCCCGATGCTGAAGGCCCACGCCGATGGGTATCTCGTTCGCAATGCCGATCAGCTGGAACAGCTCACGGCTCTGGCTCCCTGCATGGGCGATTTCTCGCTGAACGTGGCGAATCCACTCACGGCCCGCTGGTTCCTGGAGCGGTGGGGGCTGGAGCGCATCACCGCCAGCTACGACCTAGCCCTCGACCAGCTGCTGCAACTCGTGGCGGGCTGTCCTGCGGGGTCCGTGGAGCTCACCCTGCACCAGCACATGCCCCTGTTTCACATGGAGCACTGCCTGTTCTGCGCCTTCCTCTCCGACGGCCACGACCACACCGATTGCGGTCGTCCCTGTGATCACCACACCGTGCTCCTGCGCGACCGCAGCGGCGCGGAGCATCCGTTGCGGGCCGATCTCGGCTGTCGCAACACCCTGTTCAACGGCACCGCCCAGACGGCCGCCGAGGCCATTCCGCAGTTTCGCCGTGCAGGCGTAGGCCATTTCCGCCTCGAACTGCTGCAAGACAGCCCCGCTGATGCCACCCGTCGGGTGGAGCTCTACCGCCAGGCCCTGGCTGGGCAGATCAGTGGTCGTGAGGTGTGGCAACGGGAGCAACTGGATAGCCGTCTGGGTGTCACCCGAGGCACCCTCACCCGCCGCCGATGAGGGCTGAGATACGATGGCGCCATCGAACCGTAGGGGTCATCGGTCTGTCTTCCATTCAAGACGCCTTCTACCAGGGCGTCTTTGCGCGGCGGCGTTCTCAGTAACCGAACAAATCCACGTCCTAGCCGGAAGCTGTACAGCTTTCGTGGGCTTTAAGACGAACCTCCAGTCGATTCCTCATCCGAGTCATCATCGAGACAACATTTATGAGCGGCGAGCACAAAGGCACTCCGATCCGCAACATCGCGATCATTGCCCACGTTGACCACGGCAAGACCACCCTTGTGGATGCGTTGCTCGGCCAGTCGGGCATCTTCCGTGAAGGTGAAGCGGTGCCCACGTGCATCCTCGACTCCAACGATCTGGAGCGGGAGCGGGGTATCACGATCCTCTCCAAGAACACCGCCGTTGACTACAACGGCATCCGCATCAACATTGTGGACACCCCTGGCCACGCCGACTTCGGCGGCGAGGTGGAGCGCGTGCTGGGCATGGTGGACGGCTGCCTGCTGATCGTGGATGCGAACGAGGGGCCCATGCCCCAAACCCGCTTTGTGCTCAAGAAAGCCCTGGAGAAGGGGCTGCGTCCGATCGTGTTCGTGAACAAGATCGACCGCGCTCGGGTGGATCCTGAGCAGGCCGTGGACAAGGTGCTCGACCTCTTCCTGGAGCTCGGTGCTGACGATGATCAGTGTGACTTCCCCTACCTGTTCGGTAGTGGCATGGGCGGCTATGCCAAGCCGGACATGAAGACCGAGAGCGACACCATGAAGCCGCTCTTTGACGCGATCCTGCGCCATGTTCCGCCCCCGGTGGGCGACCCCGAGAAGCCCCTGCAGCTCCAGGTCACTACCCTCGACTACTCCGACTTCCTGGGTCGGATCATGATTGGCCGTATTCACAACGGCACCATCAGGGGTGGACAACCGGCAGCGCTGATCCGTGACGACGGCAGCATCAAGCGTGGCCGGATCAGCAAATTGCTGGGCTTCCAGGGCCTGCAGCGGGTGGAGATCGCCGAGGCGCGTGCCGGCGACCTCGTGGCCGTGGCTGGCTTCGACGAGGTGAACATCGGCGAGACAATCGCCTGCCCGGATCACCCCGAAGCGCTGCCCCTGATCAAGGTGGACGAGCCCACCCTGCAGATGACCTTCG
Organism: Synechococcaceae cyanobacterium; assembly: GCA_947461705.1. Classification (GTDB taxonomy): domain Bacteria; phylum Cyanobacteriota; class Cyanobacteriia; order PCC-6307; family Cyanobiaceae; genus Vulcanococcus. The sequence goes on from CANHMF010000100.1 coordinate 4,035, forward strand.
TCGTCAACGACTCGCCCTTTGCCGGTAAGGAAGGCAAATTCGTCACCAGCCGTCAGCTGCGAGACCGGCTGCAGCGGGAGCTGCTCACCAACGTGGCCCTGCGGGTTGAAGACACCGATTCCCCCGATCGCTTCGCGGTGAGCGGCCGCGGTGAACTGCACCTCGGCATCCTGATCGAAACCATGCGCCGGGAAGGCTATGAGTTCCAGGTGAGCCAGCCGCAGGTGATCTTCCGCACCATCGATGGCACCCCGAGCGAGCCCTTCGAAACCCTCGTGATGGATGTGCCCGAGGAGTCTGTGGGCGCCTGCATCGAGAAGCTCGGCATCCGTAAAGGCGAGATGCAGAACATGGAGAACACCAACGATGGCCGCACCCAGTTGGAGTTTGTGGTGCCCTCCCGCGGCCTGATCGGTTTCCGCGGCGAGTTCATCCGTGCCACCCGCGGCGAAGGGATCATGAGCCATTCCTTCCTGGACTACCGCCCCATGCAGGGCGATCTGGAAGCTCGCCGCAACGGCGTGCTGGTGTCCTTCGAGGAGGGAACGGCCACCTTCTATGCCCTCAAGGGTGCCGAAGACCGTGGTCAGTTCTTCATCACCCCAGGCACCAAGGTCTACAAGGGGATGATCGTCGGCGAACACAACCGTCCGCCCGATCTGGAGCTGAACGTCTGCAAGGCCAAGCAGGTCACCAACATCCGCTCCGCCGGTGCTGAGGTGCTGGACACCCTGCAATCCCCGATCCAGATGACCCTGGAGCGTGCCCTGGAGTACATCGGTCCCGACGAGATGCTGGAGGTCACCCCCGAGTCGATCCGCCTGCGCAAGTTGCCTGCCAAGAAAGCCGCCAAGCGCTGAGCGCTCCCCTCCCCCCTCCCCCATGGATGAGGAAACCAGCCTGATGGCCGATCCCCGCTTCGGGGAGGCCGTCAGGCTTTTCAATGCCGGCGAGTGGTATGCCTGCCACGACGGCTTCGAGGAGCTCTGGCATGAAACCCAGGGTCCGTGCCGCAAGGCCCTGCAGGGTGTGCTGCAAATTGCTGTGGCCCAGCTCCACCTTGAGCGGGGCAATCTCCGCGGGGCCACCGTCCTGCTCGGGGAGGGGATCGGACGTCTCAAGCCCTATGGGGCTTCGGTGCTGGGCTGGAGCCTGGGTCCACTCCTGGAACCGGCGGAGCGCCGGCTGCGGGTGCTGCAGCAGGGCCTTGATCCTGTTGGGGAACCCTTGCCCCTGCTCCAATCCGCAATGGATCGGGAAGGCTGAAGTGCCCGTTGAATCGAGCCTTACATTGCATCCACGCAGCGCTTGGGGAACAGGCTTGGTTGGACAGCAGAGCGTGGGGAGTCCCGTCAGCAGAGCGCCCGCCGCTGTTCGCCTGCTCCTGGCTGGTGTCAGTGGTGGAATCCTCCTGCTCGGTTCCGCGCCGGCTTGGGCCGAACGTCGCGTCCCGGTGATCGAAGCCCAGCCCCCGGCCAAGCCAGCACCTGCCGCAGCCATCGCTCCGGCCACTGTTCCGTCGCAACTGGCCTCCCCACCGCCCGCAGTCTCGCCATCAGCTCCCGCGCAGTCAGCTCCAGCCCAACCGGTTCCTGCACGGATCAACACCGGTCTGGTCACGATCGAATCAGACCTGCAACGGGCCGATCAGGCCACTGGTGTTATCACGGCCACCGGCAACGTGCGGATCGTCTATCCCGACCAGCGGGTGGTGGCCACCTCCCGCCAGGCCCAGTACTTCAGCAAGGAAGGCCGGGTGGTGCTGAGCGGCGCCGTGGACATCGTGCAGGAAGGGGGCAATCTGCTCCGGGCCGAGAAGGTGGTCTACCTGGTGGATTCCGAGCGACTGATGGCCGTACCCCCTGAAGGCCAGCAGGTGTTCAGCCGGATGCGGATCAATGCAGTCCAGCCCGAAGTGGCTCCCCAGGCTGGTGCCACCCCGCCATCCAACAGCCCAGCCTCCGGCAGCCTCACCCCCAGTGGGCGGCCTGTGTTTCCCCTCAGCCCTGCGATCCCGCCCAGCAGCCTGCCCGGGGGGCAGCCATGAGCCTGGTCCTCGATGGCGTGGTCCTCACCATTGCCGGTCGGCCCCTGGTGAAGGGGGTCAGCCTCAACCTCAACCCTGGTGAGGTGGTAGGCCTGCTGGGCCCCAACGGCGCGGGAAAAACCACCACGTTCAATCTGGTCACCGGGTTGCTACGTCCCGATCAGGGCGAGGTGCTGATGGATGGCCAGTCGGTCGCCGCCCTGTCCATGCCGGATCGGGCTCGCCTGGGCATCGGCTACCTACCTCAGGAGGCCAGTGTGTTCCGCACCTTGAACGTGCGCGACAACCTGATGCTTGCCCTGCAGGAGAGCCACACTCCGCGCGCGCTCTGGCGGGACCGGGTGGAACAGCTGGTGGATGAATTCCACCTGCGGCCATTTGTGCATCGCCGCGGCTTCCAGCTCTCCGGCGGTGAGCGCCGCCGCTGCGAAGTGGCCCGTGCCCTGGCCGTCGGTGAACAAGGCCCCCGCTATCTGCTCCTGGATGAGCCCTTCGCTGGAGTGGATCCCCTGGCCGTCGCCGACCTGCAGGACCTGATCGGTCGGCTGCGGGAGCGGGGCATGGGGGTTCTGATCACCGATCACAACGTGCGCGAGACCCTCTCCATCACGGATCGGGCCTACATCCTCACGGAGGGCAGCATTCTGGCCAGTGGCCCCTCCCGGGAGATGGCCAATGATCCCCTGGTGCGACGCCACTACCTCGGCGAGGGCTTTCGGTTGTGAGTGTGCGTTCAACGTCTCTGCCGCTGCCGTTGCAGCGCGTCATGACCAGGCTTCAACGCCAGTGGCAGCGCCTGCCCATGATGGATCGCTGGCTCGGTAGTGAGCTGGCCGGGCCCTTGCTGTTCGGCATTGCTGCCTTCACCGCCGTCTCCCTGTCCGTGGGTGTGGTGTTCGAGTTGGTGCGCAAGGTGGCCGAGGCCGGCTTGCCCTTCCTGGCTGCGGCCCAGGTGCTGGGCTTGCGGTTGCCAGGCTTCCTGGTGCTCTCGTTTCCGATGGCCACCTTGATGGCCACCCTGTTGGCCTACAGCCGCCTGTCCAGCACCAGTGAGCTCACGGCGCTGCGCAGTGTGGGGGTGGCCACCTGGCGGATGGTGATGCCGGGCCTGGTGCTGGCGGCCTTGATGAGCCTGCTCACGTTTGTGTTCAACGACGCCATCGTGCCCAGCGCCAACTTGGCCGCCTCCAACACCCTCGACCGCTCCCTGGGTAAGGCGGTGGCGGCTGAAAAAGGGAAAAACGTGGTCTATTCGCGCTATGGCCGCATCCGCACGCGGGCCAATCCCAACGATTCGATCCCTGGTCTGTCCCAGTTGTTCTACGCCCGCGAATTCAAGCAGGGCCAGATGAACGAGGTCACCGTGCTGGATTTCTCGCGGGAGGGTCAGCAGCAGATGTTGATTGCTGAGAAGGGTGTCTGGGATGAGAACCGCAGCATGTGGGAGTTTCGTAAGGGCCGGATCGTGAATATCGACTCCGCCAACAAGACCACCACCTCCGCCGATTTTGATCGCTACTACTACCCGTTCACCAGCGCCCCGCGCGATGTGGGCAAGCTGCCGAGCGATGCCGCCCAGATGACCGTGGCCCAGGCCCTGGAGGCCGAGCGGTTGCTGCAGGATTCCGGTGATCAAAAGGAAGCTCGCCGACTCCGGGTTCGCATCCAGGAGAAGTTCGCGTTTCCGGCCATCTGCCTGGTCTTCGGCTTGATCGGCAGCAGCCTGGGAGTGCGCCCCAACTCACGCACCAGCCGCAGCCAGGGATTCGGCATCAGCGTGCTGCTGATCTTTGGCTATTACCTGATGTCCTTCATTTTCAGCTCCCTGGGCGTGAAGGGCACGCTGATGCCGTTCTTTGCCGCCTGGACCCCCGTGCTGATTGGCTTGGCCGGTGGACTTGTGTTGCTCAAGCAGGCCAGCCGCTAAACGCCGCTGTGCCGCGGCAGACTGACCCCCTCATCCAGACCTCCCTCTCCAACCCTGTGACCGATCCGGTTCTGCTGCTGGGCCTGGGCGCCTTTGCCCTGTTGCTGCTGGCCCTGCCCCTGTCCTTCTGGAGTGTCAGTGGTGCTGGCAAGGGGAGCAGTGTGGTGCGGCTGTTGGTGGCAGGCGCCAACCTCGCCCTCACGGCGCAGTTGGTGCTGCGCTGGTGG
>CANHMF010000101.1 GCA_947461705.1 Synechococcaceae cyanobacterium
GCTGGCGTGAGCCCCAGGGCCACGGGCCTGGGGCTGGGGTCTCATCCCGGCTTTCTTCCCCGGTTGGCCCCATCGTTCCGGGTCAGCCGTGGTGCACCACAGAGGAGAGCAGGTCCCCGATGATTCGCCTATGGGCCAATGCGCTGTATGGCGCCGGAGCTGATCCTGGCTCAGCCCTTTCCGGCCTTGTCCTTGACGTCTTCGACGGCATTTCGGACGTTGGCCTCGGCCTGCTTCGCCTTGCCGGCAAGGCGATCTCCCTGGTTGCCAGTGACGTTACCAATCGATTCCTGAGTTTTGCCCTCGAATTCCTTAGCGTCAGCCTTGACGCGGCCTGCGGTGGCGGCGAAGGGCAAGGCAGGCGTTCTGAAGATGAAGCCACTTGAGGCCTGGGCGGGAGAGCTCAAGAGCGGCACGGTCATTAAGACCAGGAAGCTGAAGGCCATGCCCAAGCAAGTGGCGGCCAGCTGGCGCAGAGTACGCATTTGGAGATTCATGGTGAGGATGGCGAAGGGTATTAAGAAGGTTGAGCGATAAGCGAAGACTGCGGCCGGCCATTCATCATTGCCAAGAATGATCAAGACTCGGCAAGCAATCACTATCGCGCTCTGATCTTAAATATCTGATGAGAGCCTTGTGCTTCATGCAGCTGTTCACAACACGCTGCCCCGGCCTGTAACAAAAGAGACCAAGGCAAGCACAAGAAACACAAAAAACAAGATCTTGGCAATGCTTGCGGCTGATCCGGCGATGCCGCCAAAACCAAGAACTGCAGCAATAATCGCAATGACAAGAAAGGTTATGGCGTAATTAAGCATCACAGGAAACCCTTAGAGGGCGTTGATCATTTCAGAAATCTCTTGTTGGCTCTTGCCGAGCTTCTTCTGCAGATGGCCTAGCAATTCCTCTTCCTGGCCCTCGGCGTAGTTCACGTCGTCATCAGTGAGATCAGCGAACGACTGCCTGAGTTTCCCTTTCAACTCGTGCCATTCACCCTTGAATTGAAGCTGGTTCATAATCGGGTCCGCAAGAATTCGGAGATCAATGTCAGAGCACATAGAGCGACTCGATCACTGCCAAAGCAGATCTGGTCGCCTACCACGCCATTACTGACATAATCCCACTCTGGGCCTAGACTTGTTATTTGACTGCTGCAGATGCGCAGAAGATTTACGACAACATCGAGCCCTTGCCGGGCCTAGCCTAATCCAGGCGACCTCAGCTTCAGGCTATCGCACCTGCATCATTGCCACGACAAGCCAACCGATCAGTGGAACCACATGACAGCATCTATGACTCATAGATGCACTATGATCACCCGGCTACAAAGAAGATCTCTAGCCTAAAAGCGCATTAGAGAATTTAGATCATGCGAAGAGATACGCAACGCTGGATTGCAGGCGTGGCAGTGGTTTCCGTGAGTGTGGCTACACTCGTATTTCTTAATCAGAAAGAGCAGATTACCCGACAAGATCAAGCGATTGATCAGCAAGCACTTGTAGCCAGGTTACTGAAGGAACGCAGGGCAGAAGAAGATGCATTTCGCCAACAAGAAGCAGCGATCACAATGCGGCTCAACAATGTAGATGCAGAGCAAGCAAGGAATGCCGCCTCGGCATCCGCGAATCGCTATAGCATAGAGGCATCGGAGCAATCATCACTAGAACGTCAACGACTCGAAGGCAAGATTCGAGAACTTAAGGCGCAACAGACTCAGCGCGCCCACCAAACTGATTGCATGCTGATTCAGATGCGGTCTAAGATAGCCGCAACCGCACAAGATCCTAGCCAGGCCAAGGCCTTAAAAGATCAATGGAACGCAAACTGTGCCAGCAGCTAATCCAAAGACTGGCACATCTATTCAGGGGCAGGTATTTTCTACTGGGATTATCCTGATTGCCTGGGCTGGCGCGCATGAGGGCAATTGCGAGAGGCTTGGCGAATTTAAGTTCATTCTTGTTTAGAAAAGTCTAGAGAATAGCAGTCTAATCAGCACGGGAGAATTGCTGCAGAGATCGAGAGGCTTTGCGCGAATCAAATGATCCCATTTACTCCCCTATTCCGATCTTCTTGCCTATTCTGCCTCGGACATTTGGCGCTAGTGCCCAGTGTCTGGGCCAAGGCAAGCGCCCGATTCGGTGAGCAACGGGCGACCATGACTCCGCCGTTACATCCGCACGAGTGGGGGGGTACCTCCTTGCTGCGAAACACGCCACCGCCACCCTGGTCCGCTCCTTCTAGCACCAGGCAGCGCAAGCCTGTCCAGCCGTTCAGCAGTTGGTGCTGTCCATCCTGCGCGCGCCGATCGGCAGCCGCAAGGTCTGCATGACCTGCCACTGGTTCCGCCACCACGCCGGCGTGAACTGCATCCTGGTGCTCACCTCACCAGCCGCTGCCAGGGCTGGACAGACAACATCGTGCGCCCGAAAGGCTGGGCACCGGAGGTGGCCTGACACGGTCATCAGTTCATGCAAGTCGGTAATCGCAAGCGGCCGCCGCTGCTCAAGCGGCGCAACGAGCTGAGCCGGGAGCAGGCGATCAAGCTCTAGGCCGAAAAGCGTGAGCAGGGGTGGCGGCCTTGTTCGCCGCAATGGGTTCTCCCAAAATTCCTCCACCCTTGAGCGTCAGCGCAGGCAGTGGTGTCTGCCTGGGTTTGACCTGTTTCAGCGAGGGCGTTGATCTTGACCGTGGTGTAGTTGGTGGATGCCCAATGCGGGCTGTAGCCACCGCTGAAGCCCCGATCTTTGTGCCGGTGCAGGCACCTCTGGTTGCCGCCATTCCCAATCGCTAACAGGATGAGCTGGTAGCAAAAGAGACACGTAATGAACGGCGCCCAGGTTCTGGTGAAGTTGCTGGAGCAGCATGGGGTGACCCACGTTTTCGGGATCCCGGGCGCCAAGGTCGACAGCGTCTTTGAGGCTCTTCTCGATTCCTCAATCGAGCTGGTGCTCTGCCGGCACGAGCAGAACGCCGCCTTCATGGCCCAGGCGATGGGCCGGATGACCGGCAAGGTGGGGGTCTGCCTGGCTACGTCGGGGCCTGGTATCACCAATTTGGTCACGGGCCTGGCCACTGCCACATCCGAGGGGGATCCGGTGCTGGCCATCGGCGGGGAGGTGCCGCTTGACGATCGCTTCAAGCACACCCATCAAGCCCTCGATGGGGTGGACGTGATGCGGCCGGTCACCAAATACGCCCAATCGGCCCTCAACATCCACAGCCTTCCGGAGGTGTTCGCCAATGGAGTGCGGGTGGCCGAGAGCGGGCGGCCCGGGGCGGCATTTTTGGGTCTGCCGAAGAATGTGGGCCTGGCCGAGTATCCGGGCGACCTCGCCGCTGGCTGGGCCCGGCCGATCCTGCAAGGCCCTGCAGCCTCAGCCGAGATCGCCAGGGCGGCTGAGCTGATCAATGCCAGCCGCAAGCCCCTGCTGCTGCTGGGCCTACAGGCGTCGCAGGCATCGATGGCGGAAGCCCTCCAGGCGTTTGTGCGTGGCAGTGGCCTGCCCTACTGCGCCACGTTCCAGGGGGCCGGCGGCTGGGTGGCACCCGATCAGTTCGCCGGCCGGGTGGGCCTGTTCCGCAACCAACCGGCTGATCACCTCCTCGACGCTGCCGACTGTGTGATCACGGTGGGCTTCGATGCGATCGAGTTCGACCCCAGTCTGTGGAACACCGGCTCTGCTCGCCCGCTGGTGGCGATCGATGCCCTTCCTCCGGATCAGGATCAGGCATTCCTGCCAGTAGCAGAGCTGATCGGCGACATCGGCGCCAGTCTCGCGGCCCTGGCTCCGTTGCTGCAGGTGCAGGTGGATGAAACCTTCCGCCGTTGCGGTGACGCTGCTGCCGCCGAGGTGCAGGCAACGGTCGCTGAGGGCGCCCAGCTCTCCGGCACCCCGCTGCATCCGCTGCGGGTGATCCACGAGCTGCGCCAGGTGGTGACACCCGACACCACCTTGGCGCTGGATGTGGGCTCCCACTACATCTGGATGAACCGGTACTTCCCGGCCGGCCATGCCCGCCAAGTGCTGGTGAGCAACGGCCAGCAGACCCTCGGTGTGGCGGTGCCCTGGGCGATGGCCACCAACCTCTGCCGCCCGGGTCAGCCGGTGATCTCGGTGTCGGGCGATGGCGGTTTTCTGTTCACGGCCACGGAACTGGAAACGGCCATCCGCATTGGCAGCCGTTTTGTGCACCTGATCTGGAATAGCGGCAGCTACGACATGGTGGCGTTCCAGGAGCAGGCCCACTACGGCCGCACCGCCGGTGTGCAACTGGGCTCCTACGACGTGGTGGCCTTTGCGGAAGCCTTTGGCTGCAAGGGCTACCGGATCACCGCCGCTGATCAGCTGGGCCCAGTGTTGCGGGAAGCGCTACAGGAGAGGGTGCCGGTGTTGATCGACATTCCGATCGACTACTCCCAGAACTTCAAGCTGATGCAGGACGTGCATCAGGACTTCATTCACTGATCCACCGGTTCACACCCATGCCCTGTCCTCCCGAATCCAGCCACCGACCACCTGGAAACTGTGCGCAACGTGGCCAGCTGGGCCGATCTCACCGCGCGGCTCGCGGTGCACCTGTTCGGGGGTGACGCGGATGTGGACCGCTCGACCGTGGACCTGATGAGCCCCTCAAGTTCAAAGGCTCCTGGTGCTCAGGTCCCCTTGCTTGTCGCGTCCGGGGTGAGCAGTGGAGCGCCATCCACGCGGCGGATCGCCGCGATGCCGGGGCGTGGGATCCGACCAGGGATACCGGAAGGCCAGTTCGAACCAAGCGGCACACGGCGCAGCTGCTGGAACGGCTGCCTGTCGCGGGTTTCCAGGGTGTGGGCTTGGAATTCCTCCTCGCCGTTGTGGTGGGTGGCGTTGTTTTCTCCAGGGTGCTGCACTGCCAGGAACAAGGTGGTTTCCGAGCTGTCGAAGCAGGGGCCACTGAGCTCGCACTCCATCGGCCCTGTGGCAAACAGCACGGCGTCCCCCGCCGCTGAGCCCTGGGCCGGCAGCACCCAGCAGGCGTTGTTGCCGAAGACATCCAGGTCACTGCTGCTCGTGGAGCGGTCGGTGACCATCCACACGTTGCCGCGGCTGTCGATCGACAGGTTGTCGGGGTTGGCGAACCCCATCCCGCCCTGCCAGGGCGTTCCGCCCGTAGCCGCCATCCGCCAGCGGAAGGTGGTGTCGCCATCCTGCAGCCGCATGACCCAGCCATAGGGCCAGCGGGACTGCCCCTGAGGACCCTGGAAGATCGCCGGGTCGGCACTGCCGTCCTGATCGGATCCTCCCGCGGTGAAGGTGATCAGCAGGTCGCCCGTGGTGCGGTCGATTTCGGTATCTTCCGGCCGCGCTGCTGCCGTGGCACCAATCGCATTGCTCGCCAGGTGGGCGTCGATCAGGATCGCTCCCATGCGTTCATCGCCGCTGCCGGGGTAGAGGTCGGCGAGGGTGCGGTAGCGCTGTAAGTAGGCATCTACAGCTGCATCGCTGTCGAGGGCCTCGGCGCCCGGTTGACGCCTGTCGCTGTGGGGAAGCAGACAGGCCTGGGTGATGCCCCGGCTGGCGTAGTGGCTGGGGCGCACCGGTGCTAGAGGGGTGTCGGGGCTGAGCGGGATCCAGCGCCCACTGCCACCTGGATTGAACTGCGCCACCTCGAGCCGACCCTGCTCCAGCAGCCTGGAATTGGCCGGGTCGGCGGGGTCGCGCACCAGCTCGGCACTCACGAAGCGGTACACGTGCCCGCCGTGGCGATCGCAGCCTGAGTACACCTTGAGTGATTCCCCGGCGCGGGCCTGCACGGCCACGGCCTCATGGCGAAAGCGACCGAGCCAGGTGTGCTTCACCGCAGGCTGCTGAGGGAGGCGCGGATCCAGCTCCACCATCCAGCCGTATTTGTTGCCAGCCAGGCCAAAGGGATTGCCCAGCCCTTCTAGGCGCTCACCATCGAATTGAAAGCGTCGTTCGTCCGGGGATGGCGAGGAGCCGTCGGCAAACACCCGGTCCACCACATGGGTCTGGTAGTTCTCCTCAGCGGAGAGGACTGTGCCCCAGGGGGTCTGGCCACCGGCGCAGTTGGCAAAGGTGCCGATGATTCGATCTCCCAGTCCGTCCTGGTAGCCCAAACACTGCTGGCGCTTGAACACGGCGGCAGACGGCCCCGTGCAGCGCAGTTGCTGTTCGGGTTGTTGCCAGCCGCTCAGGCCGGTGATGCGCCGCTCCAATGGACCGCGTTGGTGCCGCCACAGGCCACTGGCATCACGAGCTAGGGCCGCGACCCCAATGCCCAGGTCGTTCATGGCGGCGGTGGCCACCGCCAGCACCAGGGACCGCAGTGGATCCTGGGCCGGCAGGGTCGCTACCGCCACACTGCCGCCCCGACTGGTGAGTGCGTCGCGCAAGGCCGCAAACGGCAGTTCGCGGCCCATCACCTCCGCGTAGCCCTCGCACCAGGGCCGCGGGCTGATGTACTCGAAATTCACGGTGAGCAGGGCCTTGTCGTCACCCAGGGGCGTGAAGGCCAGATAGTCGTTGTTAAAGCCAAAGCGGCCCTGGTCGAGCTGATCACCCCAGCTCAGCAACAAATCACTGCGGTATCCCTGGGGCACCACGAGCCGGTCTTGGAGGCTGATGCGGGCATAGTGCTGGCGCTGCTGGGCGGCGTTGAGCCCATCGCTGGGAAGGGGGATGGGGCCCGAAACCGGCTGGAAGGGCAGCCCGGTGGAACGTCCGCTTTTGCGCGCAGATGCCGCCAGGACGGGCCCAGCGGTTGCGCCCACCCCGGCCACCCCGAGGCCAAGCAACTGGATCAGCAGAGTGCGGCGATTCATGACTGGTCCGGGCAGGTGCCGGTGCGGTTGGGGGTGAGCAGGGCGAGGCGATTCGCCTGCAGGGGGTTGAGGTTGTCGTCGCTGACCAGCAGCAGGGTGGGGCGACCATCCGCCAGGGGCGGACCGAGGCTCAGACCTTCCCAGTTGTCGGGGGCCAGCCCCGCGGCGATGAGGTCCCACTGGGCCAGGGCTGCCACAGGGTCGGGGCTGCCGGCCGGCGGCAGCGGATAGAGGGCCAGGCGGATCTGCCAGCGATCGGGCACCTCGAAGCGACGCAGGAGGGCCAGCAGCTGACCGGGCTGGGGAACCAGCAGATCGGTCAGCCCCCAGCCCTCCTGCCGGGGCAACAGCAGCGCGCCCTGGGGCTGCGGCCGGGGATCATCCCTGGCAGGGTCGGCTCCAGCGGGCCACTGCCAGCGCAGCAGGCGCACCTGGTGGGGCGAGTCCTGCAGCAGCGCCTGCTCGGCCGCCATCAGCAGGACGGGCCGTTGCAAGTGATCCGCACCGGAGAGCAGCAGCAGAGATTCGGGGCCGGCGTTGCTCGCCAGGCCTTGGCCAACGCCGGGTTGCCAAGCGGCGGGTAGTGCGATGGCCGCGACCAGCTCGCCGCTGGTCGCGGAGAAGCGCAGCAGCTGGGCCTGCCGATCGGGATTGCGGCGGCCCTCGCTCGCCACCCACCACTGGCTGCCTAGCACCACCAGGCCCTCGCCATCCATCGCTGCCGGCAGGAGTTGACCAGGGCCGCTGCGCAGGGCGGTGAGCTGCTGCAGCTCGGGTTCCGGGGAACGTCCCAGGCCCGTCCAGCGCAGAGCCATGCCACTCGGCAGATCACTGAGTAACAACAGACTGTCTGTGGCGTGGTCGTATTGCGCGGCTGAGAAGCCGCCGATCGCCTCACCCGCCGGGCTACGCCGAGGCAGGGTGATCTGGCGCTCTACCAGCCAACCAGTGTCCGTAGGGCAGGGAGGCGGCAGGGCAGCAGCAGCCCCTGCCATGGCAAGCCCTACCAAGGGGATCGCCAGCAGACCGATGACCAAAGACTTGAGGTTCACGGATAGAGCATCAACCAAACCGCTGCGGCTGGCGGCATCCCAGGACACCTCAGTAGCGATGGCCACCGCTTTGCGGCAACGCCAGGGCATCAGGCTCCCTTAGAGCGCTAGGAGGCTGCTGAAAAAGACAGCCGCCTGCCGGTGATCTGCGTACAGCTACCGAGATGGGGGCCCAAGCTTCTCCAACCCCTGCCTTACCGGACTTCACCAGCTGGCGGATCTGACGCACTCAGGCCTGAGCGGTGGTGCAGGCCATGACTGATCGAAGCAGGCGGTGGGGCCGGTCTATCTCGATTCACTCCCTCATGAGCATGAGATCTCATGAGCTGTACTAAAA
>CANHMF010000102.1 GCA_947461705.1 Synechococcaceae cyanobacterium
CGTAGAGGCGGTTGTCGGTGCTGGTGACCCACTCGCAGAACTGGTTCCACGCAGAAGCGCCTTGGCGCTGCTGGAGAGTGGTGGTCATGAGTACGGGAAAGAAATGCCGCGTGCCCGAAGGCTCTTGGCGGTAAGTAGGACAGCGGCCAGAGCCGTCGCCTCCCACAACGTAACGGAACATTGCGCGTCTGTAAAGGGGTGTTGAGGGAGGGATCGCCGCGGGGGCGTCGGCCCTTCGGGCGGCGCATCAGCTGGAGTCCCAGCGTCACGCTGGTGCCCACCCACGGCTGCTTCAACGCCTGTGGCTACTGCAGCTTTCGGGTTCCCTTGGCGCAGGCCACCAGCCTCAGCGAGGCCTCGGCCCTGCGTCAGCTGGCGGGTCGCCCCCTGGCCCGTGAGGTGTTGCTGCTCAGCGGCGAGGTGGCTCCGGCATCGCCCCAGCGGGCTGGCTGGTTTGCCCATCTGATGCGCCTGAGTCGCCTGGCCTTGGCCCAGGGGCGCTTGCCCCACACCAACGCCGGCCCCCTGTCGCTGGCCGAGATGGCAGCCCTGGCCCGGCTCAACCCCTCCATGGGCCTGATGCTGGAGGGCCTCGGGCCGGCCTATGAGCCCTTGCATCGCCACGCCCCCAGCAAGCGCCTGGAGGTGCGCCTGCAGCAGTTGCAGCAGGCGGGGCGGCTGGGTCTTCCCTTCACCACCGGCCTGCTGCTGGGGGTGGGCGAGAGCCGGGCAGATCGCCAGCGGGCTCTGGAGCTGCTGGCGGAGCTGCAGCGGCGCTGGGGGCATTTGCAGGAAGTGATCTTGCAGCCCTGGCGTCCCGATGGTGAGCAGGCACGGCCCCTCAGCCCGGCCGAGCAGCACGATCTGCTGGCGGTGATCACCACGGCCCGCGCCCTGCTGCCGGCCGAGGTGCATCTTCAGATGCCCCCCAACCTCTGGCCCCTGGAGGCCCTGCCTGCGGCCCTCGAGGCCGGTATCGACGACCTCGGCGGCATCGACGTGGGGGATGTGATCAATCCCGCCTACCCCCAGCCCAGGCCCGAGCAGCTGGCGGAGCTGCTGGAGCGCCACGGCTGGGAGCTGCGCCAGCGCCCCTGCGTGCATGAGGCCTGGTGGGGTTGGTTGCCCACCCCGCTGCAGCGCCGCGTGCGCGCGCTGGCCAGGGCCATGGCCACTCCGGCCCCGGAGATCAGTTGTTAGCGTCCCAGCACGCTTTTTTTGCCCCGCCGTGAGCCAACCCTGCCCGGGTGATCAGCGGGTGCTGCTGGTTCGCCTGCCCTGCAATCCCATCTTCCCGATCGGCCCGGTGTATCTGGCTGATCACATCCACAAGCAGTTCCCCCAGGTGCCCCAGCGGATCCTGGATCTGGCGGCCCTTCCCCTGTTGGATGTGGAGCGTGTGCTCCTCGCCACGATCGAGCAGTTCCGCCCCACCCTGATGGTGTTCTCCTGGCGGGATATTCAGATTTATGCGCCAGTGGATGGGCGCGGGGGCAATCCCCTTCAGAACTCCTTTGAGGTGTTCTATGCGCGCAATCCGCTCAAGCGCCTGCGTGGTGCCCTGGGCGGCTTGCGCCTGATGGCTTCCTTCTATGGGGAGCTGTGGCGGAACCTGCGCCTGGTGCGGCGGGGTCTGCGCCGGGCCCGCCGCTTTGAACCCCAGGCCATCGCCGCCCTCGGCGGCGGTGCCGTGAGTGTGTTCTATGAGCAGCTGGGCCGCAAGTTGCCCAAGGGCACCGTGGTGTCGGTGGGGGAAGGCGAGCCGCTGCTGGAGAAGCTGATCCGGGGCGACTCCCTCGAGGAGGAGCGCTGCTTTCTGGCGGGGGAGGAGCCCAGGCCGGGCTTGATCCATGAACAGCCGGCTGGCATGGAGAAAACCGCCTGCAACTACAGCTACATCGCCCAGATCTGGCCCCAGCTCGACTGGTATCTCGACGGTGGCGACTTCTACGTGGGCGTGCAGACCAAGCGCGGTTGCCCCCACAACTGCTGCTATTGCGTCTACACCGTGGTGGAGGGCAAGGCGGTGCGCGTGAACCCCGTGCAGGAGGTGATCGCCGAGATGCGCCAGCTCTATGCGAAGGGCGTGCGTGGCTTCTGGTTCACCGATGCCCAGTTCATTCCCGCGCGCCGCTACATCGACGATGCCAAGGAGCTGTTGCGGGCCGTGCAGGCGGAGGGTTGGAGCGATATCCGCTGGGCCGCCTACATCCGGGCCGACAACCTTGATGCCGAGTTGGCTGAACTGATGGTGGCCACCGGCATGGACTACTTCGAGATCGGCATCACCTCCGGCTCCCAGGAGCTCGTGCGCAAGATGCGCATGGGCTACAACCTGCGCACCGTGTTGGAGAACTGCCGCCTGCTGGCCAGGGCTGGCTTCCGCGAGCACGTGTCGGTGAATTACTCGTTCAACGTGATCGACGAGCGGCCCGAGACGATCCGCCAGACCGTGGCCTATCACCGTGAGCTGGAGCGCATCTTCGGTGCCGACAAGGTGGAACCGGCCATCTTCTTCATTGGCCTGCAGCCCCACACCCACCTGGAGCAGTACGGCTTCGATCAGGGCCTGATCAAGCCCGGTTACAACCCGATGAGCATGCTGCCCTGGACGGCGCGCCAGTTGCTCTGGAACCCCGAACCCATGGGCAGCACCTTCGGCCGGATCTGCCTGGAGGCCTTTGAGCGCAATCCCGGCGATTTCGGCCGCACGGTGATGGATTTGCTGGAGCGCGACTACGGCGTGGCTCCCCTGGAGCAGGCGTTGCACGCGCCGGTGGAGGGCCGCAAGGCCCTGGCCACGGCGACCCGATAGACGCCCTTAGGAGCTCCACCAGCGCCGCCGCGCCCACAGCAGCAGCCCCAGTCCCAGCCAGCCCAGCGCGCCGCCGATGGGGTTGGCGGGTCCGGTGAGCCCACTGGGGGTGGCCGGTTGCAGGGCGATCAGCCCCTGGTTGAGCACAAACCAGCCACCCACCAGGCCGCCGTGCAGTCCAATGGCACCCCACAGCAGGCCTCTGTCGGCACGGCGTTGCAGGCCAAGGGCCAGGCCCAGCAGCATCAGGCCCCCCAGCAGGCCGAGCAGGGGCAGCAGCGGCAGATTGAAGCGGGTGTGCACCAGGCTGAACAGGGCGGCCTGAAGCAGCAGGGCCCGCTGGCACCCCCATTGCAGCTCGAGTTCCCCCAGTAGCCAGCCGCGGAACAGCAGTTCCTCGGCAAAGCCCACCCCCAGGGCCAGGGCCAGGCCATTGAGAACCACGGCGGCAGAGGTTTGCAGCGGCCAGGTGAGCGCTCCGGCCAGTTGCAGGCCGAGCACCACCAGCACCAGCAGAGCCGCCGCCTTCAGCACGCCGCGCAGTAGGGCCTTGAGCACAGCTGGCCAGGGGGCTACAACCCCAAGGCTGCGCCAGGGGTGCGGCTCGCCCCATTGCCGCCGCAGTCGCTGCGGCAGGCTCAGCACCAGGGCCAACACGGCCGGAATCGCTGCCAGGCTCGCCCGCTGCCCTTCACCAATGCCGAGGAGCCCCGCCAGCCCTTGGCAGCCCAGGAACAGAGCCACCAGGGCGGCGGGATAGAGCAGGGTGCCCCACCAGTGGATGTGCGGTCTGCCCGGCGTGCCGGCGGCCTCCATCAGCTTTCCGGTTCGATCGTGCTGGTGAGCCCCTTGGCCTTGAGGGTTTCGCAGTAGAACTCCGCCGGCTCGATATCGCACACGATCACCAGGCCCACGCCGGTGCTGTGGGCCTCGAGCATCACGGCGATGGCGTCCTGCTCGCTGAGGGATGGCACCACCTGCCGCAGCGTGGTCACCACGTATTCCATGGTGTTCACCGGGTCGTTGTGCAGCAGCACCTTGTAGCGGGGCGAGGTCTTGCGCACCCGCTCCGGCGCCTTTTCCATCACCGCCGCGCCACCGCTGTCGCGGCCTGGTGCCTGGCTTGCTCTGGTCATCGCGGCCAGTTCAGACATCACGGAAAGCCAACTCTAGGTAGGGCCTCACGCGGCAGCCGCTGCCGGCGCGAGGGCCCGTTGGATGCGTCGCATCGCCTCGTCCACGTTGGCGCGGCTGTTGAAGGCCGAGAGGCGGAAGTAGCCCTCGCCAGCGGCGCCGAAGCCGCTGCCGGGAGTGCCCACCACGTGGGCCTGGCTCAGCAGCAGGTCGAAGAAGCTCCAGGAGTCGATGCCTTCGGGGGTTTTGATCCACACGTAGGGGGCCTGCTCACCGCCGTACACCTGCAGGCCTGCAGCGCTGAGTTCGCGCCGGATGATGGCGGCATTCTCCATGTAGAAGCTGATCAGGGCCTTCACCTGGGCCTGGCCTTCCGGCGAATACACCGCTTCGGCGCCGCGCTGAACGATGTAGCTCACGCCGTTGAACTTGGTGCATTGGCGGCGGTTCCACAGGGCCCACAGTTCCACCCGTTCGCCATTGGCGGCCGTTCCCATCAGCCCCCTGGGCACCACGGTGAGGGCGCAGCGGGTGCCGGTGAAGCCGGCGTTCTTGGAGAAGGAGCGGAACTCGATGGCGCACTCGCGCGCGCCTTCGATCTCGTAGATGGAGTGCGGCAGCGCGGGGTCCTGGATGAAGGCCTCGTAGGCCGCGTCAAACAGGATCAGGGCATCGTTGGCACGGGCGTAATCCACCCACGCCTTCAGTTGCTCCCTGGTGGCCACCGCGCCAGTGGGGTTGTTGGGGAAGCAGAGGTAGATCAGATCCACCTTGCCGCTGGGGATCTCGGCCGTGAAGCGATTGGCGGCCGTGATGGGCAGGTAGGTGAGGCCGCCGTACTGGCCGGCGTCATCAGCGTCGCCGGTGCGGCCCGCCATCACGTTGCTGTCCACATACACCGGGTACACCGGGTCGGTCACGGCAATGCGGTTGTCCGGTCCGAGGATGTCGAGGATGTTGCTGCTGTCGCACTTGGAGCCATCCGACACGAAGATCTCCTCGGCGCTCACCTGGCAGCCGCGGGATTGGAAGTCGTGGGTGGCGATGGCCTCGCGCAGCCACAGGTAGCCCTGCTCGGGCCCGTAGCCGTGGAAACCCTCACGGGTGCCCATCTCGTCGATGGCGGCCTTCATGGCGGTGCGGCAGGCCTCCGGCAGCGGCTCGGTCACGTCGCCGATGCCCAGGCGGATGATCGGGGCCTCCGGGTTGGCTTCGCTGAAGGCCTTCACGCGCCGGGCGATCTCCGGGAAGAGGTAGCCCGCCTTGAGCTTGAGGTAGTTGCCGTTGACCTGAGCCATGGGATCGGGCGCCGTGCGCTGTTGCTGATGGCGGGATTGTCCTATGGCGAGGCGCCCCGCTGCATACGATCGAGCCAACGCCCGCCCGCGTGCCGCCGTGACCGTTGCCTCGCCTGTTGACGCTCCGGTGGACTTCGCGGCCCTGGTGGACCGCAGCATTGCCAAGCCCGGCCGTTATCTGGGCAATGAGCTCGGGGTGGAGCCGCGCGACTGGCAGGGCGCCCGGGTGCGCTGGGCCCTCACCTACCCCGAGATCTACGAGGTGGGTTCGAGCAACACCGGCCACATCATTCTTTATTCGATCCTCAACGCCGTGCCCGGCCAGCTGTGCGACCGCAGCTACCTGCCGGGGCCCGATCTGGCCGAGCGGCTGCGTCTCCAGGGGGAGCCCCTGTTCGCCGTGGAGAGCCGCCGGCCCCTGCCGGCGTTCGACATCCTCGGCTTCTCCCTCAGCTACGAGCTCGGGGCCACCAACATCCTCTCGATGCTGGAGCTGGCCCAGATCCCCATCCGGGCAGCGGATCGGGGGGATCTGCCCCTGGTCGACCCGGCAGCCCCGCCCTTGATCTTTGCCGGTGGCCCCACCGCCACCAGCAACCCCGAGCCCTTCGCGGCCTTCTTCGATTTCGTGGTGCTCGGCGATGGCGAGGAGGTGCTGCCCGAGATCGGCCTGGTGGTGGCCGAGGCCAAGGCGGCGGGCCTGAGCCGCCGGGCGTTGCTGATCGACCTGGCCCAGGTGCCGGGGGTGTACGTGCCCAGCCTCTACGGACCGGGGGCTGACGGTGTGACGCAGGTGCCCCAATGGCCTGGGATCCCGGCCCGGGTGCTGCGCCGCACCGCCACACCCATGCCCCACTACGCCATGGGCCTGGTGCCCCACATCGAAACGGTGCACGACCGGCTCACGGTGGAGATTCGCCGCGGTTGCACCCGTGGCTGCCGCTTCTGCCAGCCGGGGATGCTCACCCGCCCCGCCCGGGATGTGGAGCCGGAGGCCGTGATCGAGGCGATCGAAACCGGCATGGAGCGCACCGGCTACTCCGATTTCTCGCTGCTGTCGCTGAGCTGCTCCGACTACCTGGCCCTGCCGGCGGTGGGGGTGGAGCTGCGTAACCGCCTGGCCGACAAGAACGTGACCCTCACCCTGCCCAGCCAGCGGGTGGACCGCTTCGACGAGAACATCGCCCACATCCTGGGGGGTACCCGCAAGGCCGGCCTCACCTTCGCGCCCGAGGCCGGCACCCAGCGCCTGCGCGACATCGTGAACAAGGGCCTCACCGATGCCGAGCTGCTGCGCGGCATCCGCACGGCCATGGAGAGCGGCTACCGCAAGATCAAGCTCTATTTCATGATCGGCCTGCCGGGGGAAACCGATGCCGATGTGCTGGGTATCGCCGACACCTGCCGCCAGCTGCAGCGCAACTGCACCGATCTGGGCCGCCTGGAGCTGAACCTCACCATCAGCAACTTCACGCCCAAGCCCCACACGCCCTTCCAGTGGCACAGCGTGAGCACGGCGGAGTTTCAGCGACGCCAGCAGCTACTGCGCGACGCCCTGCGGCCCCTGCGTGGGCTGAAGACCAACTACACCGATGTGCGCCTCTCGGCCATGGAGGACTTCGTGGGCCGCGGCGATCGGCGCCTGGCGCCGGTGATCGAGGCCGCCTGGCGCTCCGGTGCCGGCCTCGATGCCTGGTTCGAGGCGGCCGATCGCACCTACGCCGCCTGGACCGACGCCATTGAGGCCGCGGGCCTGGGCGGCCGCTACCGCGCCCTGGAGCTGGGGGCCTGGAGCAGCACCGAGGCCCTCAGTTCCCAAGACCTGGAGGCCTTCTGCGCCCAGCCCCTGCCCTGGGATCACATCGATTCCGGCGTTGACAAGCGCTGGCTTGCCGACGACCTCCGCCAGGCCCTGGCGGCGGCCGTGGTTCCCGACTGTTCCTTTGAGGGCTGCAGCAGCTGCGGTGTGTGCGGTCCGGAGCTGGGCCACAACGTGGTGATTCCGCCGCCCGCGATCCCTGAGCAGCTCCCCCAGAGGCCTCCCGCCAGCGAGCGGGTGCAGCGCCTGCGCTTCCGTTTCGCCAAAACCGGCTCGCTGGCGCTGCTGAGCCACCTGGATCTGGTGCGACTGATGGAGCGGGCCCTGCGCCGCAGCGGCGTGCCCGTGAGCTTCACCGGCGGCTTTCATCCCCTGCCGCGGGTGCAGTTCGCCCTGGCCCTGCCCCTGGGGGCCGAGGCGGCGGGTGAGTGGATGGATGTGGAGATGGCCGAATGGCAGGACCCCGCCTGGGTGTGCCAACGCCTGCAGGCCCAATTGCCCCCCCAGTTCGCGCTGCAGGCGGTCCGGGAGGTGCCGGTGTCGGGCGTCAGCCTCTCGCAGGAGCTGGTGGCGGCCAGCTGGAGCCTGGTGCTGCGGCCTGAGCCCCCGGTTGCGGCGTCGGGGTCTGCTCCGCTGGTCAGCCTGGCCCAGTGGCAGGCAGCTGTTGACGCCCTGCTCAAGGCGGGCGAGTGGATCTGGGAGGACACCGACAAAAAGGGGCGTCCCCGCAGCCGGGACTGCCGTCCGTACCTGCAGGAGCTGTGCCTTGCCGCCACCGCGGATCCCGCCGCGGTGAGCTTGGCTTACACCGCCGAGATTGATGCAGCCGGCCGCAGCCTGCGCCCAGAACAGCTGCAGCACTGGTTCAGTCAACAGCTGGCCATGCCACTGAACGTGGTGAGCCTGCGCCGTGAATCGCTGCAGCTGCGCCAGGGCTGAACCTGTCAAAAAGCCCGTGCTAGCGTGCAAGCACGACGGCAGGTCAACTGGTCCGACCCTTGGCCAGAGTCTTTGCCCCTCTTGATGAGAGGGGAGCCTCAGCAGCTTTCTCGAACCTCTCTTCCTGAAAGTCGCCACGGCAGACGCCGTTCAGACGGGTTCC
>CANHMF010000103.1 GCA_947461705.1 Synechococcaceae cyanobacterium
CGCAACACGCTCGAGGAGCACCTCGACATGCTGATGGTGTGCCACCACCTCGATCCGCGCATCCCGGAAGACGTGGCCTTTGCCGAGTCGCGCATCCGCCGCGAAACCATCGCCGCTGAGGACATCCTCCACGACATCGGGGCCTTCTCGATCATCGCCAGTGATTCCCAGGCCATGGGCCGGGTGGGCGAGGTGATCATCCGCACCTTCCAGACCGCCCACAAGATGAAGGTGCAGCGCGGTGCCCTCCCAGAAGACAGCACCCGCAACGACAACACCCGCCTCAAGCGCTACATCGCCAAGGTGACCATCAATCCCGCCATCGCCCATGGGGTGGACAGCCAGGTGGGCTCCGTGGAAGTGGGCAAACTGGCGGATCTGGTGCTGTGGAAGCCGGGCTTCTTCGGGGTGAAGCCAGAGCTGGTGGTGAAGGGCGGCTCGATCGTGTGGGCCCAGATGGGCGATGCCAACGCCTCGATTCCCACCCCCGGACCGGTGCACGGTCGGCCGATGTTTGCAGCCTTCGGCAAAGCCCTGGCCCCCAGCTGCATCAGCTTCGTGAGCCAGGCGGCCCTCGACGCCGATGTCCCCCGCAGGCTCGGCCTGAGCCGCCCCTGCGTGCCCGTGCTGAACACACGGGGCATCGGCAAGACCCAGATGCGCAACAACACGGCCCTGCCGAAGGTGGAGGTGGACCCCCAGACCTACGAGGTGTTCGCCAACGGCGAACTGCTCACCTGCGAACCTGCCGAGGTGCTGCCCATGGCCCAGCGCTACTTCCTGCTCTGAGCAACCAACGGCTTCCGTAGCAACGGTGACGCGGAGGCGCTCTGTAGCTCTGCATGATCACGCCACCGCAGGCCAGTCATGTTCACGGACTACAGGCCCAATAAGGGCTACGACGAATATTTCAGCTCCAGCGATGAACCCCGTGCTGCTCTACGCCCCCTGCTCTCGTCCCTGGGGGCCCTAGGCCTGGACGAGCTGAACCGCAACCATGTGGCTGCGGGCATGCTACTGAAGCGCTTGGGCGCCACCTTTCGCCTCAACAATTCCGGCCATAAGGGTGGCGAGCGCATCCTGCCCTTTGATCCCTTGCCGCGACTGATTCGCACCGGTGAGTGGCAAAAACTGGAGAGCGGCCTGCTCCAGCGCCTGGAAGCGATTGATCACTTCCTCGCCGACGTGTACGGCGAGCAGCGCATCCTCAAGGACGGCATCATTCCCCGCGAGGACCTGGAAACCTCCCAGGGCTGGCGCCCCCAACTGATGGGGTTCACCCCACCCCTGGGCCGCTGGTGCCACATCTCCGGCCTCGACCTGATCCGCGACGGCGCAGGCACTTGGCGGGTGCTGGAGGACAACCTGCGCTGCCCTTCGGGCGTGGCCTACTTCCTGGAGAACCGCCGCGTGATGAAGCGCATGTTCCCCAGCCTGTTCGCCGGGCGCACGGTGCAACCGATCGACGACTATCCATCCCATCTGCTGCAGACCCTGCGGGACCTCGCCCCCTGGACCGACAGCCCCAAGGTGGTACTGCTCACGCCCGGCGTGTTCAACAGCGCCTACTTCGAACACAGCTACCTGGCCCAGCAGATGGGCATTCAGCTGGTGGAAGGTCGCGACCTCGCCTGCCAGGACGGCCGCGTGTGGATGCGCAGCACCGCGGGCCTGGAGCCCGTGGATGTGATTTACCGCCGCATCGACGATGACTTCCTGGACCCCACCGTGTTCCGCAGTGATTCCATGCTCGGAGTGCACGGGCTGATGGAGGTGTATGCCGCCGGCCGGGTTGCCATCGCCAATGCACCCGGCACAGGCGTGGCCGATGACAAGCTCATTTATGCGTACCTGCCGGAGATGGTGCGTTACTACCTCGGCGAAGAACCGATCATCGAGAACGTTCCCACCTATCTCTGCTCACGGCCCGACGAACAGGCCTACGTGCTGGCTCACCTGAGTGAACTGGTGGTGAAGGCGGTGTCGGAAGCGGGTGGCTACGGCATGTTGATCGGCCCCCACGCCAGCCAGAGCGAGATCCTCGAGTTTGCCGAGAAGATCAAGGCCAATCCCCGCAATTTCATCGCCCAGCCCACCCTGGAACTCTCCACCGTGCCATCACTGAGCGATGGGGAGCTCTATCCCTGCCACGTGGATCTGAGGCCCTATGTGTTGCGGGGCAAGGGGGCCTGGGTGAGTCCCGGAGGGCTCACGCGGGTGGCCCTGCAGCGGGGCTCCCTCGTGGTGAACTCCTCCCAGGGTGGTGGCTGCAAGGACACCTGGATTGTTGATGAACAGGAGGTGCCCGCATGCTGAGCCGCGTTGCCGATTCGCTTTACTGGATCAACAGGTATGTGGAGCGGGCGGAGAACATCTCCCGCTTTGTGGAGGTGAGTGAAGCCATGGCCCTCGACTGCCCTCCCGGCAGTGCCGAGCCCTGGCTGCCCCTGATCGATGCCAGCGGCGATCGCGAACTGTTCGATTCCCTCTACCCGGATGGCGGCCCCACCCAGGTGGTGGAGTTCCTGGTGCGGGCGGAAGACAACCCCAGCAGCATCGTGAACTGCATCGCCTGGGCCAGGGAGAACGCGCGCCAGATCAGGGACGTGATCACCACAGAAATGTGGGAGCAGATCAACAGCCTCTACTGGACCCTGCTGGAGAGCGACAGCTTCTGGGACCAGCCTCCCCAGGAACAACTGCGCGACATCCGCCGTGGTTGCCAGCTGTTCTATGGCGTCACCGACGCCACCCTCAGCCGCGACCTCTCCTGGCAGTTCAGCCGCCTCGGTCGGCTGATTGAGCGGGCCGACAAAACCACGCGCATCCTCGATGTGAAGTACTTCCTGCTGCTGCCCAGCCCCGAGGAGGTGGGCGGCGTGCTCGATGAACTGCAGTGGATCTCGTTGCTGCGCAGCGCCGGCGCTTATCAGATGTTTCGCCAGTCGCAGCAGCAGATGATCGCCCCCAAAGCGGTGGCCTCCTTCCTGCTGCTCGACCCGGTGTTTCCCCGTTCCGTGCGCTACTGCCTGGAGCGCATCAACGAGACCCTGCAGGTGGTGCATGGCCGGGCCCTCCCTGGCGCCCCGGACGACCTGGAATGCCTCAGTGGCCTGATGCTGGCCCGCTGGAGCTACACCCGCATCGATGAACTGGTGGCCGGCGGACTGCATGAAGCCATCGACGCCCTGCAGGGGGATCTCAATACCCTGCATGGGTTGATTCACGATCGCTACTTCGTGATGCCCACGGCCCTCGCCAGCGGCGCCGAGCCCAACAGCCAAACCTCCTCCGCCTCAAGCCCCGACCTGGCATGCGCGCCCGCCTGATCCACCGGTTCGACTACCGCTACAGCGAGCCGGTGCTGCTCGGACCCCATCGCTTCTGCCTGCGGCCGCGGCCCCACGGCTTCCAGCGGCTGATCACCTACGGGCTGCAGGTGAGTCCGGACCCGAGCCAGCTTTATGACCTGCTGGCCGCTGGCGGCGACACGATCATCCGGGCCCGCTTCCTCGGCGAGAGCGACCACCTGACCGTGGTAGCCAGCTCCGAGGTGGAGACCTACAACCCGCCGCTGATCGAGGCCTGCCTCGATGAGGACATGGCCCGGCTGCCCGTGACCATCGGCAAGCTCAATCCGGATCTGCTCAGCAACCTGCAGGGCTGGTTGCCCAACGGCCAGCACGACGCCGCCGCCACGGATCTAGCCCAGGAGGCCTTGATGGGCAGCGACCAGCGCAGCCTCACCTTCCTGCAACAGCTGGTGGAAATCATCCAGGACCGGGTGAAATACACCCAGCGCCATGTGGGCCCGGCCTGGCCCGCCGGCCGCACCCTGAAGGAACGGGTGGGCTCCTGCCGCGACCTTGCGATGTTGATGATCGAGTGTTGTCGCAGCATGGGCCTACCGGCCCGCTTCGTGAGCGGCTACCACCTGGTGGAGCCGAAACCGGAGCGTTACGACCTGCACGCCTGGGTCGAGGTGTACTTGCAGGGCGCCGGCTGGCGTGGCTTTGATCCCAGCGGCCAGGGAGCCGTGGACGACCGCTACATCCCCGTGGCCTCCTCCTCCCAGTCCGACCTCACCGCCGCCATCAGCGGCAGCTTCTCCGGCCCGCCGGGGGTGAAGAGCACCCTGGAGTGGGAGATCAGCGCCGAAATCCTCAACCCGGTGAGCCAGGTGCTGATGGCGGGCAGCTGAAGGCCTGAGCCAATCCGGAACCTGTAGCAATGGGTGCAGCTGAAGGGGCCCGCGCCGCGAGAGGACAGCAGCACATCTGCGGCAGAGCCGTGGTTCCTTCCCTCCCCACCCCGCTGGCCGCCCATCTGCAACGCGACCTGCGCAGCACGGCGGCTGACGTGGAACGACGGCTGATGCAGGCAGGCGTGGCCCTCACCTTCGGTGGCGAACCCACCTACGTGCCCGAGCAGCCGGAGGGGGCCGAATGGAGCGTGGCCGCCGACGGCCCCACCAAGCTCACCTATGCCAAAGCCCTGGCCCGCGAGCTGGAGCAGCGGGTGTGGCCGGGCAGCACGCTGCTCTACTGCCCGGGCAAGCGCTACGACGGCGAGGTGAATCCCCGCTGGGCCCTGCGGCTGATCACTGGGGCCGATGGCTCTCCCGTGGTGGCCTGGCCCCAGGCGGATGGGCAGCCAAGGCCTGTGTTGCCTGCAGAGGGGGCGGAGGTGCTGCTGGCGGCCATCGGGGCTGCGCTGGGCTGTGCTCTGCAGCCCCTGGAACTGCGGGATCCCCTGCAGCCAGAGCAGCGGGTGTGGGCGGCACCACTCTGTTTCGAGGAGCGATGGCAGGCGGCAGCCTGGCCCCTGGCGCAGGAGCATCGGGTGCTGCTGGGGGCCCCCGGGCCGGCTGGCCTGCGGCTGCCGCTGCAGCATTTCCCGGAGGGCGTGCTGCGCCAGGTGCTCACCCTCGAGCTCAACGCCAGCGGCTGGAACTTGTTTCTGCCTCCCCTAGCCCGCCAGCCCTTGGAGCGGCTGCTGCAGGTGATCGCCAACGCCAGCGCCCCCTGGTGCCAGCCAGAGCTGAGTGGCGTCCTGCCCCTGGACATCGAAGGGGCCTGGCAGGTGCTCGGCCTCACCGCCGACCCCGGGGTGCTGGAGGTGAACCTGCCGGTGTGTTCCACCTGGGCCGATTACGCCGACTGGATGGAAGCGCTGGAGCTGGCGGGCCAGGCGGTGGGACTGCGCTCCTGGAAACAGAACGGAGCCCAGGTGGACGGCAGCGGCGGCGGCAACCATCTGCTGTGGGGTGGGCCCAGCCTGGCCAGCAACCCCTTCTTCCACAGGCCAGCCTGGCTGGTGGGCATCCTGCGCTACTGGCAGCACCATCCCTGCCTTGCCTATCTCTTCAGCGGCAACTCCGTGGGGCCGGCCTCCCAGGCGCCCCGCCCCGACGAAGGCAGTGCCGCCTGGCTGGACCTGGAGTTAGCCCACCAGGTGCTGGAACAACTACCACCGGGGGACCAGCGGGTGGCCATCAGCGAAACCCTGCGCCATCTCCATGCCGACAAGAGTGGCAACACCCACCGCAGCGAAATCAGCCTCGACAAGTTCTGGAACCCGGCCTGGACGGCCGGTTGCCAGGGCCTGATCGAATTCCGGGCACTGGAAACGATGCCCCACCAGCAGTGGAGTGCCTCCGTGGCGCTGCTCTGGCGGGCCCTGGCGGTGCACCTGCTGAATCCTGAGTGTCGGCCCCAAGCCCTGCGCCCGTGGGGGGACAGCCTCCACGACCGCGCCATGCTGCCGAGCCAACTCTGGGCCGACCTGGAGACCGTGCTGGCGGAGCTGGCGGCCGATGACCTGCCCCTGGAGGCAGAGCTGTTCCGGCCGATCTGGCACTGGCGCTTCCCCACCCTGTTGCAGTGGCAGGACGGCAAGGGTGCAGAACTGGAGATTCGCCGGGCCCTCGAACCCTGGCCGCTGCTCTGCGATACGCCGGTGGAGGGGGGCAGCACCAGCCGCTTCGTGGATAGCTCCCTGCGGCGCTTTGAGCTGATCGCCAACCCAGCGTTCCGCCGCCACTACCGATTGGATCTGCAGGGGCGCCCGCTGCCCCTGGGCAGCGGGACCGATCAGCCCCTGGCGGTGCGTTATCGACTGGAGCAGCTCTACCCCTGCCTGCATCCCTGTATCCCTGCCCAGGTGCCGCTGCTGCTGGACCTACGACCCGCCGAGGACCATGGCGACGGTCCACTGGCCTGCTGGCAGCTGGAGCACGAGAGCACCGGCTTTGTGCCCGTCACCGAGGCGAGCGCTCGCGTGCGGCCGCAACAACAGGCGTTGCCCTGGCGCGCCGCCGGGGAACATGGCTGCACAGTGGATCTACGGCTCTAGGCATCGCCGAGATCACCCTGACCCCAAGGGAAATTTAAGGAACTGTTCAAGCTGGCTCACGTTTGATTGCGTCAGTCCAAAACACAGTTCCCCAGGCGCGCGACAGATCTAGAAACGGATCAATTGGGCAGCCGCCATGGGCGAACAGTTCCAGCTGGTCAACCTCACCGGAGATGGCTGCCGCATCACCAGGGATGGCTGCGGTGGCTACGTCGTGAGCCGCAGCACGGATCCCAGCGGCGAATGGCGCCGGGTCGCCAACCTGCCGGCGGCATACGCGGTGTGCGAACTGTTGGGCGAACGCAACATCCTGGGCCTGCCCCGCCGCCCCCAGGGCTGATCAGCAGGGGCCATAGGGGTTCACCAGCTGACACCGTGCAGCTTGGGCAGTGGCGCCGTTTTGAAGGTGGTGGCAAACAGGCGGGGAATCACACGGCTGTTGTAGACACGGAATTCACGCACCACGCTGGCCCCCTCCGCACGCACCGCCTGGTTCAACACCACGGAACCATCGGGATCAGACACAGAACGATGGAAGGTACCGGGCGGGATGCGCAGGATGTCGCCGCCGGTTTCCAAGCGCACAATGTGATAGGGATAGTTCCATCCCAAGTTCACCAGATAGAACGTACGCCCTCCATGCAGGGCGAGCAGATTGTCCTCCTGGTGAGGATGCAGATAGAACTGCCAGGCGCCGGTTTTCTCTTCATCCGGCGGGCTGATAGCCGGGCCCGCATGGATCACCAGATCCCTGGCATTCGACTCGGCAACGGTGATATCAAAAAAACGAACAGCTGGCGTATCGCGGAACTTCTCGTAGGGAATCAACTCAAACATCGGCGCCGGCTTCGGCGCGGATCGTCGGCTTTCCTGGAGCGATGCATCCTGATGGAGAGGGGCGGCGGCCATGGGAGCTGCGCCGAGGCGCAATCGGGAGCGCCCAGTGAACCGAGCCCCAAGGGCCGCGGGCGTGCGATCGACTACGAAAGACGCGGCATTGCAGACCAGTTTGCCGAGTGGTTGATCGGCACTCAGAAGGGAATCGGCATCTCGGCATCGGCCGGCTCGGGCGCGCAGCTCTCCACCCGTTCATTCACCACCGTGCCGATCACCACGATCGATGGCGAGGCAAAGGCCTGGGCCTCCACCTGATCCGCCAAGGTGCCCAGTTCGCTCACCAACTGGCGCTGCCCCCGCACCGTTCCCTGCTGCACCACCGCAGCCGGGGTCTGGGCCGCCAGGCCGCCGGCCATCAGCTCATCACAGATGCGGCGCAGATTGTGCAGCCCCATGTAGATCACCAGCCCGTCACTGCTGCGGGCCAGTCCCTGCCAGTCAACGCCGGGGCGTCGCTTGTCGATCTCCTCATGGCCCGTCACGAAGGTGACGCTGGAGCCGGCCCGGCGATGGGTCACGGGAATACCCGCATAGGCCGGGGCAGCGATGCCGGCCGTGACCCCCGGCACCACCTCCACGGCCACACCATGGTTCACCAGGTGGGCCGCCTCCTCCCCGCCGCGGCCGAACAGGAAGGGATCACCACCCTTCAGCCGCACGATCAGGCGATGCCGGGTCGCCAACTCCACCAGCACCGCATTGGTGCTGGGCTGGGGCACCGAGTGATGGCCGCGGCGCTTGCCGACGAAGTGACGCTCACAGTGTTCCGGCACCAGATCCAGGAGGGCCTTGGGCACCAGGGAGTCGTACACGAGGGCATCGCACTGCCGCAACAGCCGATGGGCCTTCAGGGTGAGCAGCTCGGGATCCCCCGGCCCAGCCCCCACCA
>CANHMF010000104.1 GCA_947461705.1 Synechococcaceae cyanobacterium
AGCAGCTCGCTGTCCGACAGATAGAAGGTGTCCTGCATGTCCCGCGCCGGGTGGTGGGGCGGGATGTTGAGGGCAGTGAAGTTGTAGTAGTCGGTCTCGATCTCGGGGCCCTCCTCCACCCGGTAGCCCAGGCCCCCAAAGATGTCCACGATCTCCTCGATCGTGCTGATCAGCGGGTGGCGATGGCCCGCCGGCGTGAAGCTGGCGGGCATGGTCACGTCGAGGGTTTCCGCGGCGATGCGCTCGGCCATGGCCGCCGATTTCACCGCCTGCAGGCGCTCGCTCAGCAGGCCCTGCACCTGTTCCTTGAGCACGTTGGCCCGTTGGCCCACCAGGGGGCGCTCGTCCCCTGGCAGCTTGCCCATGGCCCCCAGTACGCCCGAGAGCTTGCCCTTCTTGCCCAGCAGGCCCACCCGCAGCTCTTCCAGGTCGGCGGCGGTGGCGGCGGCGGCGATCGCAGCGGCGGCCTGAGCTTCCAGCTGCTCGAGCTGGTCGGTGAGCTGCTGCAGGCTGACGGTGGCGCTCACGGCTGGGCTACGGCGACCGTCGACTGTAGGCAGCAGCCTCGTAGCGTCGAATCAGCTGAGCACAAGCCGTGCGGATCCTGATCAGCAACGACGACGGCGTGTTCGCCGATGGCATTCGCACCCTGGCGGCGGAGGCGGCGCGGCGCGGCCATGCGGTGACCGTGGTGTGTCCGGATCAGGAGCGCTCCGCCACCGGCCATGGCCTCACCCTCCAGACCCCCCTCAGGGCCGAGCGGGCCGATGAACTGTTTGCCGATGGGGTGAAGGCCTGGGCCTGCAGCGGCACCCCCAGCGATTGCGTGAAGCTGGCCCTGTTCGCCCTGCTGGATGAATGGCCCGACCTCGTGCTCTCGGGCATCAACCACGGCCCCAACCTCGGCACCGATGTGCTCTATTCCGGCACGGTGAGTGCCGCCATGGAGGGCACGATCGAGGGCCTGCATGCCCTGGCGGTGAGCAGTGCCGATGTCCAATGGCGCCACTTCCAGCCGGCCGCCACCCTGGCCCTGGATGTGGCGGAGCGCCTGCTGCAGCAGGGCTGGCCCGAGGGGATGCTGCTCAACCTCAATGTGCCGCCCTTGCCGGCTGAGCAGCTCGGCCCTCTGCGCTGGTGTCGCAAGGCCGTGCGCCGCTACACCGACCAGTTCGACCAGCGGGTGGATCCCCGCGGCCGCACCTATTACTGGCTTGCCGGTGAAGTGGCGAACGATCTCGAGGCTGCCGTGGCGGGGCCCGAGGCCTGGCCCACGGATGTGGCCCACGTGAATGGCGGCGGTGTGGCGCTCACTCCCCTGCAGCCGGAACTGTTCTGGCGCGGCAACCCGTCGGATCTGCCCTCGCTGGAGTGAGTCAGGCCGAGCGGTAAACCCGTTGCAGCAGCCACAGGCTGATCCACAGGCCGATCAGGTGCGCGAACACCACCTGGGTGTTGCTCAGCACCGAGAGCATCTCGAGCGAGGTGATCGGGTAGTTGGTGATGCGGCCGCCGGGGGTGGTCATGGCACCCCCGAAGGCGAAGCCCGCCTGCATCGAAGCCTGCACAAACAGGCTGCCCGCCAGCGACTGGTACCCCACCACCGCGAAGGTGATGCCCACCAGGTCGGCCAGGATGCTGCGCTTGATCAGCCGCGCGGTTTCCCCCTTGCTGGGACGCACTGGGCTGGCCAGGGCCCGGCCGCAGCGCACCAGCAGGCCGCTCTGCCAGATCGACCACAGCAGCACGAAGAAGGCCAGGGTGGTGAGGGAGAGGCCTGGGCCGAGGCCCAGGGCCTTGTCGGCCCGGGCGGCGATCTGGCCGCCGATGTTGTTGAACAGCAGCACCCCCATCACCACCACCGCCAGCACCACCTGGGCCCAGAGGCGGATCCAGCCCACCCGCCGCAGGGCGGCAGAGATCAGCTGCAGGTCGAGGCGGTCGGCCATGGGGCAGGCGGCGGGGGTGGCGCGGAGCGTCGCCCAAACCTGCCATGGGAGGATGCCAAAGGCGAGGGCCACGGCAGGTTTTCGGAGAGTTCCCTTCTGTGATGCCCCTGCGCTCCGCGATTGCTCTGCGCAGCCCCGAAGAGGCCCAGCGCCCCACGGCGATTGCCCTGGGCAGCTTCGACGGCCTGCACCAGGGTCACCGCCGGGTGATTGCCGCCATCGCCGGCCCTGCCGCCGCCGCAGGCCTGGTGCCCACGGTGGTGAGCTTCTGGCCCCATCCCCGCGAGGTGCTGTTCGGCGATACCCGCCTGCGTCTCGATCTGCCGGGCGAAAAACTGCATCTGCTGGAGCCCCTCGGCATTCAGCAGCTGGTGCTGGTGCCCTTCACCCCCCAGCTGGCCACCCTCAGCCCTGAGGCCTTTGTGGAGCAGGTGCTGGTGCAGCAATTGGAAGCCCGGCTTGTGGCCGTGGGGGAGAACTTCCGCTTTGGCGCCGGCCGCAGTGGCGACACCGCCGCCTTGGCGGCCATCGGTGCGCGCCATGGCCTTGAGGTGGTGGTGGTGCCGATGCTCTGGGATGGGGAGGAGCGGGTGAGCAGCAGCCGCATTCGCCGAGCCCTGGCCGCTGGCAACCTGGCAGAAGCCGCTCGCCTGCTGGATCGCCCCTACCGCTTTGGCGGGCGCGTGGTGCGGGGCCGTGGGCTGGGCCGCGAGCTGGGCTGGCCCACCGCCAACCTGCAGGTGGATGGCCGCAAGATCCTGCCCCTCGAGGGCGTGTATGCCGCCTGGACCCAGGTGAATGGCGGGGCGCCTCTGGCGGCAGTGATGAATTTGGGGCCTCAGCCCACCGTGGACCCCACGGCCCCCTCGGCCGTGGAGGTGCATCTGCTGGGGCAACAGCTGGAGCTGGAGGGGGCCCAGCTGCTGGTGGAGCCGGTGGCGCTGCTGCGCCGCCAGCAGAAATTTCCCACCCTGGAGGCCCTGTGCAGCCAGATTGCGGCCGATGCTGCTCAGGCGGAGGCGCTCCTGGCCTCAGCCTGCGGGGTAGGCGTTGGTGAGGCCCCAGCTGATGAAGGCGGCGATGCCGCCCAGCAGCAGAATCCCTGAGATCAGCACCAGCATCGGGCTGTCCGTTCCGCCCTGCTCCATCCCCATTGGCCCCTGATCTGCGGCCTCACCCTACGCAGCACATGACCATCCCGCCCGCCACCGTGTTGCCCGCTGAGGACCTGCAGGCAGTGCACCGTCTGCTCGACGCCAACCTCGACCGTGCCCGGGAGGGGCTGCGGGTGATCGAGGACTGGTGCCGGTTTGGCCTGGATCGCTCGGATCTGGTGGCCCGCACCAAGGACCTGCGCCAGCGCCTGGGGCTGCTCCATCGCGAGGCCTACAAGCTCGCGCGTCACACCGCCACCGACGTCGCCGCCGGCATGGCCCATCCCGCCCAGGCCGAGCGCAGTGGCGCCGCCCAGGTGGTGGCGGCCAATTGCGGCCGGGTGCAGGAGGCCCTGCGGGTGCTGGAGGAATTCGGCCGGGGCCTCGATGCCCCGCTGGCGGCCGAGGCGGCGGCGATTCGCTACGCCCTCTACGACCTCGAGGTGGATCTGCTGCGGGCCGCCGCTGGTGGTGGCTGGCGCCGGCAGCTGTTGCAGCAGTGCCGCCTGTATCTGGTCACCAGTCCGTCGCGCCAGCTGGAGCCCGTGGTGGCCGCCGCTCTGGAGGCCGGCCTGCGACTGGTGCAGTACCGCGCCAAGGAGGGCAGCTGCATGGCCAACGGCGTTCCCATCACCGATGCCGTGCGCCTGGAGCAGGCCCGGGCTCTGCGCCAGCTCTGCGCCCGCCATGGGGCCCTGTTTCTCGTGAACGATCGGATTGATCTCGCCCTGGCGGTGGACGCCGATGGCGTGCACCTGGGCCAGGGCGATCTGCCCCCCGCCATCGCTCGGCGCCTGCTGGGCCCCGACCGTTTGATCGGCCGGAGCACCCATGCCCTCAGCCAGTTGCAGCAGGCGATCGCCGATGGGTGCGACTACGTGGGCGTGGGCCCGGTGAATGCCACCCCCACCAAGCCCGGCCGGGACCCTGTGGGGCTGGCCTACGTGGAGCAGGCGGTGGCGCACAGCTCCATTCCCTTCTTTGCCATCGGTGGCATCGAGGCGGCCAACCTGGCGGCCGTCCAGGCCACCGGGGCCGAGCGGGTGGCGGTGGTGCGGGCCATCACCGAGGCCCAGGATCCCGCTGCGGCCACCCGCGAGCTGCTGCAGTTGCTGGACGACCGCGCCGCCAGCACCAGCGCATGAGCGACACCATCACCCTGCGCCTCAATGGCGAAGCAGCCCGCTGCCCGGCGGGGTTGACGCTCCAGGCCGTGTTGGAGCACCTCGGCTACCGGCCCCAGCTGGTGGTGGTGGAGTTCAACGGCGAGATCCTGCCCAGGCATCGCTGGCCGCAGCAACTGGTACGGGAAGCCGATGGGATCGAGGTGGTCACCATTGTTGGGGGCGGTTCCTAGATTTTCTGCTAACTGATTGGGCTGCGGCCTTGCTCTCCAACCGTCCGTCCCAGCTGCTGCGCCGCGTTTGCAGTGCCCTGATGGTGCCCGCTGTGCTCGCGGTGCTCCTGGCCATTCCCAAGCCCACACTGGCGGCCAGTGGCGGCCGTATCGGCGGTGGCAGTTTCCGCTCCGCTCCCTCGATGCCCCGCAGTTACGGCGGCGGTGGCGGCAGTTACCGCGGCAACTACGGCGGTGGCATGCAGCGCGGTTACGGCGGCGGTGGCATCGGCTTTCCCTTCATCGTTCCCTTCTTCTTCGGCGGTGGCGGTGGCCTGTTTGGCTTCCTGGTTCTGATGGCGGTGGTGGGGTTGCTGGTGAATGCCCTGCGCGGTGGTGGCACGGCCCTTCCCTCCCGTGGCGATGGCGGCGAGCTGGCGGGGTATCGCCCCGATGGCCCCGTGGCCATTGCCCAGTTGCAGGTGGGCCTGCTGGCCTCGGCCAAGGAGCTGCAGGCTGATCTGCGCGGCCTCGCCGCCAGTGCCGACACCAGCACCAACGCGGGCCTGCAGCGGGTGCTGCAGGACACCACCCTGGCCCTGCTGCGCCATCCCGATCTGTGGGTGTACGCCAATGCCGAGGTGGGGCAGGTGCCCTTCAACGCGGCCGAAGCCACCTTCAACCGTCTCTCCATGACCGAGCGCAGCAAGCTGCGCAGTGAGGTGACCAGCAACGTGGCTGGCAAGCGGCTCAGCGAGGGCCCCACGGCCGCGGGTGCCGCCGATGCCACCAGTGATTTCATCGCGGTGACCGTGCTGGTGGCCAGCCGCAGCCGGCTTGTGCTCAAGCCCCTCACGGGTTCCGAAGAGCTGCGTGAGGCCCTGCGGGTGATCGGCTCGGTGCCCTCCAACGATCTGCTGGCCCTCGAGGTGATCTGGCAGCCGGAAGGCGCCGGCGATGTGCTGAGCACCGAAGAGCTGCTCACGGCCTACCCCGATCTCAAGCATCTCTGAAGATTTCCTCTCCCTGGCCTACTGATTGGCCACAGATTTGCGGAATTTAAGAAACTCTTCTGCCGTTCTGTGTCTTGGTGTCCTGTTTTTGAAGGGTTGCCTCCGTAGGGTCGTCAAACCTTTAATTTCAGCTCCGCTCAGTGGGTCATTCCGTTCGCCGTCCAGAACCCCGTGCCATGAAATGGCAGGCGAATGGCGAACTCGCCGGTAGTGATCTGGATGCCCTTGTTTCCCATCTCCATGCGGTGGAGAGTGAAGAGAGGGGGCGTGAGTTGCTCTGGCTTGGCCGCAAGGGGGCCGACAACTAAAGACCACCAAGACCCCTCCACCGGTTGGTCCAACCCCTTGCCGCCTCCACGCCGAGCCCGCACACTGCGGCCCAGATGCCTGGCTGCGATGGCTCCGCGCTCCCCTGAGTGGGTCAACACCACGGTGCTGCTGGAGGCTCTCACCCGCTACGAGCAGGGACGTCTGCCCCGCTCGCTGCGCCTGTGGGTGCAGGCGGTTCTTGAGCTCGATCGCCCGGTCAACGGCCCCCTGCGTCCCCATGGCTAACGGGTAGACCCAGGATCCGGAGCGCTGCCATGGCGGCGCCATAGCCGTTGTCGATGTTCACCACCGTGATCCCGGGAGCACAGCTGGCCAACATGCCGTGCAGGGCGGCCGTACCCCCCGCACTCACCCCGTAGCCCACGCTCACCGGCACGCCGATCACCGGTTGCGGCACGAGGCCGGCGAGCACCGTGGGTAGGGCCCCCTCCATGCCCGCGCAGGCGATCAGCACCCGGGCATCGCGCAGCCGGTCGAGTTGCGCCAGCAGGCGATGCAGCCCTGCCACGCCCACATCGATCACCAGCTCCGTGGCAATGCCATGCCAGCGCAGGGCCAGTTCCGCTTCGGCGGCCACGGGCAGGTCGCTGGTGCCACCGCTCAGCACCACCGCCGTGCCTGCGCTGGCCCGCGGTGCCGGCGGCTGCCCCTGGGTGAGGCAGTGGGAGGTGCTGTGAAACTCCAGCCCCTCGGCTGCTGCACTGGCCTGCAGCAGGGCCTCCACGTCGTTGGCCTTGCTGGCTGTCACCCGGGTTACCAGAGCCAATTCGCCGGCGGTCTGCAGCCGGCGCAGGATCCCCGCGATCTGCTCGGCACTCTTGTGCTCCCCCCAGATGGCCTCCACCATGCCCAGCCGCCGCCGCCGATCGAGATCGAGCCGGGCCAGGGTTTCCTGGGGGTTGCCCAGCGCATCAGAGGGGTGCAAGTTCACCTTCAAAAATCAGGGGGAAGGGATTGCCCTGGCTGAGGCCACTGGCCTGGCGGGCCAGGGCCTCGAAGCGCTGTTGCACGGCCCGCACCTGGGCGTTGGGAATGGCCTTCCACTGCTCGCGGCTAGCCCAGTGGATCAGCAGGGTGCCCTCTTCGCGTTCCGCGTCCCAGAGCAATTGGCGATCGAGAAAGCCAGGTTGCTGGACCAGCCAGGGCTCCCAGCTGCCCCGTTCGGCGGCCAGCCAGGCGTCCAGGCCCGCCTCTGGCACCTTCAGGCGCAGGTGCTCCACCACCACCAGCTCGTAGGGCTGGGCGCCACTGGCGGGGGTCAGTGGAACCAGCGCCAGCAGGAGCAGCAGAACCAGCCCCGCGAGCTGGCGCAGGAGGGCCATGGGCAGGGGGCTCACCAAGTGGCCAGCCCATTCTGATCAGTCCTTCTGCAGCAGTGCGACCGCGTGGCAGGAGATGCCCTCCTCACGCCCTTCGGGTCCCAGGGTTTCGTTGGTGGTGGCCTTCACGCCCACCTGCTCGGGATGGAGAGCCATGCGGGCGGCAATGGCGCCCCGCATCGCGGCGATGTGGGGTTTGAGCTTGGGCCGTTCCGCCACCACCACGGAGTCCACGTTGGTGATGCTCCAGCCTTGGCGTTGCACCAGCCCCACCACCTGTTCCAACAGCACCAGGCTGTCCGCCCCCTTCCACTGGGGATCGTCGGGCGGGAAGTACTTGCCGATGTCCCCCAGCGAGAGGGCTCCCAATAGGGCATCCATGATCGCGTGCACCAGCACATCGGCATCGCTGTGGCCATCGAGGCCGAGGCCCTCGGGGTGCTCCAGCTGCTGGCCCCCCAGGATCAGCGGTCGGCCCGGCACCAGGCGGTGAATGTCGTAGCCGTTGCCAATGCGCAGCTGCATGGAGATCCCAGTGGTGGAGAGGGCTTTGGGGGGCGTGAAGTTTGCCGCGGGTGGGCCGCCGGCCCTTGCGCTCATCACTGGATTCAAGCCCATGTCCACGGACAGGGTCGTGGCGGCAAGTCTGCATGGCGTGCTGATCGCCGGGGAAGACGTCCAGGGCCGCCGTTCAAGCAGGCGATCCAGACCAGACTTTGAACACCCGCATCAGCAGATCATGCTGGCCTCCAGCCGTCCTTCCTTGATCGCCTGCATGAACAGCCGGTAGTCGCTTTCCGACTGGTCGGCGTAGTGCACCCCAAAGGCTTCCAGGGCCTGGTCAAACACCTTGCCGGCGTCCAGCCAGGCCGCGATCGCTTGGCGATCCCCCGAACGGGCGTGGGCCTTGGCCAGGGCTCGGCCACAGAACTCGCCGTAGAGCTCCAGCCCCTTGGCATCCAGGCTGGCCAGGTTCACCGA
>CANHMF010000105.1 GCA_947461705.1 Synechococcaceae cyanobacterium
GCTGGTATCCAGCACCAAGCTCGCGCAGCGGCGCCCGCACCCCCTGGGGTCGGCACCACGGCTGAGCAGGCAAACGCCCGGGGCTCATGCTCCGGGCTTTGTTGTATTCAGACTCCCTTGGTGAGCACGTGCTGCATCACCTCCAGCAACCCATCGGCGAGGGGGCGATGGGTGCCCAGGCTGGTGCTCCAGATGGATCCCGCCAGCAGTTCCTCGGCACTGACCAGGGCCATGTCCTGGCCCTCCAGCAGTTGCAACTGCTCCAGCGGCACCGATAGTTCGGCCTGGAACACGTGGGCCGTGCGGCGGTGGATGTGATGCACCATCACCAGCTCCAGTGCCGGGGGCTGCCAGCTGATCTCTTCCACCAGCTCGCGCCGTAGGGCCTGCTCCGGTTGTTCGCCCGGATCAAGGTGCCCACCGAAGAGCCCCCAGCAGCCAGGGGCCACGATCGACGGGATCTCATCGCGCAGCTGCATCAACCAGCGGCCCTGCCGCTGCAGCATGGCCAGGGCGACTTCGACGGCCATGGCGCCGGCTCAGGCCGCTGCCGCTCGGCGTTGCTGCGTGGCGTAGAGCGCGGCCCCACCGGCCACGAGGGCCAGGAACACCAGGGTCTGCAGTAGCAGCAGAACGATGCCCAGCGCTGAGAAGGCGGTGATGCGGATCTTGGCCTTGATCAGCAGGGTGAGCAGCAGCAACACGGTGGCCTTGAGGGCCAGCACCT
This sequence comes from Synechococcaceae cyanobacterium, assembly GCA_947461705.1. GTDB lineage: Bacteria > Cyanobacteriota > Cyanobacteriia > PCC-6307 > Cyanobiaceae > Vulcanococcus. The sequence continues at coordinate 728 of CANHMF010000105.1, forward strand.
TGGCCGTGGTGAACGGACAGAAGGGGTTCAGAAACACAGTGGGATCACGGGTGTTCCCATGTTGGCGGGCCATCTCCGATGCCAGAGGCAATTCCGCGCCACGCGGAACGGATCACCAGCGCAGCATTCGAATCCAAAGCCACCACAGCAGCCCCACCGGCAGCATGGCCAGGAGCAGCACCGCCAGGCTCTGAATCTGCTGAGGATTCATCTCAACGCTGTTCCTGCAGCGCAGGCAGTTGCCACTCTCCAGACAGGGCTGCCGCACTGGGGCCATAGAGACGGCCCACGAAGAAGAAGGGCCCGGCAGGGGCCGGCAGCCAGTTGGAGACCTTGTCTGGGCCTGGATTCTCATGCTGGAGATAGATCTCCAGGGAGCCATCGGCCCCCAGCTTCAGGCCCTGGGTGCGATCTCCGATCGAATAGCGATCAATCGGATTGGCCACCAATAACCGCTGCGGCAGTGAATACATCGTGATCGACCAGAACTCACTCACCGGCGGGAGTTGGCCGGCGGGGAAACGCAGCACCCACTGGCGGCGGCCGTCGAGCAGCTTGCCGTCCGGGCCGGTCTGCTGGCTGGCGTACAGGGCTTCGGCGCTGCTGTTGCCGTAGATCCCCAGCATCGCTCCCATGGCGCGATAGGTGAGGTAGTCGCTGCCCAGTTCCTCACGGGTGCCGAAGAAGCCCTTGGAACTGCTCTGGGCCAGGGCCTTGCTGCGCAGATTCGCGGACGCCATCGCTACGCCTGCCTCGATGGCGCTTTGGGTGGCGGGATCCAGCCGGTTGGGGTCAAAGGGCCGCCCCGGGCCGATCCCGATGCGGGAGAAACGCGCCATTGTTGCCCGCTCCGATGACACGGTGGGCATGAACGGCAGCAGGGCATTGAGATAGCCAATGAAGCCGATCCCCTCGGCCTTTGCCGGATCCCAGGCTGGCCAGTTCACCGGGGGAGCGGGCCTTGGGGGCTTGGTTCCTGTGAAGCGGGAGAGGGGAATCAGCTGGTACGTCGCCTGCAGCGCCTGAAGGGCGGGGATGTCGTCAGGACCGTTCAGCTGGGTGCGGGTGAGCGTGCCGACGAAGTCGGTTTCCGCGCGGAATACTTTGGTGATTCCTTTGGGAACCGTGCCCTGCCAGTTGGGGCCGGCAAACAGATAGGTGCCGGCGCCGCGCCCCGTGGCCCGCACGCCGGTGTAAGCGAAGTTGTGGGTGTAGAGGTCGAACCACTGATTCACGTAGTAGCGAGGTGCCGGCACGGACGGCAGCTTCAGCACGATTGGTTCCGCCCGCAGATCCAGCCAGGCCCAGGAGTAGGGGGTGTCGTTGTTGGGGGTCACGATGTCCGTGTCCGCCGGGGTGGCGGAACGGCTGTAGTGGCGGAACCGGTTGAAGCCGCCCACGTAGCCCGGAAAGGCCTTGTTCTGGGTCTGGTTCCAGAAGGTCTGGTAGCCCTGCAGCGGGGCGTAGGCGTAGAGCCAGGCCTCCTCGGCGATGGCGCGCGCTTCATCGGGGGTGGGGGCTGGCGGGATGCCCGCTGACCGCGGCGCTCCTGGGGCTGGCTCCGCAGGGGCGGCTAGGGCTGGGCCCGGCACGCTGCTGGCCATCGCCATCAGGGCAAGGAGCAGCCCAAGGGGCCGGAGCGGGCAGAGGCGGATGGGCTTCATGGCTGGATCGGTGTGATGTCGTTGAGCTGCCAGGTCTTGGCGAAGTAGGGCTCCGTGGGGGCGTAGAAGCGGAAGTAGGCGAACCAGCCCTTGCCCGGAGTGGTCTGGATCCAGTTGGCTGCGCCCGCTGGCTTCACCGGCCCGAACACCACATCCACCGAGCCGTCGGCGGTGCTCACCAGGTCGGCCTTGCGCGAGCTGAGGTCGGCGGCGCCCTGGGGGGTGATCAGCGGGCCACGGCTGAGGTTGTCGTAGAGGGTGATCGACCAGAACTGCTTCACCGGGGCGTTGGCCGGCACGTGCATGCGGTAGGTGCGACCGCCGTCGAGCCACTCGCCCTTGGCGTCCTTGGAAGCCTCCAGGTACACCTGACCGAAGCCCACCACCCGGCCCTGCATCCCCACCGACATGCCGATCGCCTCGTAGAACCACGAGGTGCGTTCGTCGAACTGCACCCGCCGTTTGTCGGGCGATTCCTGGTCGAGATCGAACAGCACGGCGTACTCCCAGTGCTTGCCGGGGTACACCGTGGCCCCCGGGGTGCGCTTGTCGTAGGCGATGGTGCGGGCCATGAGGTCGCCCAGCTGGGCCCCCTCGCCCAGGATCCGCGCCTGCCGGGCATCGGGCTTGAAGGGCTGGCCCGGGCTGATGCCCAGGGGCGCCAGCAGGCCGAACATCATCCGGTCGCGCGGGGCCACTGGCTCGTTGGCATAGAGATCACTGAGCAGCCGCCAGTAGGAGAGATCGGCGGGCTGGGCCGACTGCCAGGGGCGACCGCCCACCTCCTCGTAGCGGGAGACCGGTGGATTGTCGCGCTGGTTCCAGCCGTAGAGCCGGTGCTGGCGCACGGTGGCCTCGGCCACGGCCTTGTCGGGCGCCAGGCCGCGGGTGCCGAACCACACCTGGTTGCTGGGGGAGCGGAAGATCCGGTAGCCCGAAGCCACCACCTCCGGCCCACCGGGCGGGAGGATCAGGTACTTGCCGCCGGCACCCTTGTCGGGCCCTGTCTGGCCCATGTCGGTGATCGGCTGTTGCCAGATGTCGAGTACGCCTCCGGCGGTGAGCCCGGCTGGCACCTCCACCACCAGCGGCCCCTGCTTGGCCAGATCCCAGAAGCTGAAGGCGTAGAGGGTGGTGATATTGGGGGTGAGCATCCCCGCCTTGTCCTGCAGGCTGCGGTACAGCAGCACGTCGCCGTTGCGCACGCCCATGGTTTTGGACTGGGCGTCGTAGAGCGCCTTGAAGCCCACCGCCGGCAGGGCCCACAGGTAGCCCTGGGTGGCGCGCTGCAGGTCGAGGGCGTTGTACAGCTTGCGGGCGGTGGCGGCGCTCGGGTAGCCGTTCTCCAGCTCCAGCCGGCCCAGCGCAGGGTTATCCACGGCTGTGATGCTGCGCGGCTGGGCCAGGCCAGCTGCAGGCCCCAGGGCCATCAGGCCCAGGGCACAACCCATGCCGCAGCGGTAAATCGCAGAGGTGAGTGTCGCCATGCGCCTGGCCCGTGTCTGCAACCCAGCAACTATGAGCACCGTTGGTTGGGATGTCAGGTTTTGGCCAAAAGGCGTCATGGATCACGCCAGAACGTGTCCGGCTGCCGCCCTGCGATAGCGGCGCAACAGGGCGGAGTTCAGGATCACCGCGAGCGAGCTCAGCGCCATGGCCGCCCCGGCGATCATCGGGTTGAGCCAGCCCAGGGCTGCGATCGGCACGCCCAGGCTGTCCTCCTTGGCCACATCCGCCCCAGAGCCGATGGCGATGCCGATGTCGGCGGTGGCCGTGGGCACCACCACGCCGCCAGTGGGATCCTTGCCATGGCTCCAGCCTCAACCAGGGCAGCGTGCATTGTGATACTTGTGTCTCACAGCACCAGCGTCACTCGTCCAATTAATGGGGGCTAAAGATGGCAGATTGATCAGCCCCAAAGTCCTGGTATGCAAGCCGAGCCGTCAGGGCACATCAATTCAGATGGAAGGCCGCCATTCAGCGCCCAACTCGAACGCCACGGATCGAGTTCATGAGTCCAAGCACATTGAGAAGCCAAACGACCACCGCGACCACAACTACTATATTTAGGATCTGCTTGATCTTGCTATCCATCGGGATGTAGTTGTTGACCAACCACAGCAGTACTCCAACGACAACAAGTACAACAACGAGTGAAATGAGATCCACTGGCGAGAGCCCTCAAGTAGTGACGCACTGAGGCGTGCCTGCTGTGTCATTCTGATGAGCAGAGTTGTCCTCGAAGGCATGATAAGAAGATCTAATTGGCAGAGGCTGTCATTGGGTGGATCGCAACAGGTGTTCGCTCCAGTAAGCTGAGTAGATCAGAGGCAATGATGCTGAGGCTTCCTGTCACCCTTTCTCTATTGAAGCAGGATTGTCTTTGTTCGCCAAAGACTTCATGCGATCATTTCTGCTTGCCGTCTCCTCCGTCTCGCTGATTGTTGCTTCAGCAGCTTCTGCCCAAACTGTCAGTGAATCTCAGATGCGTGCAGCCAATCTCGCTCGCATGCAAGCTGAATTTGTCAATGGTGGCTTGAGCAAATACTCTCCAGCTGATTGCATGCATCAGGGTGGGGGTTCCAGTTGCCTGGTGTCGAATACGCCCCAGGGTTATCGGTTCCGTTTTCTCGGCGGAGCTCCTGGCTGGTCGGCCCGTCGCGAACCAGCAACTCTTGAAACCGTTATCCTCATTTCTCCAAACGGGAAAATCTCAACGGTGGAATATAATGGACCTGTTCGTGTGCGCTCAAGTCTCTAATTCTGATCAATCAAAAATAGAGAGGTGAAAGATGGCTGGATTCAGGCTCAAGGGTGGAGTGAAACGAAGTGAAGGGCAAAATCAAGTAAGTCTATGGTGATCTGACGGATGACGATCTGAATCTATGCTGCAGGCAAGAACGATGAGCTGCACGGCTGATTGCAACAAAAGCTTGGCAAGTCCAGGCAAGAGATCATTCGGTTTATCGAGGGTCTATAGCCAAGCTGATCCCGTTGCTTGAGGATTTGCGCGCTAAGCATCAGGGCCTGGATCGGGGATCAAATGTTTTCAGGAGGCATTGGAAGATTGTTGTGGGTGGGATCCTTTGCTGGTTCCGCTTTCTTTTTTAGCGCTGCCTCGATTGCATTCATCATCATGGCAACGGCGAGGTCATCGCGGGTGAGATGTCCCTGCAGGTGATTGATAATGTCAGTTTCAATCCTGCCACTGCCGACATGGCCCAGGTAAAAACAGCAATTGCGTCCATGTTGCTCGGTAATTCCTTGGGCTAAGGTATGCCAGCTCATGGCTTGTTGACACGTTGAGAACTGCCAACTCTTGTGCATGTGGTGGTTTTTCGTAAACGTCCACTCCTTCAGCTCTTGCTGGAAATGCTGGAATTCCCACGGATCAAGTTCAGATAGATGATCCACAACAGTTGTCCTGGTGTCAGTTCTTGCTGTGCTCTTGGTTGCCAGGGTTGGTCAGTGCCGATTCAGAGCTCCAGTGAAGATGCTGCTGCATTGATGATGGCCTCGGTCGAATCCTCTACTTGTCGTGCAATATCCAGGAGTTCTGGGTCGCGCGAGAGGGCGCTCAACATGCCTTCTGGTCGAATCATGCCAATCCGAGTTTGGCCTGCTGCGGTGTAGACAGAGATTCTGCAGGGCAGTGCCATGTTCAGCTCCATATCTGCATCTAGCACTCTGGCTGCCTGATGGGGATTGCAGACTTCAAACACACGGCAAGTCTCGTGGAACTCGATGCCCTTGGTGCGTAGGGTCTCGCCCAGATCGTGTACAGCCAATACGCCGAACCCATGGGTTACGACAGACTGTTCCAGATCGGTACATGCCTTTTGAAACGATTTGGGTGTTTCGCAAATGAAGAAAGGACTCGTGTTGTTCATGGCCTATGGGTAGAGAGTGATGAGTTGATGATGCCATCGCGGGATATGGAACCAGCACGAATCAACAGAAAAGGGATGACGACGTGATCTCGGCGGCCGCAGGTCTGCAGAAGGCCGTTAACCAATCCTCTTGAGCAAGCCTGTATGGGATTGTCTGTCCATTAACTGCTCTACAGTCCTAGCAAGGTCACGGTGCTATGACTCGAAAACTCTCTCGAGACTCTGCTCACTGAGAGTGTTTGGTTGTCAAAGTCAAGTCGCTGAGTGCTGGTCTGACGTGGTCACAAGATGTTAACTACTGCTCCTATCTGCAGCAGGCTTGAGAGTGCCACGAAGCCGTTCTTGCCTGCTCGTCAATCTCCTTCTGGTGCGCTTGCTTCCAGATGAGCTGCATTTCGGCAGGGGCTATGCACCACTTTAGCCTCTGTCCTCAGCGTTCTCTCTATTCTTATTCTAGTTGGATCGCTGAAGTAATGCGAAGAAATGAACACGTTACAGAATGGGCCAAGTCAAGGGCGCTCGGCCAGGGCCTTTGAGTCTCACCCGGAGCGTGTCGATGCCGTCCGCAATGCCATGATTGCCATTCGACGTCTTCTTCTGGGGATGCCTGGCTTTAAGGATGGTCTAAGAGCAGCATCAAGAACTGAAGAGGGGCGCAAGGATCGTGAGAAGTATCGCGTCGAGATCAGCGCCGAAGTGTTGTGGCGCCATCGAGGTTACTGGCTCTCGATGTCCACGCCATGTCAACAGACCCAGCCTTGTCTAGGTGGACTGTTGTTTCGTGGGAGGCCTTGGCAGGGTATGCGTCTCACGCTGACACTCTCTGGCAAGCTGTATTTTCTTGCCTAGTCATTCACTGGGCGCGGTGGAGGTACTTCTGGAGTAGATGTCTGGAGTGGTGTGTGTTGACGAGCTATTCATCTCGGGATTGAGTACCTCGCGAATGGCTTTCAGCGCCCATCTGCTGGTTGATGTGGAGCAGTTGGCAGTCCAGGGTTGGACACGCGATTGGCTGCTCGCACACACGTGTGGGCGGCTGGTGCTGATGGGAAGTTGCGCATTCACCATCGAGTTGGAGGCACGGTGAGGCAGGGGGCAGCCTCGATCTTCAAGCCGCCTGCGACAACGCCTTTCACTAGCGCTCTTGGGCTATGGCGGAGGGGTGCTGCTTGCCTGTTGCGATGGCGACCGGCAGAGTCTTGGTGTTGCTCGATCGTCCATGCGCTCTTCTCTGGCCTGTGCCGCTGCTGCTGCTCTGCTCGTCTTGTCTGTCCCGTCTGGCGCGCAGGCTGTGACCCTCGACCAGGCGTGCCAGAAGTTCGCCAGCAAGCTCAGCGCGGCGCAGGCATCCGGCGACAAGCAGAAAACGCAGACTGTTTATACCGAGGGCAGTAAGCGTATCGCCAAGAAGTTCAAAGGTGCAACCTGCCCGAATGTGAAAGCGCCGACGCCCTAATGGGTCAGGTGCCAGCGACAGTGCTTGCGAATCCCCATTGCCTGCAATGTCAATTGGGGAGACAGGATTGGAGGATCTTGTTGGTCCTGTGGTTTTAAGTACTTGTTGCAGTACGAGATCCTGGGACCAGAAAGTCCTCTTGATTACTCGAGCTCCTGAAGCTTCATCTGTCTTCTCTCCACTCCCTGCGTGACAGCAGCCCCCCCGCCCCGACGAGAGGTAACCAGTCAACAGAGAAGTGCCCCGGAACATCTCGTAGGTTTTTAGTACAGCTCATGAGATCTCATGCTCATGAGGGAGTGAATCGA
>CANHMF010000106.1 GCA_947461705.1 Synechococcaceae cyanobacterium
CAGCCGTCCCCTAGGTCCTGAGGTGTCCCTGGCTGATTGGGCCAGCCGTACCCCCGGCTTTTCAGGGGCGGATCTATCCAACCTGCTGAATGAGGCGGCGATCCTCACGGCCCGGCGCGACCGGCAGACCATCGACGATCAGGCCCTCAGCGATGCCCTGGAGCGCATCACCATGGGCCTGACGGCGGCTCCCCTGCAGGACAGCGCCAAAAAACGCCTGATCGCTTATCACGAGGTGGGTCACGCCCTGCTCACCACTCTGCTGCCCGCAGCCGACAAGCTCGACAAGGTGACCCTGCTCCCCAGGGCCGGTGGCATCGGCGGCTTTGCCCGCACCATGCCCGATGAGGAGGTGTTGGACTCGGGCCTGATCAGCAAGGCCTACCTGCGCGCCCGCATGGTGGTGGCCATGGGGGGTCGGGCGGCGGAACTGGTGGTGTTCGGCCCCAGCGAGGTGACCCAGGGTGCCTCCAGTGATCTGGAGATGGTGTCACGCATTTCCCGCGAGATGGTGACCCGTTACGGCTTTTCCTCTCTGGGGCCGGTGGCCCTGGAGGCCGATGGCGGCGAGGTATTTCTCGGTCGGGACTGGTTGCGCTCTGAGCCCCACTACTCCCGCGAAACCGGGAATCGCATCGATCAGCAGGTGCGGCAGTTGGCCACCACTGCACTGGATCAGGCGGTGGCGCTGCTGCGCCCGCGGCGCAAACTCATGGATGAGCTGGTGAACCTGTTGATCGAGCAGGAAACCATCGAGGGCGAGGAGTTCCAGGCGGTGGTGGAGCGCCATGGGGGATCCCTGAATGGTGTGGGTCCCCTTCCCGAGGCTTCCGTGGCGCAGCCAGCCGGCACGCCCTAGGTAAACCGAATATCGAGGCTGCGCAGCTGGGTGTGTAGGCCGGCGTCCTGGATGGGCAACAGCAGCGCCGTGCGGCCGCTCTCGTTGGCGTGGGCATGCCAGTGGCCAGGTGGTGTGATGAAGGCACCGCCGGCCTGCCAGTCGATCCGCTGGGGATCCCGAATCGTTCCGTCAGGATTCAGCTCGGTGCCCACCAGGGTGTAGCAACCGGGATCGCAGTCCACAATCAGATCCAGCGCCACCGATTGATGGCGATGGGCGGCCTGGGTGGCTCCGGCCGGCACCATGCCGAGCATGGCCCAGAGCACGTGGGTCACGGTGCGGGTGGACGGCAGATCGCGGTTGGCCAGCAGCAGGCTGAGCCGGTTGCTCCTGGCGCTGCTGGGGTCCGCGGCGAGGGTCTCTAGTTCGGCGAGCAACCACTGGGCTGGGTAGTGGGTGGCTTCGAAGCGAGGCTGGCTGGGCTGCACGCCCAGGTAGTGCAGCAGGGGCGCATCGTTCACCCAATACAGAACGCTGGTGGTGTCGGCTTCCAGCAGCGGAGCGGGCCCTGCCGGCAACACGAACAGATCACCGGCTTGCCAGGCGATGCTCACGGCAGGGCTAGCCGCTTCGGCGCCGCGCTCGCAGCGACCTTGGCCCGACAGCACGTAGAAGAGGGAGCTGGTGGCTGCGGCCGCTGCCTTCACCCCCTCACCGGTCTCGATCCGCAGGAAATGGGCCGCCAGAGCTGGGCTGGTGGCCGGGCCGCTGATCCCTAGGGCCCCACTGAGATCCAGAGGAATCACGGCGCTGGGGCCACTGCCATGCAGCTCTGGGCCCCACTGGCGGTAGGGGATCGGCTCGGTGAGGCCGCGCCGCACCGGGTTGGCCGCTTGGCGGTAATCGAACACCAGAGCCTTGGTGCCTGCGGGTGACGCTGCGCTGGGATCGACCATGGCGGCTGCACGATCCTGTGCTGGAGTCATCGCATCACCCCTCGATTGAGATCACCCTATTGAGCCGTCCGCCCGATCTGGCTACTGCGGCAATGGCTACAAGGCCGGGACCATGGCTCAGCCGCCGGCGACGGCCGGAACGATGCTCACCTCATCGCCATCGCTGAGGGCGGTTGCCTGGTTGTCCAGAAAGCGGATGTCCTCGCTGTTGACGTACACGTTGAGGAAGCGGCGCAACTTGCCGCCTTCATCGCAGAGACGGCCCTTGATCCCCGGGTAGCGACCTTCTAGCGCTTCGATCAGGGCGTCCACGCTGGTGGCCTCCAGCTCGACGCTGGCCTCGTCGTTGGTGAACTTCTGCAGGGGGGTGGGAATCAGAACCTGAACGGCCATGGCGGGTGGGAGTAGCGAATGAGGTGATCGAAGCTGGGGGTGCGGCGATGGCGGCGCGGGTTCAGCCCTTGAGGGCTGCCTGGGCCTGCTGCCAGGCGGCGTTGAAGCTGTCCAGCTGGGCTTCGATGGTGTACGGGGCGCCGATGGAATCGACAATGGCCTCGGTGGTCTTGAGGCCATTGCCGGTGATGTAGGCCACGGTGCTCTCGTCGGGGTTGATCTTGCCCTCTTCCACCAGCTTCTTGAGCACCGCAATGGTGGTACCGCCGGCGGTTTCGGTGAACACGCCCTCCGTTTCAGCCAGGAGCTTGATGCCCTCAATGATTTCCGTGTCGTTCACGGCCGCGATGTTGCCCCGGGTTTTGTTGGCAATGTCGATGGCATAGGGGCCATCGGCCGGATTGCCGATGGCGATCGACTTCGCGATGGTGTTTGGTTTTACCGGCGTGATGAAGTCCCGGCCTTCGGCGAAGGCCTGGGCGATCGGGGAGCAGCCCTCGGCCTGAGCACCGCTGAAGCGCACGTGCTTCTCGTCCACCAGCCCCACCTTGATGAACTCATCAAAACCCTTGCGGATCTTGGTGAACAGGGAACCAGAGGCCAGCGGCGCCACGATGTGGTCGGGCAGTTGCCAACCCAGCTGCTCGATCACCTCGTAGCCAAGGGTTTTGGAGCCTTCCGAGTAATAGGGGCGAAGGTTGATGTTCACGAAGCCCCAGCCGTAGGTGTTGGCCACTTCCGAACACAGGCGATTCACCTGGTCATAGTTGCCCTTCACCGCCATCAGGGTGGGGTTGTAGATCAGGGTGCCGAGCACCTTTCCCAGTTCCAGATCACTGGGGATGAACACGCAGCAATCCAGGCCCGCATGGGCGGCGATGGCTGCGGTGGAGTTGGCCAGGTTGCCGGTGGAGGCGCAGCTCACCGTGGTGAAGCCCAGCTCGCGGGCGCGGGTGAGGGCCACGGACACCACCCGGTCCTTGAAGGACAGCGTCGGCATGTTGACGCCGTCGTTCTTGATGTAGAGATTTTTGATGCCAAGGCGCTTGGCCAGGTTGTTGGCCTTGAGCAGGGGGGTGAACCCGGTGCCCACATCAATGGGGTCGCCTTCGATCGGCAGGAAATCGCGGTAGCGCCAGATCGAGGCGGGACCGGCTTCGATGGTGGCCCGGCTCACCCGGTTCCGGATCGCCTCGTAGTCGTACACGACCTCGAGCGGGCCGAAGCAGACGTCTTCGCAGACGTGACGGGCGCCAGCTTCATAGGGATGGCCGCATTCCTTGCAGCGCAGGCCTGTGAAGGTGGAGCGAGAGAGAGTGGCCGTCACGATCACGCCCTGGAGATTGAGAGGAAGCTAGCAGCGCCGCTGGGGGCGCCCGCTATTCCCCGATGCACGAGATCGGGTATTGATGGATGACTGGTGTGGCTTGACCTCCGGGGGTGCCTGCCTAGCCTCGCTGGGTGACTGGCCCCGCACCGCGTTCCTCCGCATACCCCATTCCCGGCTGGCTGCGGGCGGTTGGGGTTCTGGCTTTATTGCTGGGAGCGCTGGTGCTGCTGCCGCGGCTGGGGATCGAGCGCCAATGGTTCGCCCAGTTCGGGGCTGAATCGGTGGTGATGCGCCGCTGGTTGCTCCAGGTGCTCGCTTTTGTTGTTGTGTTGGGCCTTGGGGTTCCCCTCCAGCTGCAGCAGTTGAGCCGTTGCTGGAGGCTGCGCCAGGAGGCCGCGCGCAAAGTTCTGCCTGAAGCCCCGCTCGTGGTGCTCGGCCCGCGCCTGCTGACCTCTGTGCTGGTGGGCCTGCTGGTGCTGCTGGCTGGGGGCTTCACCTATCTCATGGTGCAGGCGAAAGACCTGATCGCAGCACCCTTCAGTGGGCAGGTGATCACCGGAATCCCGGTGCTGGCGGATCTGCCCCCCTGGTTGGTGCTCGGCCTGGGGGCTGCCCTGCTGCTGCCCCTGTTGCTCTGGCCGCTCATCACCTTGCGAATCACCCTGGCGGCGGCCCTGGCGGGCTCGGCCACGGCCCTGGCCCGGGGCTGGAGCCTCTGGTTGCCGGCACTCCTGGCGGTTCCCTTTGGGGAGCGTGATCCGATCACCGGGTTCGACCTGAGCTTCACGGTGCTGCAGCTGCCAGCCCTGCACTTGCTGGTGAGTGTGGTGATGGCCCAGGCAATCGTGGGCCTGGCCGGTTGCCTCTGGCTCACCTTCAGCGAGGGCTCCAGTCTCTCGGATCTGCGCTTCCCGGGGCTCAGCCGCCAGCAGCAGCGGGTGCTGCAACCCCAGTTGGCCGTGTTGGCCCTGATGGCGGCCCTCAGCAACGCCCTGGCCCCCTTCGACCTGATGGTGCTGGGCAGTGGGGTGGCCGCAGGTGCTGGTTTTGTCGACCTGCACGTGCGGCTACCCCTGCGGCTGCTGCTGTCCGCCCTGCTGCTGCTCACGGGCTTGGGGTTACTGGTTCCCCTGCCCCGGAATTGGCTCCGGCGTGGGGCCTTGTTGCCCCTGGCCCTCACGGCTCTGGCGGTGCCGATTGCCGAGTGGATCGTGGCCCCCCTGGTGCAGCGCATCTGGGTGCAACCACGGGAGCTCGTGGTGGAAATGCCCTACCTCCGCCGTTCCATTGATGCCACCCGCCGGGCCTTTGGCCTCGAGACGGTGAAGCAGCTGGTGTTGGAGCCGCGCCAGAAGCTCACCTCCGAGGATCTGGCGGCGGCTCCTGGAACCCTCAGCAATATCCGTCTCTGGGATAGCAAGCCTCTGCTCGAGGCCAACCGTCAGCTGCAGCAACTGCGGCTCTACTACCGGTTCCCTTCAGCGGCCGTCGATCGCTATCCCCTCAGCGCGGATCCGGCCCGCCAAGGCTCCCAGCAGGTGTTGATCGCTGCCCGGGAACTGGATACCGGTGCTCTGCCGCAGGACTCCCGCACTTGGTTGAACCGGCATCTGGTCTTCACCCACGGCTATGGCTTCACGGTCTCCACCGTGAATGCCTTTGGGCCAGATGGTCTGCCGCTTTATTTCGTCAAGGATCTGGGTCGCGGCAGCAAGGTTCAGGGGATTCCGCAACTCGGACTCCAGACAGAGTCGGTTCGCAAGGCCCTGCCGGTGGGCCTGCCTCGGCTGTATTTCGGATCCGCCAAATCCTCCTACGTCATCGCCCCCACCCAGGTGCGGGAGTTTGACTATCCGGAGGGTGACCTCAACCTCTATTCCCATTACACCGGCCAGGGCGAGGTGCCGATCCATGGTCCCCTGGATCGGCTCATGGCCGCCGCCTATCTGCCGGAGCCCCGGCTCCTGTTCACCGGTTCGTTAACCCCCTCCTCGCGACTGCTGCTGCGCCGCCAGGTGAATGAGCGGCTCAAGGCCCTAGCACCGTTCCTGCGCTTTGAGAGCCAGCCCTATCTGGTGACCGCCAGGGTGGCGAACACCCCGGGCTATGAGTCTGATAACCACCAGTACTGGATGCTGGACGGCTTCACCGTGAGCCGCAGCTATCCCTATTCCGACGCCAATGCCTCGGGGATTCGCTACTTCCGTAACCCGGTCAAAGTGGTTGTGGATGCCTACAACGGCCAGGTGTGGCTCTATGTGAGTGATCCCAGTGATCCGATCCTGCGCACCTGGAAACGGGCCTTTCCGGAGTTGTTCCGTCCCCTCTCCGCCATGCCGAAGGTTCTGCTGGGCCATATCCAAGTACCCCAGAGCCAGTTCCAGGTTCAGGCCGAGCGGCTGCTGCGTTATCACGTCACCGATGTCCGCACCTTCTACAACGGGGATGACGTGTGGTCGATCCCTCTTGAGATCTACGGGTCTGCCAACACTCCGGTACGCCCGTATCACGTGACTGTGCAGTTGCCCGGCGAAACCAAGCCTGAATTTGTGCTGCTGCTTCCGTTCTCACCCTTGAAACGGCCCAACATGGTGGGCTGGTTGGCGGTTCGCAACGATCCTCCCCATTACGGCGAGCAGTTGTTGGTGCGCTTCCCTCAGCAGCGCCTGTTGTTGGGGCCTCAGCAGGTGTCGTCCCTGATTGAGCAGGATCCTGCGATCAGCTATCAGTTTGGCCTCTGGAATCGGGCGGGCTCGCGCCTTATTCATGGCAATCTTCTGGTGCTGCCTGTTGGAAAAGGACTTCTCTATGTGGAGCCAATCTATCTGCAGAGCAATAACAACGATCTGCCCACGCTGGTACGTGTTGTGGTAACCGATGGCACCACATTTGTGATGGAGCGCAATTTGCAGGATGCTTTGAATCGGCTGGTGTCAACCGCGCCCAAGGGCTGAGCTTTAGGGGCACAGCCAAGAAAAAAGGCCCCAGTTGGGGCCTTGGACTTGATGGGTTGGTCTGGATCCGGTGTGTGGATCAGGCGGCCACGGCGGTCTTGGGGTCGAGTTCGCCTTTGGCGTACAGACCGGCGTAGAAGTTGATGTCGCGCTGCTTGATTTTGCTGGCGTTGCCGGCACACCAGAACTGCTGGTAACGATCCAGGCACACCTGCTTCATGTAGGCCCGGGCGGGCTTGTTGAAGTGGCGGGGATCGAAGTTGGCGGGATCCTTCGCGGCGGCTTCCCGCACAGCGGCGGTGAAGGCGAGGCGGTTGTCGGTGTCGATGTTCACCTTGCGAACGCCGTTGCGGATGCCTTCCTGGATTTCCTCCACGGGCACGCCGTAGGTCTCAGGGATGGCACCGCCGTACTTGTTGATCATGTCCAGCCACTCCTGGGGGACCGAGGAGGAGCCGTGCATCACCAGGTGGGTGTTGGGGATGGCCTTGTGGATCTCGGCGATGCGGCTGATGGCCAGCACTTCACCGGTGGGCTTGCGGGTGAACTTGTAGGCGCCGTGGCTGGTGCCGATGGCGATGGCCAGGGCGTCCACCTTGGTCTTGGCCACGAAGTCGGCGGCCTCGGCGGGATCGGTGAGCAGCTGGCTGTGGTCGAGCTTGCCCTCGAAACCGTGGCCGTCCTCGGCCTCACCCATGCCGGTTTCCAGGGAGCCCAGGCAGCCCAGCTCACCTTCCACGCTCACGCCGATGGCGTGGGCCACATCCACCACTTCCTTGGTGACGGCCACGTTGTACTCGTAGCTGGCGGGGGTCTTGGCGTCCGCCATCAGGGAGCCATCCATCATCACCGAGGTGAAGCCGTTGGCGGCGGCACCGAAGCAGGTGGCGGGGCTGTTGCCGTGGTCCTGGTGCATCACCACCGGGATGTCGGGATAGGTTTCCACGGCAGCCAGGATCAGGTGGCGCAGGAAGTTTTCGCCGGCGTACTGGCGGGCACCGCGGGAGGCCTGGAGAATCACGGGAGAGTCGGTCTCGTGGGCCGCCTCCATGATCGACTGCACCTGCTCCAGGTTGTTCACGTTGAAGGCAGGGATGCCATAGCCGTTTTCAGCGGCATGGTCGAGCAGCAGGCGAAGCGGTACCAGCGCCATGGGGGAGACCTCGAGGGGGGAATGCGGGCGATCCTAACCGGCGCCTCGTTGTCAGAATTCCTGGCGTAGCCCCGTATCCGCAGCAGCTAGGGCGAGATCGCTGATGGCCTGGCTGTGGACGGCCTCTGCCAGGCCTGGCACCATCGGCCGGCCGGCGCGGGTCGCCTCCGCCCACCAGCCAATCAGGCGTCCCACGGGGGCCACACGGCCATCGGGCCAGGTGTGGGCGAAGGTCAGGGCTGGATCCGGGCTGATCTCCTGCAGTGCTCCGCTGCCCTGGGCCTGCCAGAGCTGAAAGCCATGGACGTAGTCGTTCTGGTTGCTGGAGCCGAGCA
>CANHMF010000107.1 GCA_947461705.1 Synechococcaceae cyanobacterium
CAGGGCGGTTTGGATGTCGGCCTGCAGGGCCAGCCGCAGGGCCACGGGCCTGCCGCCTGCGGCCGCGGCCAGATCCAGCAGCTGTTGGCGTTGCTCCGGCGCCCAGTGGGTGGGCACGGCTACCACCAGCTCCTGTTGCTCCTGCCGCACCGGCAGGCAGCCCAGCTCCTGGCACCGCGCCAGCCCCAGTGCCGGGCTCCAGCTCCAGCGCTCGGCCCCCGCCTGTTGCAGTGCCCCAGGGCTGAGCACCGGCTCCCCCAGGAGCAGTTCCACCTCCAGCCGTTGCTGGGTGGCCGAGGTGGCTGTGGGCACAGGCCGCGAGGGGGTCAGCGTCATGCCAGTGGCCCGAGCGGGAGGTGCGGGCTTCCGCCGCTTGTGGGGGGGTGCCCTTTCACATCAACATGTCTAGATCAGATCTCAGCTTTTGGTCAGCATGAGCGGCGACGCCACCCCGTTCCCCCAGGATCCCGCCGCGGCCATCGGTGCAGACAGCGTGGATGCCACCACGGCCGCCCCGGAGGAGAGCTCCGCCGCCAGCGAGGCCCCGGCGGAGGCCAGCGATCCCGCCGAGCGGGTGCGGCAACTCGAGGCCGAGCTGAGCAGCCTCCAGGCCGAGCACGAAACCGTGCGGGGTCAGTACATGCGCATCGCCGCCGACTTCGACAACTTCCGCAAGCGCCAGAGCCGCGACCAGGACGACCTGCGGGTGCAGATCGCCTGCTCCACCCTCAGCGAGATCCTGCCGGTGGTGGACAACTTCGAGCGGGCGCGCCAGCAGCTCGATCCCCAGCACGAGGAGGCCCAGGCCCTGCATCGCAGCTACCAGGGCCTCTACAAGCAGCTGGTGGATGTGTTCAAGCAGCTGGGTGTGTCGCCGATGCGGGTGGAGGGTGAGCCCTTCGATCCCAACCTGCACGAGGCGGTGCTGCGTGAACCCAGCGATGACCACGGGGAGGATGTGGTGATCGCCGAGCTGCAGCGGGGTTATCACCTCAATGGCCGGGTGCTGCGCCATGCCCTGGTGAAGGTGTCCATGGGGCCAGGTCCTTCGGGTGCCTCTGCCGAGGCTCCCCAGGCTGGTGATGCGCCTGCCGAGCACGAGGCCTGATCGATGGCGGACTACTACGACCTGCTGGGGGTCAGCCGTGACGCTGACGCCGACACCCTCAAGCGGTCTTACCGCCGCCTGGCTCGCCAGTACCACCCGGATATCAACAAGGATCCCGGCGCCGAGGACAAGTTCAAGGAGATCGGCCGCGCCTACGAGGTGCTGAGCGATCCCCAGACCCGTTCCCGCTACGACCAGTTCGGCGAGGCGGGTCTCGGCGGTGGCGGTGGCATGCCCGACATGGGCGACATGGGCGGCTTCGCTGACCTGTTCGAGACCTTCTTCAGCGGTTTTGGTGGCGCGCCCCAGGGCGGGGGCCAGCGCCGCCGTGGTCCGCGCCAGGGCGACGACCTGCGGCTCGATCTCACCATCAGCTTCAGCGAGGCGATCTTCGGCCAGGAAAAGGAGGTGCAGGTGCGGCACCTGGAAACCTGCAGCACCTGCAGCGGCTCCGGCGCCAAGGCCGGCAGCGGCCCCACCACCTGCGGCACCTGTGGCGGCGCCGGCCAGGTGCGCCGCGCTACCCGCACGCCCTTCGGCAGCTTCACCCAGGTGGCTCCCTGCCCCACCTGCGAGGGCACGGGCCAGGTGATCGCCGACCCCTGCAATGCCTGTGGGGGCCAGGGCCTGCAGCAGGTGCGCAAGAAGCTGCGCATCAACATTCCGGCCGGCGTGGATTCCGGCACCCGCCTGCGGGTGGCCAACGAGGGCAATGCCGGCCAGCGGGGTGGTCCCGCCGGCGATCTCTATGTGTTCCTCACGGTGCAGTCGCACCCCTCCTTGCGGCGCGATGGCATCAACATCCACTCGGAGGTGAACGTGAATTACCTCCAGGCGATCCTGGGCGACACCATCGAGGTGGATACCGTGGATGGCCCCACACCGCTGGAGATCCCGGCAGGCACCCAGCCGGGGGCGGTGCTCACCCTCAGCGGCAAGGGGGTGCCGAAGCTGGGCAATCCCGTGGCCCGCGGCAACCACCTGATCAGCCTCAAGGTGCAGCTGCCCACCAAGCTCAACGGAGAGGAGCGGGAGTTGCTGGAGCAACTGGCGGGCCATCACACCGCCAAGGGCCACAAGCATCCCCACAAGAGCGGTCTGTTCGGCGGCCTGTTCGGGTGAGTGAGCCCGCGGCCCGCCTGGATCTGCGCGGCACCCCCTGCCCGCTGAATTTCATCCGCAGCAAGCTGGCCCTCGAAACCCTCGAGGCCGGCGCCTGGCTCCAGCTCGACCTGGATGCCGGGGAGCCGGAGCTGATGGTGGCTGAGGGCCTGCGGAGTGCCGGCCACCGGGTGGAGCTGGAGCGCCTTGCCGACGGCGCCGTGCGCCTGATGGTCTGTTGCCATGGGGGCTGAGGCGCTCCAGCAGCAGCCCGGCCTGGTGATCGCCCTGGAGGCGAATTTCTGCCGGGTGCAGCTGGAGCAGCCAGGCCCTGCCGGTGTGGAGCAGCTGCTCTGCGTGCGCCGCACCCGCCTGGGCAAAACCGGCCAGCAGATCTGCGTGGGGGATCGCGTTCAGGTGGAGGGGGTGGATTGGCTGGAGCGCCGGGCTGCCGTGGCTGCGGTAGCCCCCCGCCACAGCCTGCTGGAGCGGCCGGCCGTGGCCAACTGCAGCCGGGTGGTGGTGGCGGTGGCCCTGGCCCAGCCTGCTCTCGATCCCTTGCAGCTCACCCGCTTTCTGCTCACCGCCGAGCGCACGGGGGTGGCGGTGGATCTGGTGCTCACCAAGGCCGATCTGCTCACGCCTGAGCAGCGCCTGGACTGGCAACAGCGGTTGACGGCCTGGGGCTATGCCCCGCTGCTGGTGTCCGCCCAGGAGGGGGAGGGGATGGAGGCCCTGCGCCAGCGGCTCAGCCAGCCGGGCATCGCCGTGCTGTGCGGCCCCTCCGGCGTGGGCAAGAGCAGCCTGATCAATGCCCTGGTGCCTCAGCTGGTTCTGCGGGTGGGCTCGGTGTCGGGCCGCCTGCAGCGGGGGCGCCACACCACCCGTCATGTGGAGTTGTACCCGCTGGCAGAGGGTGCCCTGCTGGCCGATACACCTGGTTTCAATCGCCCCGATCTGCCGGAGGAGCCGGCTGAGCTGGCGCGGTTGTTTCCCGAGATCCGCGCGCGCCTGGAGGCGGCGGCCTGTCGCTTCAAGAACTGCCTGCACCAGGGGGATCCAGGCTGCGCGGTGGGCGAGGCCTGGGAGCGCTACCCCCTCTACATCAGCTGCCTGGACACGCTGCTGGCCCAAGCCGAGCGCGAGCGAGGGCGCCAGCGCAGCCCGGAAGCGGCGGGGCTCAAGCAGCGGGGCGGTCGCCCCGAGCCGCGGCTGGATCAGCGCCTGCGGCAGCCCTCACGCAAGCGCCGGCGCCAGAGTGACAGCGCGGAGGAGTGAACGGCGGCCGGCCGGTCAGCCCAGGCCCGGCAGGTTGAGGTTCAGGCCGCCGGTGAGTTCCTCCATGCGTTCCTTCATGGTGGCGGTGGAGCGCTCGTAGGCGGCTTTGAGGGCTTCCAGGGTGGCGGTTTCGGCTGCCGCGGAACCCTCTGCCAGCAGCTCGGGGGCCAGGCTCACTTTGAGGGGTTGCTGGTTGCCCGACAGCCACACGCTGGCCCGGCCGCAATTGCTGCTGCCCTCCAGCTCCATGGCATCGAGCTCCTCCTGGAGCTTGGCCGCGTCCTGCTGGATCTGCTGCGCTTTTTTGAAGGCCTCGGTGAGCTGGCCGAAGTTGGGGAGTCCGAAGCCAGCCATGCCGCCTGCAGTGGAGTGGCAGCAAGCTAGGACGCCGCCTTCAGGCCGCCAGGGCCAGGTCGTGAAAACGGCCGAGCCGTTTCACCTCGGTGTGGAGCTCGATGCCGTGTGCGGCGGCCACGCTCTGCTGCACCAGGGCGATCAGCTGGTCGATGTCCTGGGCGGTGGCCCCGCCGGTGTTCACGATGAAGTTGGCGTGCAGCGGCGACACCTGGGCGCCACCGATGCTCTGCCCCTTCAGGGCCAGGCCCTCGATCAGCTGGCCGGCCTTCTGGGGTTCCGGATTGCGAAACACGCTGCCGCAGCTGGGTTGCTGGTAGGGCTGGGTGCTGGTGCGGCTGTGCAGGTTGCCGCTGGTGCGGCGGCTCACGGCGGCTGGATCGTGGCCGGCCTCCAGCCGGAACCGGGCCGAGAGCACCAGCAGCGGCTCCTGTTGCAGGCGACTGTGGCGGTAGGCGAAGTCCAGCTCGCTGGCCTGCAGCACGAAGGGCTCACCGCTGCCCCGGGGATCGAGCACGGTCACGTCCGTGAGCCATTCGGCGGTGCAGCCCCCCTGGGCTCCGGCATTCATCACCACGGCGCCGCCCACGGTGCCGGGGATGCCCACCGCCCACTCCAGGCCGCTGAGGCCGGCCCGGGCGGCGCGGCGCGCCAGGGTGGGAATCGGTTCGCCGGCCTGGGCTTCGATCACGCCATTGCCGGCATCGAGGGCGGCCCCCTGCAGCCGCCGGTTGCAGAGCGTGAGGCCCTCCAGACCCGCGTCGCTCACCAGCAGGTTGGAGCCGGCGCCGATCACCCGCAGCTCCAGGCCCTGCAGCCGTGCCCACTGGCTCAGGGCCAGCACCTGCTCAGGGGTGTCCGGTTCACAGAACCACTCGGCCGGACCACCCACCTTCCAGGTGGTGAAGTCCGCCAGGCTCACCGCCCGCCGCAGTCCCGCCGGGGGGGGCGTGCCGGCCATGGTCAGGCCGCCAGGGGCAGGCTTGCGTCCTGTCCCTGGCGCTGTTCCAGGCGGCTCCACAGGCCATTCACATCGCCGGCCCCCATGGCCAGCACCAGATCGCCCGGGCGGCTGTGCTCCACCACCGCATCGGCGAGGGCGTCGAGGCTGCTGGTCACAGCCACCTGCAGCTCAGGCCGGAGGCGATGGATGGCCGCCGCCAGGGCCTCGCTGGAAATGCCCGGCAGGGGCGCTTCGCCGGCGGCGTAGAGGGGTGCCAGCAGCACCGCATCCGCCTGGCTGAGGGCCTGGGCAAAGGGTTCGAGGAACTCAGCGGTGCGGCTGTAGCGGTGCGGCTGGAACACGGCCATCAGCCGTTGGGGGGCGGCGGGCAGGGGGCTGCGGCCGCTGTTCACCATCAGCCGGGCCATGGCGAGCGTGGCCTCCACTTCGCTGGGGTGGTGGGCGTAGTCGTCCACCACGAGGCGATCGTTCCAGCTGCCGCGGTAATCGAAGCGGCGGCCAGGGGCCTGCAGCCCCTCCACCGCCAGGCGCAGCTCGGCGAAGGACACCCCGTGCAGGCGGCAGGCCGCCATGGCAGCGGTGGCATTACTGAGGTTGTGCAGGCCGGGCAGGGGCAGGGTGAAGCTCCCCACCAAGGTGCCCTGTTCATAGAAGTTGGCCACGGTGCTGTCGCCATGCAGCTCCACCGGGATCGCGGCGAAGTCCGCCCGCTCGGCACTGCGGGTGGACCACCAGTGGCTGGCCTCGAAGTGCTCCTTGACGATCGGACAGTCGCGGTTGGCGAGCAGGCTCTGGCAGCCCCGGGCGAAGCGCTGCAGGGTGGCGATCAGGGCCGCCAGGTCTGGGTAGTGATCGGTGTGGTCGAGCTCGAGGTTGGTGATCAGCCCGAGGGAGGCCTGGAATTTCACCAGGGAGCCATCCGATTCGTCGGCTTCCGCCACCAGCAGGGCCCCCTGCCCGCTGCGGCCGTTGCTGCCGAAGGCGGGCACGATGCCGCCGATCACGGCGGTGGGATCGTGGTTGGTGGCGTGCAGCAGGCTGGCCACCAGGGTGCTGGTGGTGGTTTTGCCGTGGCTGCCGGCCACGGCAATGGAGCTCTGGCCGGCGATCAGCGAGGCCAGCACGTCGGAGCGGTGGGTGATGGTGAGCCCCACCCGCTGGGCCTCCACCAGTTCGGGGTTGCTGGCGGGAACCGCGGAACTCACCACCACCAGGGGCGGTGTCGAGATGCCGCTGCGAATGGCGGAGATGGTGGCGGCGTTCTGCTCGCGGAACACCCGCACGCCACGGCTGCGCAGGTCCTGCAGCACGGCGTTGTCGCGGGGATCGGAGCCGCTCACCTGGAATCCCCTGTCCGCCAGGATCCCGGCGATGGCCGACATGCCGATGCCACCAACCCCGATGAAGTGGAGAGGCTGATGGGGATCGAGCTGTTGGGCCAAGGGCGTCTCCAAGCCTGCTGAGAAGTTAAGCCGGCATCCTCCGCTTGTCTTCTGTTCAGGCAGTGCCGCGACAGGCTTTGACGGACCGGTCCCCAAATGGGGACGGCCCGGTGATCTCTGTATGATCGGCTGCCAAATCCCCCTTGCTAGCGGGTTTCCCGCACTCCGCCATGACCCTGCGCGTTGCGATCAATGGATTCGGCCGGATCGGTCGCAACTTCATGCGCTGCTGGCTGAGCCGTGGGGCGAACACCGGTATCGAGGTGGTGGGTCTGAACGACACCTCCGATCCGAAGACCAACTCCCACCTGCTCCAGTACGACTCGATGCTGGGCCGCATCCGCAATGCGGAGGTGAGCTACACCGACGACACCATCGTGGTGAACGGCAAGGCGATCAAGTGCTTCTCCGATCGCAACCCCCTCAACCTGCCCTGGAAGGAGTGGGGCGTCGATCTGGTGATCGAGTCCACCGGTGTGTTCAACGACGACGTGGGTGCCAGCAAGCACCTCCAGGCCGGTGCCAAGAAGGTGATCCTCACCGCCCCCGGCAAGGGCGCCGGCGTGGGCACCTTCGTGGTGGGTGTGAACGCCGACCAGTACCGCCACGAGGACTTCGACATCCTCAGCAACGCCAGCTGCACCACCAACTGCATGGCGCCGCTCGTGAAGGTGCTCGACCAGACCTTCGGCATCGTGAAAGGCACGATGACCACCACCCACAGCTACACGGGTGACCAGCGCATCCTCGATGCTTCCCACCGCGACCTGCGCCGCGCCCGCGCCGCCGCCGTGAACATCGTGCCCACCTCCACCGGTGCCGCCCAGGCCGTGGCCCTGGTGTACCCCCCGATGAAGGGCAAGCTGAACGGCATCGCGATGCGCGTGCCCACCCCCAACGTGTCCGTGGTGGACATGGTGCTGGAAGTGAGTCGCAGCACCAACCGCGATGAGGTGAATGCGGTGCTCAAGGCGGCCTCCGAGGGCGCCATGAAGGGCATCATCAAGTACTCCGACCTGCCCCTGGTGTCCAGCGACCACGCCGGCACCGACGAGTCCACCATCGTGGACTCCGAGCTCACCCTGGTGATGGGCGACAACATGGTGAAAGTGATCTCCTGGTACGACAACGAGTGGGGCTACAGCCAGCGCGTTGTGGACCTGGCCGAAGTGGTGGCCCGTAGCTGGAAGTGAGCTGAGCGCTCCGGATCCTCGGCCGCCCCTCGGGGCGGCTTTTTCATGGCCGTTGCGGGCGGGTCTTAGCGGAAATGGGTGAAGCCGCTGCTGGCTGGACAGGGTGCATCGCCCTGGAGCCAGGCCACCGGGTCGGGCGGCTGGTCGGCGCTGCCGGCCGCTAGTGCACCGATCGGGCTGGCCCCGGGCAGTGCCGCCAGCAGGGCCTCGGCCCAGGCAGGTTCTAGGGCCAGCACCAGTTCAAAGTCCTCGCCGCCCGCCAGGCACCAGGCCTCCCCCTGGGGCAGCTCCGCCAGCTCGGCGTCCAGGGGCAGGGCGCTGCGATCCAGCACGGCCTGGCAGTGGCTGGCCCGGGCGATGCCGGCGGCAGCGG
>CANHMF010000108.1 GCA_947461705.1 Synechococcaceae cyanobacterium
AGATTCTCACGCGTTACTCACCCGTCCGCCACTAACCCGAAGGTTCGTTCGACTTGCATGTGTTAAGCACGCCGCCAGCGTTCATCCTGAGCCAGGATCAAACTCTCCGTTGTAGACCAGTCCTCTTAGATCAACCCTGACTTAAAAAAACCAGAGCAATCCTCAACTTGGCTTGCTCATCACCCATAATTTAAACTGGCGTTAAAATTACAGTTGGAGCCACTTCCTCTGACAGAAGCTTGCAAAGAGTGCAATTAGAAATCTCTTTCCTCTTGACTTTCCCGAATCTCAGATCCGGTCGTAGTCCCGCTCCCATCGGCACACCATCAAACTAGTCTCGTGAAAAACTAACTTGAACACCAATGGGTGGTCCTACTAAAATTTTTTGACGGGACCTCACACCTTCACTGCACTTACGGCCACGCTCCCGAGCTCCAACAACCTCCCACTCAAGTGAGCAGGTGTCGCAGGCTCCTCGGAACGCATGACGCAGTGAAAGCGTCAGTTCCTAAACTTTTCGGTTGTCCAGGTTCTCCTTCCGCCCTCTCGGGCTTCCGGTTCGGCGACCTCGTCGGCCGCTCAGAAAACTTACAACACCGTCGGCTCGCGCCTTCTTCGTTGCAAGTCGCCGCAAAACCCTCTCAGGCCTTTTGGCTCTGCGCTCTCGCCTCGCGGCTCCTGCGCAGTCCAAAAGCATACCACCCAAACGGCAGCAACCGCTACCAACCGTTTCGGGGATGACGCGGCCGCCTGCCATTTCTATGGTTCGGGCCTGGCAGCCCATCGGGCGGGAGGCCCGTGATGGCCAAGCAATTCAGCCAAGAGCGCCTTCGGGTGCGGCCCAGCTCCCGCGAGGAAGCCGTGGTGGCCAGCGCCAATGAACATTTCGAGCGCACGCTGATCCGTGTGCGCGGGGAGCTGGTGGGATCCGTGGCGGCCCTCAGCCATCCAGGCGGACGCAGTGATGCGGCCAACTACGGCGAGGTGTTCCTGCGGGACAACGTGCCGGTGATGCTGCTCCTGTTGGTGCAGGGCCGCTACGAGATCGTGCGCAACTTCCTGGAGGTGTGCCTCGAGCTCCAGAGCAGCGCTTATCAGACCCGCGGTGTGTTCCCCACCAGCTTTGTGGAGCAGAACGGGCAACTGCTGGCGGACTATGGGCAGCGCTCGATCGGCAGCATCACCTCGGTGGACGCCAGCCTGTGGTGGCCGGTGCTCTGCTGGCTCTATGTGCGGCGCAGCCGCGACGTGGAATTCGGCGCCAGCCAGAAGGTGCAGCGGGGCGTGCAGCTGCTGCTCGACCTGGTGCTGCACCCCACGTTCGAGGGCACACCGGTGCTGTTCGTACCCGACTGCTCGTTCATGATCGATCGCCCCATGGATGTGTGGGGCGCACCGCTGGAGATCGAGGTGCTGCTGTATGGCTGCCTCGGCAGCTGCTCCCAACTGATGGAACTAGCCCAGAAGGGCCGGAGCAGCAGGCTGCTGGAGCAGCGCCTCGTGCTCACCCGCCAGTGGAAGCACGATTTGCGCTCCTACCTGCTCAAGCACTACTGGGTAACCAGCAAAACGATGCAGGTGCTGCGGCGACGGCCCACGGAGCAATACGGGGAAACCCAGGCCCTGAACGAGTTCAACGTGCAGCCCCAGGTGATCCCGCCATGGCTGCAGGACTGGCTGGAGGACCGTGGCGGTTACCTGATCGGCAACATGCGCACCGGCCGACCGGACTTCCGCTTCTACAGCCTGGGCAATTCCCTGGCCTGCCTGTTCGGGCTGGTGACCGCCCCACAACAGCGCGCCCTGTTCCGCCTGGTGCTGCACAACCGCCATCACCTGATGGCCCAGATGCCGATGCGCATCTGCCATCCACCGATCGAAGGCGACAAGTGGCGCGAGAAAACGGGATCAGATCCCAAGAACTGGCCCTGGAGCTACCACAACGGTGGCCATTGGCCCAGCCTGCTCTGGTATCTGGGGGGAGCGATCCTGCTGCATGAGCAGCGCTACCCCGAGGCCGATGTGCTGCTGATGGGGCAGATGAAGGCCATGCTCGAGGAGTGCTACTGGATGCAGCTCAACCAGTTGCCCCGCCAACAGTGGGCCGAGTACTTCGATGGCCCCACCGGCACCTGGGTGGGACAACAGGCCCGCACCTATCAGACCTGGACGATCGTGGGCTTCCTGCTCCTGCACCATCTGCTGCGGGTGAACCCCCAGGACGTGACCCTGCTGGACATCAACAGCCCCTGAGCTCAAACCGGCTCAGCTGCAGACAGACACAAAAAAGCCGCGGTGGGACAAACCCGCCGCGGCCAAGACCAAACAAGGCATTGGCCCGGAGGCCGGCTGAATCAGAACAGACCCAGGGTGAGGGACTTGTCGATCGGCAGGGCTGCACCGATGCCGAGGTAGATGGTGAACAGGGTGCCGAACAGGAAGGCCGCCATGGCCACCGGACGACGGAAGGGGTTCTGGAACTTGTTGAAGCTCTCGATGAACGGGATGAGCATCAGGCCCAGGGGGATCATCGTCTGCAGGGCGATGCCGAGCAGCTTGTTGGGCACCACCCGCAGGATCTGGAACACCGGGTAGAGGTACCACTCGGGGAGGATTTCCAGAGGCGTGGCAAAGGGATCAGCCTTGTCCAGCAGCATGGCCGGATCGAGAACCGCCAAGCCCACGATGCAGGCAATGGTTCCCAGGATCACCACCGGGAAGATGTAGAGCAGGTCGTTGGGCCAGGCGGGCTCGCCGTAATAGTTGTGGCCCATGCCCTTGGCCAGCTTGGCCCGCAGCTTGGGATCGCTCAGATCGGGCTTCTTGAGGACGTGCATGGTGCTGATGCCGATGGGGGAAGGCTAGGAGCCGCCGATGGGCTGGCGGGAGAGCCGAAGAGATCCAGACCAGGGATCGCAACAATGCGCAACCCCACGGCCAAGGATGGGATCAGAGGGGACCGGAGATGCCCTGCTTCCGGATCATCAGGAAGTGGATGAGCATGAACACGGCCAGCAGCCAGGGCAGCACAAAGGTGTGCAGGCTGTAGAAGCGGGTGAGGGTGGCCTGGCCAACGCTCTCGCCGCCGCGAAGCAGCTCAACCATGAAATCGCCCACCACGGGAACCGCCGCGGGAACGCCGGACACGATCTTCACGGCCCAGTAGCCCACTTGATCCCAGGGGAGGGAGTAGCCGGTGACGCCGAAGGACACGGTGATCACGGCCATGGTGACGCCGGTGACCCAGGTGAGCTCACGGGGGCGCTTGAAGCCACCGGTGAGGTACACGCGGAACACGTGCAGGATCAGCATGAGCACCATCATCGAGGCGCTCCAGCGGTGCACGGAGCGAATCAGCCAGCCGAAGCTGACGTCCGTCATCAGGTGCTCCACGGAGGCATACGCCTCAACCACCGTTGGCTTGTAATAGAAGGTCATCGCGAACCCGGTCGCGAACTGGATCAGGAAGCAGACCAGGGTGATGCCGCCCAGGCAATAAAAGATGTTGACGTGGGGCGGCACGTACTTCGACGCGACGTCGTCAACGATTTCCTGGATGTCCAGGCGCTCGTTGAACCAGTCGTAGACGGGCGAGGACTTTCCGCCAGAGGCGGGTGAGGAGTTCGCCATGCAGCGAGGTGGTTTGGTTGGCAGAGTCTACCGATCACCTCGAACCCTCCGTGAGCGCTGAGCCGCCCGTCACCGTGGAGTCTCCACCGACCGAAACATGGGCCTGGCGCCGCCTGCGGGGCCTGCTGCTGGCGGCGCTGGTGCTGCTGCTGAGCCTGCCCACCGCTGCCCAACCGGTGCAGGCCCTCAGCGATGCCCAGCAGCTGGTGGTGGAGAGCTGGCGCCTGGTGAACCAGAGCTATGTGGACCCCGATCGCTTCGAGACCATCCACTGGAAACGCCTGCGCCAGAAAACCCTGGAGCGCCCCATCAGCACCAGTGTCGAGGCCTACGACGCCATCGATTCGATGCTGGCGCCCATCGGCGACCCCTACACGCGACTGTTGCGCCCGGCCGAGTACACCACCCTGCGCTCCAACACCCAGGGCACCGTGAGCGGCGTGGGCCTGCAACTGGGCCTGCGCAGCGGCGATCCAGCCATCGTGGTGATCGCCCCCCTGGAGGACTCCCCAGCCGCGGAGGCCGGCATCGTGAGCGGCACCGAACTCCTCAAGGTGAATGGGGTGGCCGCCCAGGACCTCGGCCTGGAAACCACCGCCGCCAAACTGCGGGGCGCCTCCGGATCGCGGGTGCTGCTGGAACTCCACCCCCCCGGGGGGCGCATCCGGGAGGTGGAACTGAGCCGCCGGGAGGTGAATCTCCAGCCGGTGCGCTTCCGCCTCCTGGATGCCGGCAGCCACCGCCTGGGCTACCTGCGCATCACCCAGTTTTCCGACCCCGTGCCCCAGCAGGTGAGTGAGGCCCTGGGGCAACTGCACCAGGAGGGGATCGAGGCCTTGATCCTGGATCTGCGCAACAACTCCGGCGGGCTGGTGAGTGCGGGCCTGGCCGTGGCCAACGACCTGCTGGACGGCGAGCCCATCGTGGAGACCATGAACCGCGACGGCTTCAGCGATGCCCAGCAGGCCAACCGCGGCGTGCTCTATGCCGGCCCGATGGTGACTCTGGTGAACGGCGGCACCGCCAGCGCCAGCGAGATCCTGGCTGGTGCCCTCCAGGACAACGGTCGTTCGGAGCTGCTGGGCGGGCGCACCTTTGGCAAGGGGCTGATTCAAACCCTCATCAACCTGGGGGGCGACGGCAGTGGCCTGGCTGTCACCGTGGCCCGCTACGTGACCCCCAGCGGCCGCGACATCCAGAACCTGGGCATTGAACCGGATCTGGAGCTGCCCGCACCCGAACCCCTGGATCCCGGCGGCAAGGGCGACACCTGGCTGGACGCAGCCGTGAGCCGCCTGAGCAACGGCTTGAACTCAGGCAGCGCCAAAGCATGAGTCAACGCACTTACCACGACCCCCTGCATGGGGCGATTCGGCTGGAGCGCAGCGATCCGGCCGAAGCCCTGGCCATCGACCTGATCGATACGGCCCCCTTTCAGCGCCTGCGCCGCATCCGCCAGCTGGGCCCCGCCTACCTCACCTTCCATGGGGCGGAATCGAGCCGCTTCACCCATTCCCTGGGGGTGCTGCAGCTGGCCCGCCAGGCCCTCACCGGGCTCAAGCGCATGGCCCCCGAGCTCGAGGCCCACACGGGCGTGCTCTATGCCGCCGCCCTGCTGCACGACGTGGGTCATGGCCCCCTCAGCCATTCCGGCGAGGAGATGTATGGCATCCATCACGAGGCGTGGTCGGGTCGGCTGATCCGAGAGCATCCCCAGCTGCGCCAACGGCTCGAGGCCTATGCCCCCGGCACGGCGGATGCGGTGGCGGATCTGCTCAGCCATGGCCACTACCCGAACGCGGCGATCCAGGCCCTGGTAAGCAGCCAGCTGGACTGCGACCGCCTCGACTACCTCCTGCGCGACAGCTACAGCACCGGCACCAGCTACGGCCAGCTGGATCTGGAGCGAATCCTGGCGGCCCTCACCATCGCTCCCGATGGGGGCATCGCCCTGAACCCCAAGGGGCTGATGGCGGTGGAGCACTACCTGGTGGTGCGCAACCTGATGTATCGCGGCGTGTACAACCACCGCCTCAACGTGGTGTGCAACTGGCTGCTCACCCAGGCGATCGCCACCGCCCGGCGCCTGGGACCGGACGCCGTGTGGGCGGATGAGGCCATGGGCCGCTGGTTGTGGGCCCCCCGCGAACTCGATCTCGCCAGCTTCCTGGCCAATGACGACATCCGCACCGGCTATCACCTGCAGCGCTGGCGCGAGCAGGGGCCACCAGCCCTGCAGGAGCTGTGCTGGCGCCTGCTGGAGCGGCACCTGCTCAAGGCCACCGATGTGAGCCGCCTGAGTCCGCAGCAACGGCTGGAATTCCTGGCCCGGGCCCGCCACCTCAGCGAGGCCGCCGGACTGGAGGCGGAGCAGTGCTGCGGCCTGCGCCAACAGCAGAGCCGCGGCTACCACCCCTACAAAGGAGGGCTGAGGCTGTGGGACGGCCAGCAGCTCGGGGCTCTGGAAAAGCGCTCCGCCCTGGTGCGGAGCTTGATTCAACCCACCGAGATGGCCTGGCTGATCCACCCCGCCGAGGTGAGCGCTGCCCTGCGCCAGGAGTTGGCCCTGGCGGCCGGGCCGACCCCAGCCGAGCCCTCTGCCTAGGTTGTGGCCCATGGCAGCACACCCCCTTCACCTGCAGCTGAGCCCACTGGCCACGGCCCAGGCCAGTGCCCTTGAGGAGGTGCGGGTGGCCCTGAACGGCGAACTCAGCGGTGGGCTTGCGGTGTTGCATGGCGCCGATCGCCCCCTCACCCTGCCGGACCTGCAGGCCATTCAGGCCCTGTTGCGCAGCGCCCACCTGGAGCTGCACCAGGTCGAAAGTGCGGAAACCAGCAGCCTGGTGGCCGCCGCCGCCCTGGGATTGAACACCGTGTTCAGCCCAGCGGCACGGGTGCCTACGGCAGAAGAACCCGATCCGGACGCCGCTGCTGAGCTCACCATCCACCGGGGCACCCTGCGCTCCGGCGATCACCTGCAGGTGCAGGGATCGGTGCTGCTGCTCGGGGATGTGAACCCAGGCGCCCGCATCAGTGCGGGCGGCGATGTGCGTGTGTGGGGCCGGCTGCGGGGCGTCGCCCATGCCGGTTGCGCTGGCAACACGGAGGCTCGGATTGTGGCCCTGCAGCTGCGGCCGTTGCAGCTGCGGATCGCGGCCGCGGTGGCTCGGGGCCCCGAGGATCAGCCCCCGGCTGGGTTCTGCGAGGAGGCGGTGCTGGTGGAGGGGGCCATCGCCATTCGCCCGGCCGAACCCCACTGGCCGCAGACGTGAGTCCCGATCAGCGGTTGATCCAGCCCACCCCGCCCAGCACACCGGCCACCGCCATGAACCACAGGGGCGAGATCCGGGTGCGGAGCATCAACACGCACACCAGCACCGACACCCCATAGGCCGCGGGGCCGCGATCGGCGGTTTCCAGAATCTTGAGCCCCACAGCAAACAGGATCCCCAGGGTGATGGGCCCCATGCCGCGCTCAAAGGCGATGCGCCACGGCGAGTGCTGGAAACGATTCCAGCTGAGGGCGGCCAGCACCATCACAAGGGTGGAGGGGAGCAGGATCGCCAGCTCCGCGGCCACGCCACTCAGGAGCGCCCAGCTGGGACCTTCACGCCAGGCCGCGCCCATCCCCAGCAGACCCACAATCATGGAGCTGGGACCAGGGGCCGCCTCGGCCAGGGCATAGAGATCAGCGAACTGGCTGTTCGTGAGCCAGCAGTATTTGTCGACGCTGAGATGGTGATATTCCGCCAGCAGGGTGTTGCCACCCCCCAGGGAAAACAACGACAGGCTGAGGAAATCCCCGATCACGGCCACCAGGTTGCCGAGGTCGGAGAGCTGAGCGGGATGGCAGATGCCGCTCATGGCTCACCTGCGGCAGCACCCCGGGGCCAGTACCAGGCCATGGCCAGGGGCCCCGCAACCAACACCACGGGAATCAGGCGGAGGTGAGCCACCGCCAGGGCCAGGAACACCGCCAGGGCAAAGCCGAGGGCCACGGCATCACGCCAGTATTCATCGAGGATCTTGAAGCCCATGGACAGGGCCATACCGGCGGCGGCGGCCACAACCCCCGCCAGCACCCGATCCACCGCCACGGCCATGTGGAGATAGAAGTAGCCGAGGCCCAGCAGTAAGAGCAGGCTGAAGGGCAGCA
>CANHMF010000109.1 GCA_947461705.1 Synechococcaceae cyanobacterium
CAGGAGCACAAGAGCACCGTGATGATCGGCCGCTCCCACGCCATCCATGGCGAACCGATCACCTTCGGCTTCAAGGTGGCCGGCTGGCTCGCGGAGGTGGTGCGCAACCAGGAACGGCTGGAGCGGCTCGAGCGCATGGTGAGCGTGGGCCAGATTTCCGGCGCCATGGGCACCTACGCCAACACAGATCCCCAGGTGGAGGCCATTGCCTGCGCCAAGCTCGGCCTGGAGCCGGATACGGCCAGCACCCAGGTGATCTCCCGCGATCGCCACGCCGAATACATCCAGACGCTGGCCCTGGTGGGCGCCGCCCTGGAGCGCTTCTCCACCGAGATCCGCAACCTGCAGCGCACCGATGTGCTCGAGGTGGAGGAGAACTTCGCCAAGGGTCAGAAGGGCAGCTCAGCCATGCCCCACAAGCGCAACCCCATCCGCAGTGAGCGCATCGGCGGCCTGGCGCGCGTGCTGCGCAGCTACGTGGTGGCCGCCCTGGAGAACTGCGCCCTCTGGCACGAGCGCGACATCAGCCACAGCTCCGTGGAGCGCATGATGCTGCCCGACTGTTCCGTGACCTTGCACTTCATGCTGCGGGAGATGACGGACGTGGTGAAGGGCCTGGGCGTGTACCCCGACAACATGGCCCGCAACATGAACGTGTACGGCGGCGTGGTGTTCAGCCAGCGGGTACTGCTGGCCCTGGTGGGCACCGGGCTGAACCGCGAGGAGGCCTATCGGATCGTGCAACGCAACGCCCACACCGCCTGGAACACCGAGGGGGGCAACTTCCGCGCCAATCTCGAGGCCGATGCCGACGTGACCAGCCGTCTCAACGCCGAGCAGTTGGCTGACTGCTTCTCCACCGACCTGCACCAGGAGAACCTGGATGTGATCTGGCAGCGGCTGGGGATCTGAGCGGAATCCCGGCGGTCCTCACTCCCGGGCGTAGAGGCCCGTGAGCTGGGCCGTGGCCAATTCATGCCCCCGCATGGCCTCCCGCAGCTCCGCCGGCGTCACGGCCGGCGCCAGCTCCAGGGGGGCATCAAGGGCTGTCAGCGCGAACACGTAGCGATGGGCCTGCCCGGGCGGGGGTTCGGGCCCCTGGTAGCCGATGCGGTGACACTGATCCACGCCCCAGCAGCCCCCGTGGCGGGCGCCGTTGGGCAACTCGGGCGAGCGGTCGAGGCCTGCGGGCAAGCCATGCACCTCCCCGGGGATGTTGAACAGCACCCAGTGCACCCAGCTGCCCCCCGGCGCATCGGGATCCTCCACGATCAGAGCGAAGCTCTGGGTGTGCGCTGGCGCGCCGCGCCAGCGCAGCGGCGGCGAGAGATCCAGGCCATCGGCGCTGTGGATGGCCGGGATCATGGCACCATCCGCAAACGCCGGGGACTCCAGATGGAAGGAGCCATTACTGCTCGACATGCGCTCCGATCGACGTCTGGGGCAAGCCAGACAGCCCCAGGGCGGGGCGTCCAACTCCAAAACGGTGACAGCATCAGCAGCCCCGCCGGCCGGATGCGGCGCCATCCCACCGCCATCACGGCAGTGAAGCCGAACATCCGCTGCCCAACCCGCCAGCCCCAACCCCCTGGGTAGACAGGGGTTGTCTCCGCGCTGTCTGTCTCTCTATGGGGCAGCCAACGGGGACCGGGGTGAGAGGGGGCACCTTCTCACCCCGTCCCCCCCATCCCTAGGCCTTGTGATACGGCCCGCCCTGGAGGATCGAGCTGGCCCGATAGAGCTGCTCCAGCAGCAGCAGGCGGGCGAGCTCATGGGGGAACGTCATCGGCGACAGGCTCAGGCGCCAGTTGGCCCTGGCCTTGAGCGCCGGATCCAGCCCCTCGGCACCACCGATCACAAACGCCAGCCGTTCCGAGCCGGAATCCCGGAGCTGCTGGGCGAAGGCCACGGAGTCGTAGGTGCGTCCCTCTTCCGTGAGCAACACCAGCCGTTCATCGGGCCGCAGTGCGGCGGCGATCGCCTCGGCCTCCTTGGCCATGGTGGAGTCCCTGAGCTCGGTGACGACCAATCCCGGCAGCCGCTTGAGGTAGAGGGCCACCCCCTCCTGCACCCAGCTCTTGCGCACCTTGCCCACCGCAAGGATCCGGATCCGGGAGGGGTTGATCACAGCCGTGGCGCCGCTGGTCAGACCAGGCCAGGGAGATTGCGCTCCGTGGCGGGGTTCAGGGGGCCACCAGCACCGGCGAGCTGATCAATGGGCTCGCACACCGGGAAGCGGTTGATGGCCTTGAGGGCTGCCCGGGCGTTGCCGCGCAGCTGTTCCGTGATGGCCTCGGCGTAGGGGATCTGGGCCAGCAGATCCACGGTGCGGCGCATGATCCGCACCACATCGCCCTCATCGAGCGAGGTGTTGGCGATCAGATCGTTCCAGCTCACGCCCTTGGCCCAGGCGTGCACCAATCCCATCAGCTCCAGCTCGTACCAAACCGGCATCACCACACTGGCCCGTTCCTGATGGCGCAGCAGCTCCCGGCGGATGCCGCGCAGATCGTGCATGGCTTCTTCTGCAGCCGGCGGCGGCGGATAGGCGCTCCACAGATCGGGCCGGTTCACCTCGGTGGAGATCGCCTCCAGCACCGCCGCCAGATCCGCCGGCTCCAGCTCATCGAGGTGGCCGCTCATCAGGGCCAGCCCCAACCAGAGCTCGTTATCGCCCCGCAGAGCCGCCACGGTGCGGCCGATCTCCGTGGGATCGAGGCCCTCCTCGCCATCGAGGCAGCCGAAGAAGCGCAGGATCTCGATCAGGGCCAGGAATGTCTCCCAGTGGCGGTTGGCGCGGAAGTGCAGGATTCGCTGCCGCTCCTCGATCTCGGCCTCCAGCTCCTCCATGCGGAAGCGCTGTTTCTTGAGCTTCTTGCGATCGCCGGCCCCATGGGCCGGGTGCAGCTCCAGGGCCAGCTCCAGCTCCCGCACCAGGTGGGCCTGGGCCTGCACCTCCCCGGCCAGGTCGTATTGCGGGGTCACCATGTCGTGGCGGCGGGCCATGGAGGCCACCGCCAGGGCCAGGCCGCCACTGGCCTGATCGCCGTGGCGCAGCTCTCCGGCCCGGTACAGCTCGGGGGCGGGGATGCTGCTCACCTGCAGGCAGCTGAGCTCGGCGTGCAGGCTCACCACAGCGCCGCAGGGCACCAGCACCCACACGTTGTCATCGGTGAGGCAGAGCAGCAGGGGGAACTGGCCAGGACCCTCCACCTTCTCCACGATCACCGCCGGGGTCACACGGCCCCGCAGGATTGGGGCCTTGAGGCTCACCAGGGTGCCCTCGCTGGCAAAGCGCAGCGCCAAGGTGAGCTCATGGGCCAGGGTTTCCTCGGCCTGCTGCTGCAGGATCCGCTGGATGCGGCGTTCTTCCCGCAGCCGGCCCCGCTGCTTCTCGTAGTCCTCGAAGTCGTCCCAGGCCACCTCCTCCGCGGTATCGGCCAGATGGCTGAGCTGCTCACGCAGTTCGGCGATGCGGGCCTCGTCCTCCACCAGATCGAGGGTGGCCAGGTAGCGGCCGAAGCTGCGCTCCACCAGCTCCTTGGCCTTGGCCAGTTCGTAGCGCTGCAGCAGGTTCAGCACCATGCCGTAGCTGGGGGTGAACTGGCTCACCAGCGGATCGGCGGGGCTGGTGGCCAGCTGGCCCGCCTCCCGGACCCCTTCAAAGCGGCTCTGCACCGTGACCACATAGCCCTGGGTATCGAGGCCGCGGCGGCCGGCCCGGCCGGCCATCTGCAGGAACTCACTGCCCATCAGGGGGCGATGGCCACGCTCCGTGCGCTTGGAGAGCGCTGAGATCACAGTGCTGCGGGCCGGCATGTTGATGCCGGCGGCCAGGGTTTCGGTGGCAAACACCACCTTCACCAGCCCCTGCTGGAACAGCTCCTCAATCAGCTCCTTCCAGGCCGGCAGCACCCCGGCGTGGTGCGCAGCGATGCCGCGCAGCAGGGCGTCATCGTGGCCCCCCTCGCGCACGGCCTCCGGGGTGGCGACCACAAAGGCCTCCAGGCGGGCACGGATGCGGGCCTGCTCCTCCGGAGTCACCAGGCACACCTTGCCCAGATCCCGCACAGCCTTGTCGCAGCCCCGGCGGCTGAAGATGAAATAGATCGCCGGCAGCATGTCGCGCTCGGCCATCTGGGCCACCACAAAGCCCAGGGGCGGGGCCTCCGGCTGGGGGGGCTTGGGGGTCTTTGGTCCCTTGCGCTTGCTGCCCTTGGGGGCGCGCCACACCTTGCAGTTGGGATGGAGGCCCGTGCCCTCCTCGTTCAGCAGCGGATGCAGGCCCTTGGCACTGCAGAAGCTGAACTGGAGCGGCACCGGCCGGAAGTCGCTCAGCACCAGCCGCGTGGGGCCATGCACCCGCTCGATCCAGTCGGTGAGTTGCCCGGCATTGGCCACCGTGGCCGAGAGCGCCACCAGCTGCACCGGCGGCGGGCAGTGAATGATCGATTCCTCCCACACCGTGCCGCGCTGGGAATCGTTCATGTAGTGGCACTCGTCGAGCACCACCGCCTCCACATCGGCCAGGGGGTCGTCGCCCCGATCGGCCTCCGCATAGAGCATGTTGCGGAAGATCTCCGTGGTCATCACCACCACCGAGGCCTCACGGTTCACCGTGAAGTCGCCCGTCATCAGACCCACCCGCTCGGCACCGAACTGCTCGCGGAAATCGCGCAGCTTCTGGTTGGAGAGGGCCTTGAGCGGCGTGGTGTAAAACACCTTCTGGCCGTGGGCCAGGGCGCGGTGAATGGCGTACTCCCCCACCAGCGTCTTACCGGAACCAGTGGGAGCACTCACCACCACGGAGTGGCCCTGGTTCAGGGCATCGATGGCCTCGAGCTGGAAGTCGTCGAGGGGAAAGGGGAAGAGCTGATCGAGGGGTGGCACCGCTGTGGTGGGCTGCACTCCAGCTGGCAGGGTCCCGCTGTCGGGCTGGGTGCGGCGATCGGGCATGGCCCAATCCTATGGGGAGCGGGCAGACTGGGTGTCACGGGCTGGATTGGGCTTGGCGACGGCGGTACACGGCGATCCCCTGGCCCCCCTGGCCGCCGATCTGGCCGCCCTGCCACCGGAGCGCCGGCGCAG
Organism: Synechococcaceae cyanobacterium; assembly: GCA_947461705.1. Classification (GTDB taxonomy): domain Bacteria; phylum Cyanobacteriota; class Cyanobacteriia; order PCC-6307; family Cyanobiaceae; genus Vulcanococcus. Next base: position 5,089 of record CANHMF010000109.1, read on the forward strand.
CCTGCGCACCTTTGCACCCAGCGGCCCCGCAGGCCTGAGCCCCGCCACCGGGGGGGCGCTGCTGGATCTGGCCAGCAATGACTACCTGGGCCTGGCCTGCCATCCCCAGCTCCAGGCCGCAGCTGCCAGGGCCATGGCCCTGGAGGGGGTAGGTGCCGGCGCCTCGCGGCTGGTGAGCGGCAGCCGGCCCGTGCATGCCGCGCTGGAGCAGGCGCTGGCCCACTGGCTGGGCCGGGAGCGGGTGCTGCTGTTCCCCAGTGGCTTTCAGGCCAACCTGGCGGCGGTGGCGGCCCTGGCCGATCGCCACAGCCTGGTGCTGGCCGATCGCCTGATCCACCACTCCCTGCTGGTGGGCGTCCAGGCCACCGGTGCCCGCCTGCAACGCTTCGCCCACAACAACCTCCACGACCTCGCCCAGCGCCTGCAGCGCTGCCGGGCGGCGGCCCCGCAGCGGCGCCTGCTGGTGATCAGCGAAAGCCTGTTCTCCATGGAGGGCAGCTCACCGGACACGGCCGCCCTGGCCGCGCTGTGCCAACGCCATGGCGCAGCCCTGCTGCTGGATGAGGCCCATGCGTTGGGGGTGCTGGGCCCGGGCGGCCGCGGCCTGGGCCATGGGCTGGAGGGCGTGCAGCTGGTGAGCGGCACCTTCGGCAAGGCCTTGGGCAGCGGTGGGGCCTTCCTGGCGGGGCCGGCCCTGGTGGCCGACTGGCTGCTGCAGTACTCCGGGCCCTTTCGCTACACCACGGCCCTGGCACCACCACTGGCGGCCGCGGCCCTGGCCGCCCTGCAGACCATCCAGACAGAACCGCAGCGGGGCCACGCCCTGCTCGAGCGTGCCCAGCGCTGGCGCGATGGCCTGGAGCAGGCCGGCTGGCCCCGCCCCCCCGGAGCAGGGCCGATCCTGTCGTTGCAGGTGGGCAGCGATGCCAGGGCTCTGGCCCTGCAGCAGCAGCTGGAACGGGCCGGGTTGCTGAGCGTGGCAATCCGGCCACCCACGGTGCCCGAGGGCACGGCCCGCCTGCGACTGGTGCTGCGCCACGACCTCCCAGGCGGCAGCCTGGAGCGGCTGCTCGCGGCCCTCGCCGTGAGGCCATGACGACCCAACTGATCGCGATGCATGGCTGGGCCGGCGACCATCGCGGCTGGCAGCCCTGGAACGCCCTGGCCAGCGCCAGGGGTTGGCGCTTCAGCAGCGGCGAGCGCGGCTATGGCCACCAGCAGCGCCGCGACCCCACCTGGGACCCCGACACCAGCCAACGGGTGGTGCTGGCCCATTCCCTCGGGCCCCATCTGCTGCCAGCCGCCGTGCTGGAACGGGCCACGGCCGTGGTGCTACTGGCCAGCTTCGGGCAGTTCCTGCCACCAGGCCGCGCTGGCCGCCGGCTGAGCAAAGCCCTGCAGGCCATGGCCACCAAGCTGCAGAGCGGGCAGCAGGAGCCAATGCTGCGGGAGTTCTTCCAACAGGTGGCGGCCCCCCATCCCGTGGGCCACTTACCGCCGGGACCCCTCAACGACGGGATCCCCGCCGAGGGCTGCCGGCGGCTGCTGGCAGACCTGGCCCTGCTGGAGGCCACCGGCGGCCTGCCGCCAGGCTTTCCCTGCGATGCGCGGGTGCTGGTGGTGGAAGCGGACGACGACCAGATCGTGGATCCCGCCAGCCGCACCCTGCTGCGGGCGGCCCTGCCCCAGGCCAGGGTGTGGCAACGCCAGGCGGCGGGCCATGCCCTGCTGCTGCCAGACCTACCGGCGGCGGTGCTGGACTGGGTGGCGCATGCGTAGCCCTGAATCCCCCCCGGCAGCCTTCAGCCTCCAGGTGCGCCGCTGCTTCGGGCGCCAGGCGGCCCACTACGACCAAGGGGCCCTGCTGCAGGCCGCCATCGCCTGGCGCCTGGCCCACCTGTGCCGCAACCTGGCCCTACCCACTGGGCCCTGCGCCGATCTGGGCGCCGGCTCCGGGCTGCTGGCCCGCGCCATCGCCCAGCAGCGCCCAGACCTGGAGCTGCTACGGCTGGATAACTGCCCGGAACTGCTGGCCCAGGGCCTCAGCCGGGCCCCAGGCCCCGCCCTGCAGTGGGATCTGGAGCGAGGGCTGCCCCCCCAGCTGGCCCAGGCGGCGCTGCTGGCCTCCAACTTCGCCCTGCAGTGGCTGGAGCAGCCCGACCGGGAACTCCAGCACTGGTGCCAGCAGCTGCAACCGGGCGGCTGGCTGGCCCTGGCGGTGCCCACCGCCGGCAGTTTTGCCCCCTGGCGGGCCGCCGCCGCCAGCGCCGGGGTGCCCTTCACGGGCCTGGGGCTGCCGGACGCCGCCAGCCTGGAGGCCGTAGCCGGCCAGGAACTCGCCCTCCACTGCTGCCGGCGGCTGCACTTCAGCCGCCCCAGCCAGGGCGGCCTGGCCTTCCTGCGCCAGATCAAGACCATCGGCGCCCAGGCCAGCCACAGGGCACCCCTGAGCCCCACACAACTGCGGCAGCTGCTGGCCCATTGGCCCAGCGCCAGCAAGCCACAACCAGACTGGCAGGTGCTAATGCTGCTGGGCCGCAAACGATGACCCAACCATCGCCACGGCTGGTGGTGTGCGGCACGGACACCGATGTGGGCAAGACCCTGGTGAGTGCCTGGCTGGTCCAGGGGCTGGGGGCCACCTACTGGAAGCCGGTGCAATGCGGCCTCGAG
>CANHMF010000110.1 GCA_947461705.1 Synechococcaceae cyanobacterium
ACTCAGATTTGGTTGATGCGTCTAACGCGCTGTGGCGACGAGCACCTTATTGTCTTAAGCGCCAAGGAGGCATCTACACTCCTCGACGCTGCCGTTCTGATTGCCGTTGCAGTTGACTCGGTCCCTGATATCTCTTTGCCAGCGGAAATGGCAACGCTGGTTGGGGATCTCTTCTCTGGATTATCCAAGGCATTTTCTAGGGAGGAGGGTGTTTCGAGGGAATGATGGAGTCTTGTTTCCCCCTTTCAGTGCCAAGGGGTAGCCACCTGCGTCTAGTTATGCTTCCGATTCTTGCCACTCAGTAGCAGACTCTGTGATTGCCAGCATGAAGACTCTGCTTCATTTAGTGATCCCTTGAATCAGAGGACTGATTCTATTTTCTATTTTAGGACTCAGTGGTTCGTGCTCCCATCAGTGCTCTCTTACTGCTCGTCCATCCGTTTGAACTCCTTCAGCAGTGCCCGATTGAGACGGTCATCGCACCCCACCACCATCTGCGGGTAGACGCTCCCATCCTTGTAAGGCGCATAGGCAGCGGTGCATAACGCTTTGGTTGCCTCATGCCACTGCTGCATCAGTTGCGTGGAGACCTTCTGGCGCAACTGGGCATCAGACTGCTCCCAGGATTGTTCCGCGCAATAGCGCATCTCCACCGTGTTCTCGCCAGGGCACTGGATGGCAGGCGGTTTGGCATCAGCGCCAGCTGGCGCGAGTGACAGGGCGCCAAGGAGCAGCAGGCGCTTCATGGTGGTGGGGATGCCTCTGTCAGCAAGGCATGCAAGGTCTGAGTCTCTGCCGCCTACCCGTGAAGAGTGATTGAGACGACCCCTTAGATCCAGCCTCAACCACCGAAATGCGAGGACATCCTTAAGGGGGGGTGCCTGTGTTTGGGGCCTGGTCCCAGCAGTCCTGCGGGTTCTGCAGGGTCTGGGGCGCTGTAGTACTTCGGGATTCCGCCCTCACCAGGCAGTGCCCTCACTGGACCAGTCGGGATGTGGTCAGGGTTGCCGCCGCTTGAGCGACCGATCCTCAGGGTGTGGCCACCTGCTTTTTGCCAGTGTGGCGGCCGTCAACAAGCGTTGGTGTTCGTGCAGAATTTCAGGGTTTTGCGGGATTTTTAGCCACAGTAATATTCAACCCATGATACGGCGTCAGACTTGCTGACACCCTTGTAGTCAACATCGTATGCGCGGTTGTCGCACCAGCCATTGACATAGGAGCCATCTTCCCAAAAAATGCCAATCGATTCTTGGGCGCGGCAAACTTGCACCGGGTTGCCGCTGTCGTCCTTGCTGTTGCGGCAATCCCTGTCTTTCCACTCTCCAGCGTCCGACGGGGGATTGATGGAGATCGGCAGGGCAACGAAGAGGGTGCACAGGGCGAGGCGGAGTCCTTTCATTGCCTTGGAGATTCTGTTTTGATTGTATTCTGGATTTCCCCATTCTCGCAGACTGTTCTCAATCTCGCACCTGCCTCGGGCCTGCTCCCGCGAGAGCCTGGTGCAGTCTCCACGTTGATGCCATGACGTTCACGATCTACACGCACGACTCCTGGGGGCTTGTCACGGTTGGTCACTACCAGTGCCTTGAACTGGCCAGAGAGGTGTTCCATGCTCTCTCCAGCGACCCCTGGTACAAACAGGATGGCACCGTGAAGGGTGTGGAGTTGGTGCAGGATGCAGAGGGGGGAGCGGCCCTGAGGCTCGACTGGTTTGCATTTCAGTAGGTCTCGGGTACCTCGGGGCACCTGCCCTTTTCTCCGCGTCTGCAGCGACCGAGGTTGTCTTCTGAACTTGTGTGACGGCCCCGTGACTTGGGTTCCTTGGGCCCATGAGCGTTCAGCTCGTCCGTTGATCTCGTTGCCAGGTTTGCTCCAGCGCTCGCCTGAAGGTCTCAGTGCGGCGGGAGGCGTCCAGCGGCTGGCGGCGGAAAATAGTGGTGAGGCGCCAGAACTTGGTGCCGGCCGCCACCGCAAACACCAGCCATGGCACCAGGATCCAGACGTGCATCATGGTGATCAGCTAGGGATTAGTAATTGTCGCCATACTTCACTGCTGTAGTGGCGTTCATGAGCTCCACGGTTGTTTGATAGCCTTTGGCTACAGTGAATTCATGCTGAATTCCAATATCTCTTAGGGCGTCCACATCGAATCTGGGTGCGGTGATCCAGCTGAAGCCCTTGCCGAAGGTGTTGTCTGGATTCACAACGTACCAGTGACAGGCTGTATCCGGAACGGACACGGAGCATTTGGTCCAGTCATTGTCCCACTGCGGAACCTGAACGAAGGATAGGGCTGCAAAGAGAAGGCCAAAAATATTGAGAAACATCGCGCTCTTTGAAAATCTTAACAAATCTATCATGACTTTGTTTTTTTGATGTTTTGCGCGTTTCATTTGGTCCGGCCGTTTTGGGCCAATGGAGGGCCTGTCTTCGGCGGCTGCTGCAACCTGCGACAGGTTGCAGCAGAGTGCGCTGGTATGCGGTGCTGGCTTGGTCGATCCTGCCTTTCTGCTTGATTCATCGCGGTTCCCGCGACGCCTGGATCTGGATCTGTCTGATGAGGCGGTGCAGCGTTTGCAGCGCCTCAGCGCCCGAACGGGCAGGTCGGTCTCCGACCTCGCCGCCGATCTCCTTCACCAGGCGCTTGCGGACATGCCTTCCGAGCCTTGAATGGCTCGGGCGTGGCCCCGCAATGCGCTTGGCCGCCTAGGGCGCGTCCTGGTGGCGCGTCCGTGGCTCCCTGGCCTGCGCTGGCATGGGTTGCTGGCTGGTCTGGATGTCGCTCTCCTCCAGGCCCTGCTCGATCAGGTAGGCCGCTTGGTTGCTCAGGGAGCGTCCTTCGCGGTGGCTGCGCCGCTCCAGTGCCAGAAAGGTGGCATAGGGAAGGGTCACTGAAATCCTTTTGGGACCTCTGCCCTGGCCCCTGAGGGGCCCCGGAGCGGCGTTGTCAGTCGCGTAGCCCATGCGACCTCCATCTGGCGAAGAAGTTCATTATTGCTTCTCTATTGGGTTGGCCGCAAGCTGATCCCGGTAACGGTTCACTTGCTTGTGCGAAGTCTCATGGCGTCGACTGTGCGCACGGCGCTGTCGATGCTGCTGCGCATTCTCTTGTTCACACTTCGGGGCTGTCTGTGTCTTCCCAGCCCTCCAGGATGGCTTGTTGTGCATCCCGTGCTATGGCTTCGTAGCGATCCCTGAAGGCGTCGAGTTGCATGTCTGTTCGCTCCTCAAGGTCGAGCAGTGCATTGTGGGCACCTTTGGTAGCTCGGATGAGTTCATCCAGCTTGATCTGTACGGCTTCCGTATCCCGGTTCTGTGTGTGCTGGATCAGAAACACCATCAGAAATGTGATGATCGTGGTGGCCGTATTGATGGCCAGCTGCCATGTGTCGCTGTAGTGGAACAGGGGGCCTGTAGCCAGCCAGAGCAACACCGTGCCGCAGGCCAGCATGAAGGTGCCCGATTTTCCCGTTGTTCGGGCCGCAAGCTTCGAGAGCGTGCCATACCAGGTTTTCGATTCCATGGCCTCTGCGCCAATCTGAGCGGCCCGGGCTGGCTTCAGCTGTGGAAGAGCAGCACCAAGCCCTTGCTCACCTGGTGAAACTCCCGTTCCTCGCGGCTGAGGTCCAGGCCCACTTCCAGGCCCTCTTTCAGGGCGTTGTCGTAGGGCGGCGGCGTTGGGGGCTGACCCTCGATCCACAGGGCCGCAATTCCCACTGGCGTCGCATGCCAGCTGAAGCAGGAGGTCTGTCCGATTGACGGCTCTTCGAGCGCGTCCTCCAGGAGCTCGCGGATCGGCATGGTTGGCTAACGCTGCCAACAGCATCGGGAGCCAGGCCGAAGGCGGCAATCAGCTGAGAGTTTTTGTGATCTCACGAGCAAGCTTTCTTCAAGACCCGCCTTCTACGCTGGTCTCCATGCCTGCCCTCCCCGGCCCGATTGCCCTCGTGCACGAGTGGTTCACGCCGCGGTCCGTGGGAGGCGCCGAGTTGGTGGTGCGTGAGCTGGATCCCTTGCTCGGTAAGCCCCAGCTGTTTTCCTTGGTGGATGGCGAAAGCCGCCATGCCGGCAGCTGGTTGCAGGGGCGCAGCATCCGCACCAGCTTCATCCAGCAATTGCCGGCTGGGGTGAGTCATGTGCAGCAGTACCTGCCGCTGCTGCCCCTGGCGATCGAGCAGCTCGACCTGACCGACTACCCCCTGGTGGTGAGCAGCAGCCATCTGGTGGCCAAGGGCGTGCTCACCAGCCCGGATCAGTGCCATGTGAGCTACGTGCACACCCCTGTGCGCTACGCCTGGGACCAGATGCACGCCTACCTGCGCCACTCGGCCCTGGCGCGGCGCGGTCTGGGCCCGCTGATCCGCTGGCAGCTCCATGCCCTGCGCCAGTGGGATCTGGCCAGCAGCCGGCGGCCCGATCAGCTGGTGGCCAATTCCCGCTTCACGGCCCAGCGGATTCAGCGCTACTGGGGTCGGGAGGCCACGGTGGTGCATCCCCCCGTGGCCGTGGATCGCTTCCGCTGGGATCAGCCCCGCGACGACGTGTACCTCTGCCTGTGTCGTCTGGTGCCCTACAAGCGGGTGGACCTGGTGGTGGAGGCCTTCAACCGCACGGGCCTGCCGTTGCTGGTCGTGGGGGATGGCCCCGAGCGGGTCCGGCTGGAGGCCATGGCGAAGCCCAACGTGCAGCTCCTGGGGCGCCTGAACCAGGAGCAGGTGAATGCGCTGATGAGCCGTTGCCGTGCCTACGTGTACGCCGGCCTCGAGGATTTCGGCATTGCACCGGTGGAGGCCATGGCCGCCGGGGCCCCCGTGATTGGCCTGGCCCAGGGTGGACTCCTGGACACCGTCCGCTGCCTCAGCAGTGGCTGTTCGCAACCCACGGGCCTCCTGTTTCCCCACCAGAACGTGGCGTCGCTGGTGGCTGCGCTCGAGCACTTCCACGAGCAACGCCTGTGGAGTGCCCTGCCGGCCGAGGGGCTGCGGGCCTGGGCGGAGCAATTCGCCCCTCACCGGTTCCGTGCGCGCATGGCGGCGGTGATCGAGCGTGCCTGGGCTCTGCATCAGCGGGAGCTGCAGGTGAGATCGCAGCCCCTGTCTGTGCCTCTGGGGTGAGTGACCTGCAGGCCTCTGGCCTTGACGCAGGCAGCTTCTTTAATGACCAAGACCGCTTGCCCTCGGCCCCGGAATTTGACTGCTGTTGCCGCCATTCCGGCTGAACCCACTGCCAGTCGGCTGTTGGCCTCCCAGTCCCGCTGGGGACGGGCCATCAAGCGCACCGGTGACATCGTGTTCTCCCTGCTGGTGCTGAGCCTGGGTTCGCCGGTGTTCCTGGTGCTGGCCGTGTTGGTGAAGGTGAGCTCCAGGGGGTCGATCTTCTATAGCCAACGCCGCATTGGCCGTGGTTACAAGGCCTTTGGCTGCCTCAAGTTCCGCACCATGCGCAAGGATGCGGATCAGGTGCTCGCCGCGGTGCTGGCCTCCTCGCCGGCCCTGCGTGCGGAATTTGAGCGCGATTTCAAGCTCAAGAACGATCCGCGCATCACGCCGATCGGCAAGTTCCTGCGCCGTTCCAGCCTCGATGAGTTGCCCCAGTTCATCAATGTGCTCCGGGGCCAGATGAGCGTGGTGGGTCCGCGTCCGATTGTCTGGGCAGAGTTATCCCGCTATGGCCGCGCCATGGATGAGGTGCTTGCCGTGCGGCCTGGCCTCACCGGGCTGTGGCAGGTGTCTGGCCGCAACAACCTCACCTACCGCCAACGGGTGCGCCTCGACCTGCGCTACACCCGCAGCCGCAATGTCTGGCTGGATCTGCGGATCATCCTGCGCACCGTGGGTGTGGTGCTGCTGCCCATGGACCGCGGCGCCTATTGAACGCTCGTCGCCAGCAGCAGGGCCGCCGCCAGCCACACCACCTGCAGGCGTCTGCTGAGCTGCAGCATGCGCTCCACACTGGCGGCCGTGGGAGCCGGGCACCCCTCGGCCAATAGGGGCTTGGCCTTGCGGAGATCGCCATAGCGGTTCCAGCCCCCCAGCTGTACGCCCACGGCGTGGGCGTAGGCCGCCTGGGAGACGCCTGCATTCGGCGAGGGGTCCGGGGCTCCATCGGCCAGGGCTTGGCGGAACAGCCTCCAACACGCCCGCGGCCCCCGGCCGGCCACCAGCGGCAGTCCCAGGGCCACCAGCCGGCAGGGCAGCCACACCAGCAGGTCGTCGAGCTGGGCGCCGGCGGTGCCGAGCCACTCCAGCCGGCCGCGTCGGTAGCCGAGCATCGAATCGAGGGTGCTGGCCGCCTTGAAGGCCCAGGCCAGGGCTAGGGGGTGGCCCAGGGCGGCCCCCACCAGCATCCAGAACAGGGGGGCAAACAGGCCATCCACGCCGTTTTCACTGGCGGTTTCGGCCGTTGCCCGCAGGATCTCTGGGGTGTCGAGATCGGCCGTGTCGCGGCCCACGATCCAGCTCAGGGCCTGGCGGGCGGGCTGCAGATCGGGGTCGGCCTGGCCGGGGGAGAGGCCGTTGAGCGGCTGATGTGCGGGCGGGTCTGTCTGGTTCTGTACAGCCTGTACAGAATCCAGGAGGGGCGTGGGGAGATGGGAGACCGCCGCCGCCTGTGCCGGCAGGGCCATGAGCACCGCCCTGGCTGCCTGTTCCAGGCTGCGGCCCGCCAGGGCACTGGCCAGGGCGATCAGCAGCAGAGCCAGTGCCGGGAGGCGCAGCGGCATCGGACCGTGGCTGGCCCACCATTCCAAGCTCCAGCCCGCGATGGCACTGCCGCCCACCAGCAGCACCGTGATCAGGCCGCCGGCCAGGCGCAGCATCCAGGGGGTGTCGCCCGCCCAGGCTTCGGCGCCGCGGCGCAGGGCCGTGATCAGCCAGCCCATCACCACCACCGGATGCAGGCACCAGCGCGGGTCGCCCACCAGGCGGTCGAGGCCGCAGGCCAGGGCCACCAGCAGCGTGGCCAGCAAAAAGGGGTGAACCCCCATGGAGTTCACCCCTGAGATCAGATCCGGCATGGGAGCCGCAGGGCTGGGATCAGGCTGCCTTCAGCCAGCTGAACATCGAGCGCAGACCCTTGCCCACCTGTTCAATCGGGTGCTGGGCATCGCGCTCGCGGATCTTGGCCATCTCCGGCTTGCCGGCCTCGCATTCGGCCACGAAGTTACGGGCGAAGGTGCCGTCCTGGATGTCGGTCAGGATGCGCTTCATCTCGGCCTTGGTGTCGGCAGTGATCAGGCGCGGGCCGCTCACATAATCGCCGTACTCGGCGGTGTTCGAGATCGAATCGCGCATGGCGGTGAGGCCGCCCTTCACCATCAGATCCACGATCAGCTTCACCTCGTGCAGGCACTCGAAGTAGGCCAGCTCGGGCTGATAACCGGCTTCCACCAGGGTTTCGAAGCCTGCCTTCACCAGCTCACTGAGGCCGCCGCAGAGCACGGCCTGCTCACCGAACAGGTCGGTTTCGGTTTCTTCCTTGAAGTTGGTTTCGAGGATGCCGGCGCGGGTGCCGCCGATGCCCTTGGCGTAGGCCATGGCCAGTTCGCGGGCCTTGCCACTGGCGTCCTGGTGGATGGCGAACAGAGCTGGCACGCCCATGCCGTTCTGGTATTCCCAGCGCACGGTGTGGCCGGGGCCCTTGGGCGCGATCATCACCACGTCCACGTCGGCGGGGGGCTTGATCAGCTCGAAGCGGATGTTGAAGCCGTGGGCGA
>CANHMF010000111.1 GCA_947461705.1 Synechococcaceae cyanobacterium
GCATCCTCCGCCATGCCGCCGCCATCTGTGCGGTGATCGCCCCCACGGTGAACAGCTATAAGCGGCTTGTGGCCCAGGGCAGCATGTCCGGTTTTACCTGGGCGCCGGTGTTCATCTGTTATGGCAACAATAACCGCACCAACATGTTGCGGATTCCCTCCCCCGGTGGGCGGGTGGAGTGCCGTGCTGCAGATATCTCCTGTAATCCCTATCTGGGCGCCGCGATGATCCTCGCCGCTGGCCTGGAGGGGATCCGGGAGCAATTGGAGCCGGGCCAACCCAATCTCGTGAATGCCTACACCCTGAGTGCTGCTCAGCTGGCCGATCGGGGTATCGGCATGTTGCCTCGCACGCTGGCTGAGGCCATCGAAGCCTTTGCCGTTGATCCCCTTTCCAAAAAGGTATTCGGCGATGCCATGTACGAGGCCTATGTGACCTACAAACGTCAGGAGTGGGAGTCCTACCACTGCGCCGTTTCTGATTGGGAACAGAAGCGCTACCTGGAGTTCTTCTGAAGCGATTGTCTGATCTCGTACACCTGCTTGATACCTCCCATGACATTGTCATCCGCACCTTCCCGTCGCCGCGCCCTCACCCTTTCCCTGCTCACCGCGTTGGGTGCAGGCCTGCTCACAGCCTGCCAGAAGCCCGCTAGTGACTCCGCCAATGTGCGGCTCGGCTACAGCGCCTGGCCGGGCTGGTTCCCCTGGGCCGTCACTGAAGCCAAAGGTCTGTTCAGTGCTGCCAATGTTGGTGTGAAGTTGCAGTGGTTTGATGGCTACCTCGATTCGATCAATGCCCTGAATGCTGGTCAGCTGGATTGCAACAGCCAAACCCTGAACGACACCATCAGTTCGATCGCCGGTGGTGCTGACCTCCAGGTGGTGCTCCAGAACGATTACTCCACCGGCAACGACCAGATCATTGCCGTGGAGGAGATCAGAACGGTCGCTGACCTCAAGGGCAAGAAGGTTGCCGCTGAGGAGGGCACCGTGGACCACTACCTGCTGCTCAAGGTGCTGAAGGATGCTGGCTTAAAAGCCTCCGATATCACCTTTGTTCCGCTGGAAACCGGAGCCGCTGCCGCCGCCTTTGCGGCCGGCAAGGTGGATGCAGCGGGTGTGTATGCACCCTTCACCACCCAGGCCCTCAAGCGTCCTGGCAGCAAAGCCCTCACCACCTCCAAGGAGCACCCAGGCGCCATCAGCGATCTGTTGGTCTGCCGTCGCGACTTTGTGGCCAAGAATCCCGAGGCCATTCAGAAGGTGGTGAATGCCTGGTTTGCCACGCTCAAGCTGATGAAGGACGAACCGGCTGCCGCCCTGCCCATTTTGGTCCAGCGCTCCGGGGTGTCGGAAGCGGAGTTCAAGGCCTACGACGCTGGCACCACGATTCAGACCCTCGCGGAAAACCAGGCCAACTTCAAGCCCGGCACCACGATGATTGCGCTGCCCTATGCGGCCGAGCAGATCAGCGCGTTCCTTGTGGAGGTTGGGCTGGCCAAGACCACGCCGGACATCAGCACTCTGCTGAATCCCACTTTTGTGGATAACGCCAAGTAGGGCCCGTGATGACAACAGTTGCGCTGCGGCGCTTGCTGAGCCAACCCTGGGTACTCGGTCTCATGGGCATCCTTGGGGTACTGATTGTTTGGTTTGTCTCCACCGCCAGTGGCGCTGTCGACAAGCTGTTCCTGCCCTCGCCCCTAGCGGTCTGGCGGGCCGGTCAGACCCAGTGGTCCAGCGGCATCCTGCTGAAGGATGCCCTGGCCAGCATCCAGCGGGTGTTCATCGGTTTTGCCCTCTCGGCTGGGGTTGCCCTCCCCGTGGGCATTGCCATGGGCGCGAACCCTGTGATCTGCCGCCTGCTGGAGCCCTTGATGGGCTTGATCCGTTACATGCCAGCGCCCGCATTCATCCCGCTGCTGATCATCTATTTCGGCCTGGAGGAGCTGCCCAAGGTGTTGCTGATCTTCATCGGCACCGTGTTCTTCAACACTCTGATGATCATGGATGCGGTGAAGTTCGTGCCCAGGGAGCTGGTGGAAACGGCTCTCACCCTGGGTGGCAAAGGTTTCCCCATTCTCTCCCGGGTTGTCGCCCCCTTCATTGCACCTCAGGTGCTGGACACCTACCGGATCAACATGGCTTCCGCCTGGAACCTGGTGATCGTGGCTGAACTCGTGGCGGCCACCGAGGGCCTTGGTAAACGCATCAGCTTGGCCCAGCGGTTCCTGCGCACCGATGAGATTTTCGTCGGCTTGATTGTGATCGGTCTGATCGGCCTTGCCATCGACCTTGGCTTCCGGTTTCTGATGCGCCGAGCCTGCTCCTGGGCCAATTGAACAGATCCCCATGCATCTTCAGGTTTCCAGCGTCTGCAAGAGCTTCGGCCATGGCAAGGCCAGCAAGTTGGTGCTTGATCACGTGACGTTTGACCTGCACTCCGGGGAGTTCCTTGCCCTGGTGGGCAGTTCCGGCTCGGGTAAGTCCACGGTGATGCGCCTGATCGCTGGCCTCGACCAACCCAGCAGCGGCAGCATCTGCCTGGATGGCCAGCCGGTGCTGGGTCCCGGTTCGGACCGGGGCATGGTGTTTCAGAAGTACAGCCTCTACCCCTGGCTCACCGCTGCCCAGAACGTGGCTTTCGGCATGGAGTTGCAGGGGCTCTCCCGCTCCGAGGTGCATGAACGTACCAGCTATTTCCTCGAGGTTGTGGGCCTGGCGGATGCGGCACGGCGCCTGCCCCGGGAGCTCTCCGGTGGCATGCAGCAGCGGGTGGCCATCGCCCGAGCGCTCGCCGCCGAGCCCAAGCTGTTGCTCCTGGATGAACCCTTCGGGGCCCTGGATATTCAGATCCGTGAATCGATGCAGGAGTTCCTGCATCAGCTCTGGCGGCGCACCGGGCTCACGGCCCTGTTAATCACCCACGACCTCGAGGAGGCCCTGCTGCTGGCCAATCGTGTGCACATCCTGGCGCCGAATCCAGGGCGGATCGTGCGCAGTGTCGATGTCCAACTGGATCGCTCCGCGATGGCGGACGTGCGGTTGTCTCCGCAGTTCCTTGCCATGCGGGAAGACCTGGCCAGGGGGCTGCGCACCCTCGAGCCGGCCCTGCCTTCATGACCCCCTCTGCATCAGGGGCTCAGCCCTTTCTGCCCGCCTCGGTGTATGGCTCTGCCGCCATTGCCCAGCAGGAGCGTGAGCGGTACGCCCCACACTTCTGGCATCCCATCGCCTGTCTGGATGCCCTGCCCCCGGGTCACAGCCTCGCCCTGGATGTGCAGGGGTTACCGGTGCTGCTCACCCGCATGGGTGACATCCCTGCGGCCTTTGCGAACCGCTGTCCCCATCGCGGTGTGGCCCTGCTGGCGGCCACTGCTGAGGCTCAGGCTTGTCGCCGGCTGGTCTGTCCCTACCACGGTTGGACCTACAACCTCCAGGGAGATCTCCTGGCCGCTGCCCGCGAGGGCGATTTCCTGGCGCCGTTCGATCGCCGCCAATGGCCCCTGGCTGCGTTGGGCTGCCAGATCTTCGCCAACCTGATCTGGGTGGCCATCGCTGCCAACCCCCTGCCCCTCGCCCAGCAACTCGATCTCGTGCTGGAGGAGGCAGCTGACCTGCTCGATCGGCCGCGGGTGTTACTGGCCCAGCAGACCCGCACCCTGCTGTGCAACTGGAAGATTGCCCATGACAACACCCTCGACGACTATCACGTAGCCATTGCCCACCCCACCACCCTGCACCGGGAGCAGGGGCCGGTGCGCCACTACCGCCACGCCCTGAGTCGCCATGCCTCGTTGCTGGCCACGCCCTACCCGGCGGGCGGTGAGTTCCTTACCTTCGGCCTGGCCCCCTGGACCCATCTGCTGTTCTGGCCTGATGGCCGCATGGCGGTGATCAGTTTTCCCCCGCTGGATCTCCAGCACTGCCGCATGGATGTGTGGCTGCTGGGCGACCCGAGCCTTCGCCCCGGAGCAGACGCCTGGATGGAGGAGGTGCTGGGCTTTCTCGAGGAAGACCGGCTGCTGGTGGAGTCGGCTCAGATCGGCTACGCCAGCGGCCTGGTGCCAGGACCGCCCCATCGCCTCGAGCAGCGGATTCTCCAGCATCAGGCCCTCTACGCCGCGCTGATGGGGTTCAGCGCTCCAGAGCCCCAGCCTTGATCCAGACCCCCAGGCTGCGGTTGATCTCCTCCAAATCAGCCACCGGCTGGGCTGTGAAGGGCAACTGGGGTAGGTAGCCATCCGGCCCGAACTCCGGTGTGATCGTGCGTGGGGCCAACCCACGGCCGCGTTGTGACGCGCTGAACAGAGCCCAACAGCGGCGATGGGCCTCCAACGCCTCGGTCCATTCCGGGGCAAACGGGTGTCCCACTGAAGGGCCCTGGGCATGGCCAACCCGCGCGTGGATGTGGTCCACCCGGCCGGCCATGGCCTGGATGGGTGTCAACTCCGGCGTCATCAGGCGTTCCGCCACCGCGCACCAGTGGCTCAGATCCGCCGTCAGCCGCAGATCGGGATAGGAGTGCAGCCAGTCCTCGATGGTCCAGGGGTTGAACAGGCTGCGGGACCGATGGGTTTCAAAGCACACCGGTGCCGCTGCTGCCTTGGCCATCGCCACGGCCTCGTCCCAGAACTCCCGTTGCTGCCGAGGTCCCCAGGCGTCGGATCCGGCAATCACACTGATGCGCACCGGCTGCAGCTCCAGGGCCCGCTGCAGCTGTTCGCGCAGCTCCTGAAGCTGCTGCGCCGGGCCCTGCGCGAGGGCCGGCACGTAGTCACCACCGGTGACGATCTCCACAATCAAGCGCTGCTGGGCCTGGCTGAGGGCCTCCTGCACCTGCTGCGCCGCGAGCGCGGCAATGCAGGGATGGTGCAGGTTCAGCTCAAGGCCATCAAACCCCTGAGCCGCTGCCAGGTTTTGAGCCTGGGCCAGGCTGCCGCTGAACCCCCAGAGGGTCTTGAACAGCAGCAGCTCGCTCACGACTGCTCGTTCTGCGTGAACAGATCCGGCTGGATGCCGAGATATACCGCTTCCTTGAACAGGGCCTGCTTGGCCTCCGCATCCTCCTGTTGCAGGGCCTTCGCATAGCGCTCGCGCAGGGATGCGATCAGGGCCTGGCGCTGGGCGTCACTGCTGGCCATGGTCTGGAGGCTGAAGCTCAAGGCAATGTAGGCAGGCTCCCCAAGGGCGCCGACCCAGCGGCCACCCGGTGCGATGCTTCAGGCCTGCCATTGGTTGTGGTGTGCCCGAGCCAGCCCAGAAGCGCCCAGTCGCCCTGCTGTGCGGCTACTACGGCGAACATAACCTCGGCGATGACGCCCTGCTGGACTCCTTGCTGCGCCAGCTGCCCACCAGTGTGGCGCCGCTGGTGACCGCCCACGACGAAGCCGAGGTGCAGCAGCGCTTTGGCGTGGCCACGGTGCCCCGCCGCCGCTTGAAGCGGGTGTTGGCGGCCCTGCGGACTAGTGATGCCTTGGTGCTGGGTGGCGGCAGCCTCCTGCAGGACTCCACCAGTTTCCGCAGCCTTCTCTATTACGCCGCCCTGATCGTCGCCGCGCGACTGCAGGGCAAGCCGGTACTGCTCTGGGCCCAGGGCCTCGGCCCCCTGAAGCGGCGGCGTAGCCGTGTCCTGGTCCGGGCTCTGTTGCCCCTGGCCACGGCCATCAGCTGGCGTGATCCTGAATCCGATCAGCTCGCCCGTCGCCTCGGCGTCAGCGCCTGCCACGGTACCGATGCGGTCTGGGCCCTGGAGCCGCAGCCATGGATCGGAGGGGGTGGGCCGATCGTGGTGTGCTGGCGCCCATCGGCTCTGCTGCAGGGCGATGCCTGGCGTCCCTACCTCGAGGCCCTGGAGCAGCTGGCGGAGCAGCACAACCGCGAGGTGCTGTGGCTGCCCTTTCATCGCGGCCAGGATGCCGGTTTGCTGGATCAGCTGGTGGCCCAGGGGCTCGTGGGTGAGGCGCTGCAACGGCGCAGCCGCGAACTGATCGCCACCCGGCCTCGCGAGGCCATGGCCGTGTTCCGCAGCGCCGGCCTGGTGGTAGCCATGCGTCTGCATGCGCTGATCCTGGCGGCCCTGTCCGGCAGTCCCACCTCCGCCCTCAGTTACGACCCCAAGGTGCGCGCCTGCGCCACGCAGTTCGGCTGTAGCTGCAGGGATCTCGCTGAGCCTTGGACTTCCGCCGCCGACTTGCTCAGCACCTGGCAAGAAGCCCTGGATCAGCCCGCCGTCAGCGGCGCCATTGCCGATATGCGTAGAGCCACCGCCGTGCATCGCCAACTGCTGGAGCAGCTCCACAACCTGGGCGGACAACCTCGCTAGGGCCAAGCCACCAAATGGTGGCGATGCCTACCGCTGCCCTGCCCCACCCACTGGTGTGATGGCGCGATGGCACAGGCATCGACACCCCTGATTGCGCGGGACCACCTCGCAGAGCTCAATCGTCTGCGGGATGCCCCCGGCTGGATCCGGCTCACCTCCCACCTCGTCACCATCGTGGTGGGGGGCATCCTGTGGCGAGCGGCGGCCCTGCCCTGGGGGCTGCGCCTGCTGGGCCTGTTGGCCAGTGGCATCGGCCTGGCCACCTGCTTTGCTCCGCTGCACGAGTGCGGGCACCGCACCGTGTTCCGCAGCAAGCGCCTCAATGACGCCGTGGCCTGGTGCGCCGGTGTGCTGAGTTTCTACAACAGCACCTTCTACCGCCGTTACCACCAGTGGCACCACCGCTTCACCCACCAGCCCGGCCTGGATCCCGAGCTGGAGGATCCCGTGCCCACCACCGCCTGGACCTACCTGCTGGAGGTGAGCGGTTGGCACTGGTGGACCGGCAAGCTCTCCGGCTATGCCTCCCTGCTCTGGGGTGATCTCTCCGATCGTGCCTACCTCAGCCCCGAGTCGATTCCGCAGGTACGGCGTTCCGTGCGTGCTCAGTTTCTGGTGTACGGCCTGCTGCTCCTCGTCTCGCTGATCGTTGCCAACGGTTTTCTGTGGTGGAGTTGGCTCCTCCCGCTGGCGGTGGGGCAGCCCTTCCTGCGGCTGCTGCTGCTGGCGGAGCACAGCGGTTGCAGCTTCGGCACCGACGGCACCACCAACACCCGCACCACCCTCACGATTGCACCGGTGCGCTGGTTGATGTGGAACATGCCGTTCCACGCCGAGCACCATCTCTACCCCTCCCTGCCGTTCCACGCCCTGCCTGCGGCCCACCGCTGGACGGCTCCCCACCTGAGCCACCTGGATCCTGGCTACATCGCTGTGCACCGCCAACTGCTGCGTCAGCTGCCCGGCCTGGCCCTGCCCCGATGAGCGCTGTGCTCAACCAGCAGACCGCCCGCTTTCCCCTTGGCGATCTGCCCCTGGCCTGCGGCCAGACCATCCCCAATGCCCAGCTCAGCTACCTGGCCATCGGCGAGCTCAACGCCGATCGCTCCAACCTGATCCTGGTGCCCACGTCCTATGGCGCCCGACCAGACGATCTCGCCTGGATCGCAGGCCCTGTGCTGGATCCGGAGCGTTACTGCATCGTGATTGCCGGCAGTTTCGGCAATGGTGCCTCCAGCAGCCCCAGCCATGGCGCCATGGGTTTGGCGGAACAGGGTTGGCTGCTGCAGCACGCCGACAACGTGGCGGCCCA
>CANHMF010000112.1 GCA_947461705.1 Synechococcaceae cyanobacterium
CCCCCCTGTTCGACGCTGCCAGGTCCGCCGGGGGACGCATGGTGCCCTTTGCCGGCTGGGAGATGGCCGTGCAGTTCAGCGGCCTGGTGCAGGAACACAAGGCGGTGCGCCAGGGCTGCGGGGTGTTCGACATCTCCCACATGGGCGTGCTCACCCTGCGGGGCGATGGTGCCAAGGATGCCCTGCAGGCCCTGGTGCCCACCGACCTGTTCCGCATCGGCCCCGGCGAGGCCTGCTACACGGTGCTGCTCAACGACCAGGGCGGCATCCGCGATGACGTGATCGTCTACGACCAGGGACAGGTGGCCAGCAGCGATGGCTGCAGCGGCCAGCTCCTGCTGGTGATCAATGCTGCCTGTGCCGCCACCGACACGGCCTGGCTGCGCAGTCAGCTGGAACCCGAAGGCATCACCATCGCCGACCGCAAGGGCGACGGGGTGCTGCTGGCCCTGCAGGGCCCTGAGGCCCAGGCCCGCCTGGAGGCCCTGGGCGGGGCCAACCTGAGCGGCCTGCCCCGCTTCGGCCACCGCGAGCTGGACCTGGCCGGAGCCACGGCCTTCGTGGCGCGCACCGGCTACACCGGCGAAGACGGCTTCGAGCTGCTGCTGCCCCGCGACGCGGGCCTGGCCCTGTGGACCCAGCTGCTGGCCGAGGGCGTGGTGCCCTGCGGCCTTGGTGCCCGCGACACCCTGCGGCTGGAAGCAGCCATGCACCTCTACGGCTCCGACATGGACACGACCACCACGCCCCTCGAGGTGGGGCTGGGCTGGCTGGTGCACCTGGAGATGCCAAAGCCATTCATCGGCCGCACGGTGCTGGAACGGCAAACGGAGCAGGGCGTGCAGCAGCGACTGGTGGGGCTGGAACTGCAGGGACGGGCCATTGCCCGCCATGGCTATCCCGTGCTGCACAACGGCCAAGTGGTGGGGAAGATCACCAGCGGCAGCTGGTCCCCCACCCTCAACAAGGGCATTGCTTTGGCCTGCGTGCCAACGGGGCTGGCCAAGGTCGGAACCGCACTGACGGTCGAGATCCGGGGCAAGGCCGAGCCAGCGCTCGTGGTGCGTCGCCCCTTCTACAGAACGGTCACCACACCGGTGGCGATGTCGAAATAGCTCCCCCGCACGGTGACTTTGCCAGCGTCGACCGCCGAACGCAGCACCTCGCTCTTGGCCACCAGGGTTGCAGCGGCGGCACGCACATTGCCCTTGATCACGGCTTCAAGACCCTCGCCTGGCTTGATGCTGGAGCGGATTGGCTTGACCAGATCCTCGAGCATGGGCGTCAAGGGATTCGTCGCCATCGCCGCCTTGACAGCCCCACAAGCGCTGTGACCCATCACCAGCACCAGGGGGGTTCCAAGCACCGAGACGGCGTACTCCATCGAGGCAATCGCATCGTTGAAGGCGGTGTTGCCGGCGCTGCGCACCTGAAACAGCTCACCAGATCCACAGGCAAACACCCAGCTGGGTTCCACCCGCGCATCGGCACAGGACAGAACCGCCGCCAAGGGCTTCTGTCCCTGGGCCAGGGCCGCCGGATCGATCTGGCAGCTGTCCTCCCAGATGGCGTTCAGCCGATCCATCCGCTGGCGTGGGGTGCCCTTGCCCGAAGCCGACACCCAGGCCTTGGCAAAGCGGCGGTTGCCCTCCTGCAGCCGCGTCAATGAATCAGTGGGGGTGCAGGCCTGGAGGCTCTTGAGCAGCTGCTGATCGTCCGCACCGGCGGCCATGGCCCGTCTCCCCGCCAGTGAAGGCACCGCCACCCCCGCCAGCAACAGGCCTGAGGTGGAGAGAAGTTCGCGTCGGTTCATGAAAGGACGAGGCAAGTCGGGGGAATGGCCAAAGCCCAGGTGAACAACCATCACCCCAGGCACCCGTGATTGGGGTCTCAACCCTAGGGATAACGACCTGGGGAAACAACAAGCTTCGAGGGCGCCGTGGGAAAATCGCCGATTCGACACGGGACCGAGCATGCGCAGCCACGGATGCGGCGACCTGCGCCACGACGCCAGCGGCCAGGCCGTTCAGCTCTGCGGCTGGGTGGACCGCAGCCGTGACCATGGCGGCGTGATCTTCATCGACCTGCGCGACCGCAGCGGCACCGTGCAGATCACCGTCGACCCCGACAACGGCGCCGAGATGTTTGCCGTGGCGGAGCACCTGCGCAACGAGACGGTGGTCCAAGTGGAAGGGAAGGTGCGGGAGCGCCCCGCCGATGCCATCAACGACAAGCTGGCCACCGGCCGCATCGAAGTGCTGGCCAGCTCCATCACCGTGCTCAACAGCGTGAAGGGCAACCTGCCCTTCCCCGTGTCGGTGCACGACGAAGAGAACACCCGCGAAGAGCTGCGGCTGCGCCACCGCTACCTGGATCTGCGCCGCGAGCGCATGAACGGCAACCTGCGCCTGCGCGCCAGCACCATCCAGGCGGCCCGCCGCTTCCTCGAAGAGCAGGGCTTCATCGAGGTGGAAACCCCGGTGCTCACCCGCTCCACCCCCGAAGGCGCCCGTGACTATCTGGTGCCCAGCCGGGTGTGCGGCGGCGAGTGGTTCGCCCTGCCCCAGTCGCCCCAACTGTTCAAGCAGCTGCTGATGGTGGGCGGCATCGAGCGCTACTACCAGGTGGCCCGCTGCTTCCGCGATGAAGACCTGCGGGCCGATCGCCAGCCGGAATTCACCCAGCTGGACATCGAGATGAGCTTCATGGGCCAGGAGCAGATCCTGGAGCTCAACGAGGCCCTGATCGCCAGCATCTGGAAGGCCGTGAAAGGCGTGGAGCTGCCACGCCCCTTCCCGCGGCTCACCTGGCATGAAGCCATGGAGCGCTACGGCACCGACCGCCCTGACACCCGCTATGGCCTGGAGCTCACCAACGTGAGTGACCTGGTGGCCACCATGGGCTTCAAGGTGTTCAGCGGTGCAGTGGCCGCCGGCGGTTCGGTGAAGTGCATTGCCGTGCCCGGGGGCAACGACGCCATCAGCAACGTGCGCATCAAGCCCGGCGGCGATGTGTTTTCCGAGGCCCAGAAGGCCGGTGCTGGCGGCCTGGCCTTCATCCGGGTGCGCGAGGGCGGCGAGATCGACACGATCGGCGCCATCAAGGACAACCTCTCCGAGGACACGAAGGCTGAACTGCTGGCCCGCACCGGCGCTGAGCCCGGCACCTTGCTGCTGTTCGGCGCCGGCGACACCGCCACGGTGAACAAGGCCCTCGATCGGGTGCGCCAGTTCCTGGCCCGCGAGCTGGGCCTGGTGCAGCCCGAGCGGGACAACGACCAGTGGAACTTCCTCTGGGTGGTGGATTTCCCGATGTTCGAGTTCAACGCCGGCGAAAACCGCCTCGAGGCCCTGCACCACCCCTTCTGCGCCCCCAACACCGACGACCTGGGCACCGATCCCGCCGCCTGGGCCACCACCCTGCCCACCGCCCGCGCCCAGGCCTACGACCTGGTGCTCAACGGCCTGGAACTGGGTGGCGGCTCCCTGCGCATCCACGATTCAGCACTGCAGCGCCAGGTTCTGCAAACGATCGGCCTGCCCCTGGAGGAGGCCAACCAACAGTTCGGCTTCCTGATGGAAGCTCTCGATATGGGTGCCCCGCCCCACGGCGGCCTGGCCTTCGGTGTGGACCGGATCGTGATGCTGCTGGCCGGTGAAGAGTCGATCCGCGACACCATCGCCTTCCCCAAGACCCAGCAGGCCCGCTGCCTGATGACCGGTGCCCCTGGCGGTGTGGCCAGCAAGCAGCTGGAGGAGCTTCACGTGGCCAGCACCTGGGTGGACGACGAGGACGGCTGAACCTCCAGAGGAGGGCTGAACCCGAACAGAAACCCAGGGTTTCGCCACCCCGCGCAGCACTGTGCGGATGGTGGGGACGTCCCAGCGTTGGTGCCGCCCATGCCCAAAGGCACCCACAGCACCGATCTGGTGCGGCTCTACCTGCAGGACATCGGCCGGGTGGACCTGCTCAGCCATGAGGAGGAGCTGACCCTGGCCCGGCTGGTGCAGCGCCGGGAACGCCTGCTGCGGGAACGCCAGGCCCTGGGTGGCGACACCCCAGGGCTGGCCCAGCTGATCGCCCTCGAGGAAGCGCGCCAGCGGCTGGCCTCACACCTGGGCCACTGGCCCAGGGTGCAGCAGTGGGCCGAGCGTGTGGACCTCACGGTTCCCGACCTGCGCACAGCCCTGCGCACCGGACAGGACGCCTGGGCCGCGCGGATCGGCATCAGCGTGGCCGAGCTGAAGCAGGCCCTGCACCAGGGCCGCCGGGCCCGCGATCGCATGATCCAGGCGAACCTGCGGCTGGTGGTGGCCGTGGCCAAGAAATATCAGCAGCGGGGCATGGAACTGCTGGATCTGGTGCAGGAGGGAACCCTGGGCCTGGAGCGGGCCGTGGAGAAGTACGACCCCACCCGCGGCTTCCGCTTCAGCACCTATGCCTACTGGTGGATCCGCCAGGGCATCACGCGGGCCATCGCCACCCAGAGCCGCACGATCCGGCTGCCAGTGCATGTCACCGAGAAGCTGAACCGGATCAAGAAAGCGCAGCGCCAGATCGCCTCTGAGCAGGGCCGGATCGCCTCCGTGGCCGACCTGGCCAGGGAACTGGGCCTGAGCGAAGACGTAGTGCGGCTCACCCTGATGCGGGTGCCGCGCTCCGTGTCACTCGACACCAAGGTGGGCCGCGAACAGGACACCGACTTGGGCGACCTGCTGGAGGACGGCCACGCCACGCCCGAGCAACAGCTCACCCGCGACGAGCTCCACGCCGACCTGGAGGCCCTGCTGGAGGAACTCAGCAGCCGCGAGGCGGCGGTGATCCGGCTGCGCTACGGCCTCGAAGACGACACGCCCCAGACCCTGGCCCAGATCGGCGAGGGTCTGCATCTGTCCCGGGAACGGGTGCGCCAGATCGAGTCGCGGGCCCTGCTGAAGCTGCGGCAGCCCCAGCGCCGCTGCAAGGTGCACGACTACCTGCACACCCTCGATACCGATCAGAAGAGCTGAGGCCCACGGCTGTCCCGGCGGGACACTGCCGCTAGAACGAGGACACCTGCCAGCGCGGATCTGCTCCGCCTAAGCCCATGACCTTCGCCCCCTCCGGCCCCACCGCCCCGCCCCTCGACATCGGCATTCCGGCCGGCCAACGCACCGAGATCGCCGAGGGCCTGGGGCGCCTGCTCGCCGACAGCTACGTGCTCTATGGCAAAACCCACGGCTTCCACTGGAACGTGACTGGGCCGATGTTCAACACCCTCCACCTGATGTTCATGGATCAGTACACGGAGCTGTGGACCGCCCTCGACGTGATTGCCGAGCGGATCCGGGCCCTGGGCTGTCCCGCACCCTTCGGTGGCGGCAGTTTCGCCCGCCTGGCCTCCATCCCCGAAGCCCAAGGCATCCCCAGCGCCCTGGAGATGGTGCATGAACTGGTGATGGGCCATGAGGCGGTGGCCCGCACCGCCCGCAACCTGTTCCACCTGGTGAACGACGCCAACGACCAACCCACTGCCGATCTCCTCACCCAGCGGCTGCAGGTCCACGAGAAGACCGCCTGGATGCTGCGCAGCCTGCTGGAGGGCTGAGCCCCTCACCGGGCTCCCGCGGGCCCCGGAAGACGCCCGGTAAATTGAAGGGTCGCCCGAGGTGCCATGGCCAAATTCGTCTTCGTGACCGGTGGCGTGGTGTCCAGCATCGGCAAGGGGATCGTGGCCGCCAGCCTGGGGCGTCTGCTGAAAAGCCGCGGTTACAGCGTCTCGATCCTCAAGCTCGACCCCTACCTGAACGTGGACCCGGGCACGATGAGCCCGTACCAGCACGGCGAGGTGTTTGTGACCGAGGACGGCGCTGAGACCGACCTCGACCTCGGCCACTACGAGCGCTTCACCGACACCGCCATGTCACGCCTCAACAGCGTGACCACCGGTTCGATCTACCAGTCGGTGATCAACAAGGAGCGCCGCGGTGATTACAACGGCGGCACCGTGCAGGTGATCCCCCACATCACCGGCGAAATCCGGGAGCGCATCAAGCGGGTGGCGGCCAACAGCAACGCCGATGTGGTGATCACCGAGATCGGCGGCACCGTGGGGGATATCGAATCCCTGCCGTTTCTGGAGGCCATCCGGGAGTTCCGGGGCGAGGTGGGCCGCCACGATCTGGCCTACGTGCACGTGACCCTGCTGCCCTACATCGGCACCTCGGGCGAGCTGAAAACCAAGCCCACCCAGCACTCCGTGAAGGAGCTGCGCTCGATCGGCATCCAGCCGGACGTGCTGGTGTGCCGCAGCGACCGGGAGATCAACGAAGAACTCAAGGGCAAGATCGGCGGGTTCTGCGGTGTTCCCACCAGGGCCGTGATCCAGGCCCTCGATGCCGACAGCATCTACGCCGTGCCCCTGGCCATGGAACGGGAGGGGCTCTGCCGCGAAGTGCTGGATGTGCTGCGCCTGGCCGACCACGACAGCGACATGGCCCGCTGGCAGGAACTGGTGACCAAGCTGCGCAATCCCGGCCCGGCCGTGAAGGTGGCGCTGGTGGGCAAATACGTGCAGCTCAACGATGCCTACCTCTCGGTGGTGGAGGCCCTGCGCCATGCCTGCATCGACCGTGATGCCTCCCTCGACCTGCACTGGATCTGCGCCGAGCAGATCGAAGAGCAGGGGGCGGAGGCCCTGCTCAAGGGCATGGACGCGGTGGTGGTGCCCGGCGGCTTCGGCAACCGCGGTGTGGATGGCAAGGTGGCCGCCATCCGCTGGGCCCGCGAGCAACGGGTGCCCTTCCTAGGGCTGTGCCTGGGCATGCAGACGGCCGTGATCGAGTGGGCGCGTAACCAGGCGGGCCTCACCGGAGCCACCAGCGCCGAACTCGATCCCGACACCGCCCATCCGGTGATCCACCTGCTGCCCGAACAGCAGGACGTGGTGGATCTGGGCGGCACCATGCGCCTGGGCGTCTACCCCTGCCGGCTGGCCCCGGGCACCATGGCCCACAGCCTCTACGGCGAGGAGGTGGTGTACGAGCGTCACCGCCACCGCTACGAGTTCAACAACGCCTACCGCAATCTGTTCCTGGAATCGGGCTACGAGATCAGCGGCACCTCACCGGACGGCCGCCTCGTGGAACTGATCGAGCTCAAGGGCCACCCCTTCTTCACGGCCTGCCAGTACCACCCCGAATTCCTGTCACGACCGGGCAAACCCCATCCCCTCTTCCGTGGCCTGATTGCCGCGGCCCAGCAACGGCTGCCCTCCTCCCCCCAGGAGGCCTTCGGCGACCCCAAACAGGTCATCAAGGCCTGAATCAGGTCAGATCTGCTTCAAGGAATCGGTCTTGTCCTTGAACTCACCTAGCAGTAGCTGCAAATAAGTCACCTGGCGCAACTTCACATTTGCCGTGAGCGACATGCCCACCTGCAAGGGCAGAATCTTGCCAGACTTCAACTTGAATTGCTGCGAGTTGAGGGAGACGGTCGCGGGGAAACGGTACGTCTGATTGCGCTCATCGGGAGGCAGGGCATCGGAGCCAATGCTCTTTAGCGTTCCCTGCACAACGCCAAAATCGTTGGCTGGGAATGAATCAATGCTGATATCAACAGGCTTGCCAACCTTAAC
>CANHMF010000113.1 GCA_947461705.1 Synechococcaceae cyanobacterium
CGATCAGGTTGGACAGCGCCTGGTAGGCCCAGTCGGTGGGCTGCACGTCGGAGAACTGGGTGATCGAAGTCACCTGCTCCTCAGAGCCGTACTGGCTGACGCCAGCGATATTCAGGTCGGCGGCGGATGCAGCCACAGGAGCCATCAGGCCCAGGGCAGCAGGCGCCAGAAGAAGCTTCTGGAACAGTTTCATGGTCCTCACACCAAAAGAGGATTTCGACGCAGAGCGTCACGCGCCATGATCACCGCAGGGTTGGCAGAGCGACCAGGGCAGGTGTGCCAGAACACGCAACGGCCCGGGCCGCAACGCTCCTTCAGAGTGGAAGCCCTCGAAGGCTCCACCGTGCCGCCTCGTGTCCATCGGCTGTGGTGGCCGGCCCTGGCGGCGCTCTGGCTATTGGCCACCGTGGCCGATCGGCTCTGGTTGGCGGCGGACCAGCGCCTGCCGGCCTGGGATCAGGCCGACTACCTCAACAGCGCCATCGACCACGGCCGTGTGCTGGGCTGGCTGCCCGCTGGCAGCGGCTGGCAAGGATGGGATGCGCTGCTGGATCTCTCCCCCAAGATCCCGCCCCTGGCCTCGCTCGTGAGCGCCGCCGTGATGCATGCGGCTGGCGAGAGCGCTGACGCCGCCAGCTGGGTGCTGAGCCTCTGGCATGGCCTGCTGCTGCTGGTGGTGGCCTGCTGGGGACGGCAGCTGCTGAGCAGGGGCTTCGGGCTGCTGGCCGCCACACTCACGGCGCTGACGCCGGCACTGCTGGAGCTGCGCACCGATTTCACCCTTGATTTGCCCCTCACGGCCACCAGCACACTCGCCCTGTGGCTACTCGGCCGCTGGCAGCGCCCCGGGGACGGCGGCGGGCGCTGGTTCCAGACCCTGGCGGCCGCTACCGCGGTGGCCGCTGCCGTATTGGTGAAGCAGAGTGCTCTGCTGGTGCTGGCGCCGCCTGCCCTCTGGGCCGCCGGCCAGGCCCTAGGGCACCCTCGCCGTCGCTGGCAAGCCGTGGCGGCCGCCGCGCTGGTGGTGGCCCTGGCCCTGCCATGGCTGCATCACAACTGGATCACGACCCTCGGCGGCACGGAGCGGGCCGTAGTGACCTCCGGCGCTGCCGAGGGCGATCCCGGCAGCCTCGACCCGCGCAGCCTGATCTGGTATCCACGGTTGTGGCCCGGCCAGCTGGGAGCCACAACGCTGACGGCGGGGCTATTGGGCCTGGGGCTACTGGGCTGGCACAGACGCGGGCGCTGGCGCTGGCGGGAGCTACTGCGTCACCCCGTGCAGATGCTTCCGGCCGGCTGGCCCTGGCTGATCGGCTGCTGCCTGAGCGGCTGGCTGTTCACCAGCCTGAGCCCCAACAAGGATCCCCGCTACATCGCCCCAGTGCTGCCGCTGCTGCTGCTGCTGGTGAGCCGCGGCTGGTGGAGCCTCGGCCGCTGGATCGAGGCACGCCACCAACCGGCCATCGCTGCTGTACTCCTGACCTGCGGGCTGGGGGTGAACCTGGGCCAGAGCGCCATCAGCCGGATGGCTGCCCTGCAGAGCCGGCCGGGCTCCCCGGCGGCAGCCGTGATTGCCCGGCTGCGCCAGAGCGTTGGCGAGCGGCCCACCCTGCTGGCGATGGCCGCCAGCAGCCCCGAGCTAAACGAGCAGACCCTCACCTATCTAGGCCGCCAGGAGGGCGGCCGGATCCTGGCCCGGCGCCTGGGCCGCGGGCCAGACGACCACAACCTGGCGCTGGAGCAGAGCGAATGGTGGGTGCTGGCCACCCGTGATCAGGGCACCAATCGCGCACCGGCACAGGCCCTCAGCAAACGCGTGCGCAGCGATGGTCGCTTTGAGCTGGTGGAGCGCTGGCCCTGGACCAAGAAGCGCCAAGTGGAGCTGTGGCGCCGCAAGGCCACCGCCCCACGGCCCCAACCGTTCGATCAGCACTTCATCGCCCTGGCGCGCGGGATGGCCGCCGGGCCATCGGCGCTGACGCCGATCTTCGCCAGCATCGGCCCCTGGCATCTGCTTGATCCCACCTTCAGCTACCAGGACCGCGTGCGCCGCCAGGCGCAGGCACAGCTGCGCCAGACCCCGAGCGATCGCGACGCCCTCTGGAGCCTGGCGCTGATCGGCGTGCTCCAAAACCGGCCCGGGGAAGCCGAACGCTGGTTTGCGCGGCTGGAGGCACTGGAGGGGGCCGGTGGCTGGGCCAGCGCTTACCGCAGCGTGGTGCTGCTCGCCGACTGGCAGACCTGCCGGGCCGCCCGGATCAGCCCTGTGCCCACCGCCCACGCAGCCGCTGTCCTCACAGTTCTGCGAGATCTCGGCCGCAGCCTGTGCTTCGACCCCCGCGGACCGCTCGGCCTGGCGACGAGCCTGCCGGAAGGCTTGGCCTCATTGCGCGGTCTCTAAGGTCAGCCCCAGTCACGGGATCGGGATGCACAGCACACCATCGCTGCTCCGCGGCGAGCGCCGGGGCGTGCTGATCGCGGCGCTCGCCTTCCTGCTGATCGGCTGGGGATTGCAGATCTGGCGGCTCCAGATGTTCACCGCAACCCTGGATCAGGGCATTCTCTTGCAGGTGCTCTGGAACGGGCTGAGCGGCCACCCCTTCGAGAGCACGCTCTCCTCCCAGCTCTCCACCAACGTGGTGCACGGTGGCGACCTGCCGGCGATCGGCTACCACCGCCTCGGCCAGCACTTCACGCCAACACTGGCCCTCTGGATTCCCCTGGTGGGGCTGCTGGGCAAGTGGGCCCTGCCGCTGCTGCAGGTGAGCCTGATCGCCGCGGCTGGTCTGGTGCTGCACGAGCTGGCCCGTACGCGCCTGAAGCCGGATCTAGCCACCTGGCTCACGCTGGCCTTCTACGGGGCCAATGCCGTGATCGGTCCCTGCCTGGGCAACTTCACCGATCTGAGCCAGCTACCGGTCTGTGTGTTTGCGCTGCTGCTGGGGCTGGAGCGCCGTTGGCGCTGGCTGACGCTGCTCGCCGCTCTAGCCATTCCCTTGATCCGTGAGGACACCGGCGTGGTGCTGGTGGGCATCGGTCTGTGGCTCGGTCTGCGACAGCGCGAGCGCTGGCCGCTCGCGCTGTCGCTGATCGCCTACGGCGGTGGCTGGGTGGTGCTCGTGACCAACATGCTGATGCCGCTGTTCAGCGAGGACAATGCCCGGCGGTTCATGGTGGAGAACTTTGGGCAGTATCTGGAGGGCCGGGATCAGGCCAGCTCGATGGATGTGCTGGGCCTGGTGTTACGCCAGCCATGGGTGGTGATCCGCGAGCTGATCAGCCCCCCCGGCCCCACGATCGGCTACCTGGCAGGGCAGGGTCTTCCACTGGCCTTCATCCCCTTTCTCGCACTGGACAGTTGGCTGCTGATGGGGCTTCCCCTGCTCGGGCTGCTCCTGGCGCAGGGATTCAACAATCCCTTGTCGATCAACATCCGCTACACCTATCTGGTGATTCCGGGGTTATTTGCCGGGACCATCTTTTGGTGGGAGCGCCATCGCGGCCTGTTCGAGACCAGGCGCTTTCGCCAGCTTTGGCGGGCCTGCATCCTGCTCTCGCTGTTGTTCACCATCACCAGCAATCCCAACCGCAGCCTCAACTGGATCATTCCCGACAGCATTCAGCCGTTGGTGTACCG
The DNA here is from genome assembly GCA_947461705.1 of Synechococcaceae cyanobacterium. Lineage (GTDB taxonomy): Bacteria > Cyanobacteriota > Cyanobacteriia > PCC-6307 > Cyanobiaceae > Vulcanococcus. Next base: position 3,638 of record CANHMF010000113.1, read on the forward strand.
GTCTCCATGGCAACAGTGGCAACACAGCCAGCGCGCCCACGAGGCTCTCAAGCAGATCCCCGCCGATGCGAGCGTGGCCGCCAGCACCCCGCTGATCCCCCATCTGGCCGCGCGCCAGGCGATTGTGCGCTTCCCCAATGGGCTGCGCTACAAGGACCGTGATGGCGGCATCCATGCCGTGGAGTGGATTGCCGTCGACACCGACTATCAACAGCGTTACGGCAAGGCCTTTGCCGCCGAACGCAAGGCGTTGCGCAAGAGCATCCGCCTGCTGGATGAACTCCAGGGCGGCTACGGCGTGCAGGTCGTAAGCGACGGTGTTGTGATTCTCAAGCGTGATAGCCCGGCCGATGAGGCCGCGGCCAGCGCACTCCATACGCTGATCAATCAACTCAGATCCGCAACAGCAGATCAGCACGAGGCTCCCTAAACAAACGATGCCCCCGCTCAGGTGACCCTGAACGGGGGCTCTCGCCGGATCTGCTCTGTCGCAGAACCGAATGATCGGGTCAGGGTGCCGCTATCAGCCGGCGTTCTCCGCGATCAGCAGATCCTGGGTGAAACAACTGGAACTCACGGGCACCTCCTCCCTGGGGGATAGATGACAGCCGGCGAGGCCTTCGGAACCGGTGCTGGCACAGGGCCTACCAGTTCCACCTCACTGCTGCCGTAACGCTGCCAATCTATCGGGGACCCTCCGAGGACTGCTGCCAGAGTCAAGATCTCCGCACCCCGCGATGACCGCCCCCGACGCGCGACTCCCCTGGCGTGGCCTGCTGCTGATCTGGCTGGCGGCCCTCGCCCTCAACCTGCTCGGCCTGGCGCGGGGGCCGCTGCGCGACTGGGATGAATCGCTGGTGGCCCGGGTGGCTCTCGAACTGAGCAACACCCCCTGGCCCGACTGGCTGCTGCCGACGCAGTGGGGCGAGCCCTATCTGAACAAGCCCCCAGGGGTCCATGCCCTGATCGCCGGTCTGATCGGACTCTGGCGCCGGTTGAGCGGGGCCGGCAGCACAGCCCTACCGCCAGAATGGCTGGTGCGCCTCGCGCCAGCCTTTGGCTCGAGCCTGCTGAGTCCGTTGCTGGGGCTGGTGCAGTGGCAGCTGCGCCCGGGGCAACGGCGCGATGCCCTGTGGACCGCCGTGATCAGCCTCAGCCTGCTGCCGCTGGCCCGCCATGGGCACCTGGCCATGCTTGACGGCCTGCAGCTGAGCGCCATGGCCACCCTGTGGCTGGGACTGCTGCTGGCGCATCCCCCTGGGGCGCAGCGCCCGGCGGCGGGAGGACTGCTGGCGGGGCTCGCCGGCTCGGCACTGCTGTTGCTCAAGGCGCCGGTGGCACCGCCGGTGCTGCTGGTGGGGCTCGCCCTGCGTTGGCTGGATCGCGATCTCGATCGCCGCAGCTGGACCTGGCTGCTGGCGGGGCTGGCCCTGGGTCTGCTGCCAGGACTGGCCTGGCATGGCTGGCACCTGGCCTGGCGGGGCGATGGGGCCCTGGTGATGTGGGGCCGGCAGGGGCTGGCGCGGCTCAGCAGCTCCGTGGAACAGCACAGTGGCGGACCACTGCCGCCGCTGATTCAGGTGCTCACAGGCGGCTGGCCCTGGCTGCCCCTGTGGCCTCTGGCCATCGTGCGCTGCTGGCAGCAGCGCCGACGGATGTGGGGGCGCTGGTGCGTAGGGCTCACCGCCATGGCCAGCTTGATGGTGCTGCCGCTGCAGACGCAGCTGCCCTGGTACAGCCTGCTGCTCTGGCCCCCGTTTGCCCTGTGCTGCGGCCCGCTGGTTCCCGCCCTGATCGACAGCGATAGCCGCGGACGCTGGCGGCGGGCTCTGATCGCGCTGGTATCCGGCTGGCTGCTGGCGCTGGCCCTGCTGTTCCAGAGCCCGCTCTGGAACTGGGAATTGAATGAGCAGGCGTCAATCCTGCCGGTGCTGCCGCTGCTGCCACAGCCAGGGTCGGGCAGCGCAGAGCTGCCGCTGGCGATCACCGGCCCGATCGCCAAACGCCCCAGCCTCTGGTGGTATGCCCAGAGCAAACCCCGCGGGGAGGGCTGGATCAGCCGTGAGGCCCACCCGGCGCTGCTGGTGATCACGGATCGGCCCGAGTTTCAGGCGGATCGCCCCTTCCGCCTCACGAGCGGCCGCCGCTCAGTGCAGCTGCAGTGCCAGCTCGATCAGACAGGACAAGACGGCTGGAATCGCTGGTTCTGCAGCGCCAGTGACCGGCGCCGTTCACCGGCCGACAAGCCCGGCTGAGGCCCTGCAGGCCGCCGCGGCGGGCTGCTGTTCGAACAGGAGCACGTCTCCCTGCTGGAAGCGGATCCGCCAGCAGGGATCGGCCTGCAGCCGCGATGTCATCCGCTCCACCAGCTGGGGCGAGGATTTCCAACCTGGATGGCGCCGGTCGAGCAGGATCTGGTCGTAGCGCTCAAGGCGCTTGAGTTCAGGCTTGGCGGTGATGGCGATCACGGGGCGCCGGGCCAGATGGGGGGCGATGTCGTTGGTGGTGAGCAAGGCGGCCTGAGGCTGCACCAAGGCCATCGCCGCCCGCACCTGCGGCAGGGTGTCGATGCGCTGCTGAAACGGTCCGGCGAAGAAGCTGACACGGGAGAACAGCACGAAGCACAGCACCGCCCAGCCCAGCACCATCAGCAGCAGCCGGGGACGCAGCCAGGCCCCATAACCGCCGATCCCCGCCGTACCCGGCGCCAGGGTCTGCTGCACGCCAGCGGCCACGAACGGCACCAGGAACAACGCATAGTGATGGACCAGATCCTTCAGTGAGGCCTGCTCCGCCGCCAGATTGAGCAGCAGCAGCGGCAGGAAGGGCAGCAGCCCCATCAGGAAGCGCCCGCGCTGGCGATGCAACAGCACGTAGACCACCGGCACCAGTAACAACAACAGGTACACCAGGTTCTCGAGCGAGAGCACCTGGCCAAGCACGGTCTGCAGCAGCGGGAGCGAAGCAGGCCCCTGGCCCTCGCCAGCGGCTTGCCCCCCGAATTTGCCGGCATGGCGCAACAGCGATGCCTGCGGACCGCCAAAGGCGGGCATCAGCCACCCGCCCACGGCGGCCGCCCAGGCCAAGGCGAGCGCCGCCAGCCCAACACCAAGCCCGAAGCGACGCCGGAGCAGCAGCCAAGCCGCGAACCCCACGACCAGCAAGGCCAGTGCCAGTTTGCAAGTGAGGGCGAGCAGCAGGCACAGCGCCAGGCGCAGCGGATCACCGGGCCGAGAGCGCTCCAGCAGGAACAAGGCCTGCAGCACCAGCGGCAGCGCCAGCACCTCCGGGTGCACATCAAAGATGGCGCTGTTGAACATCACCGGATACAGCAGCAACACCGCGAGGCTCACGCCGCGGGCGCGTCGGCTGAGGCCCCGCAGCTGCCCGAGCTGATCCAGGGGGAACGCCGTGGCCGCCAGCGCCGCCGACTGCAGCACCATCCACAGCCCCACCGAGGGGATCAGCCGCGATAGCCAGCCCACGGGGTAGAGCACCAGCGCCCCGTGGTCGCCCAGGATGTGGAAGCCGAGCAGGCTGCTCTGGGCGGGCCATCCCTCGGCGATGAGATAGGTGGCCTGATCAAAGATGGCGAGATCCCAGGCCGAGGTCTGGAACCAGGCATGGCGCAGGGCCAAGGCGCCGCCATAGAGCGAGAAGCTGGCAAGGAAGAACAACCAGGCCATAGCCATCGGCCAATAGCGGCGACTGTACGGGCATTAAAAAGCGCCCCATGTGGGGCGCTGATCCAATGAACACGGCCGTTTCAATCAAGCAGATTGGAACTCAGAGAGCGTTGCCGCGGGGCAGAACCTCTTCAGGGAAGACGAAGTTTTCGTGCGGCTGGTCAGCCGGTGCCATCCAGGCACGCAGACCTTCATTCAACAGAATGTTCTTCGTGTAGAAGGTCTCGAACTCGGGGTCCTCAGCGGCGCGGATTTCCTGCGACAC
>CANHMF010000114.1 GCA_947461705.1 Synechococcaceae cyanobacterium
AGCCTTCTGGCCACCACAACGGCCGCCACCACGGCGGGCGTTGTGGCCCCGGGCCTCGATCTCGAGGCCAGCTTCACCGATCTGCTCCAGGGTCTGGGGCTCAGCCCCGGGGCCGCCCATCTGCTGTGGTTGCCCCTGCCCATGCTGCTGGTGCTGGTGGCGGCTGTGGTGGGTGTGCTCGTGAACGTGTGGCTGGAGCGCAAGATCTCCGCCGCCGTCCAGCAGCGCATCGGCCCCGAATACGCCGGAGCGCTGGGCATCCTCCAGCCCATGGCCGATGGCCTCAAGCTGCTCTGGAAGGAGGACGTGATTCCCGCCCGGGCCGATGGCCTGCTGTTCACCCTCGGCCCCGTGCTGGTCCTGGTGCCGGTGATCCTCAGCTGGCTGGTGGTGCCCTTTGGCCAGCACCTGCTGATCAGCAATGTGGGCGTGGGGATCTTCCTCTGGATCTCCCTCAGCAGCATCCAGCCCATTGGGCTGCTGATGGCGGGCTACGCCTCCAATAACAAGTACTCCCTGCTGGGCGGTCTGCGGGCGGCGGCCCAGTCGATCAGCTACGAGATCCCCCTGGCCCTGGCCGTGCTGGCCGTGGTGATGATGAGCAACTCGCTCAGCACCGTCGACATCGTCAACCAGCAGACGGGCGCGGGGATCCTCAGCTGGAACATCTGGCGCCAGCCGGTGGGCTTTGTGATCTTCTGGATCTGCGCCCTGGCCGAATGTGAGCGCCTCCCCTTCGACCTGCCCGAGGCTGAAGAAGAACTGGTGGCCGGCTACCAGACCGAGTACTCGGGCATGAAGTTCGCCCTCTTCTACCTGGGCAGCTACATCAACCTGGTGCTCTCCGCCCTGCTGGTGGCGGTGCTCTATCTGGGCGGCTGGGGTTTCCCCCTGCCGGTGGAATGGATCGTGGGCCTCACCGGCCAGCCGATCGATGCTCCGCTGGTGCAGGTGATCACCGCCACCACGGGCATCGTGATGACGGTGCTCAAGGCCTACCTCCTGGTGTTCTTCGCGATCCTGCTGCGCTGGACCGTGCCCCGGGTGCGGATCGACCAGCTGCTCGATCTGGGCTGGAAATTCCTGCTCCCCATCGCCTTGGTGAACCTGCTGGTCACGGCAGGTCTCAAGCTCGCCTTCCCCGCCTTCTTCGGCGGCTGATCCCTCAACTGCCAAGTCGTCGGGCCATCATGGTGCCGGCGATCCAGCCCCTCGCTCCCCTCCATGTTCGGGTTCCTCAAGAAAGTCGGTGACTACACCCGCGATGCGGTGGGTGCGGCCAATTACCTGACCCAGGGCCTGTCGGTGACGTTCGATCACCTGCGCCGCAGGCCGATCACCGTTCAGTACCCCTACGAGAAGCTGATCCCCTCTGAGCGCTATCGGGGGCGGATCCACTACGAGTTCGACAAGTGCATCGCCTGCGAGGTGTGCGTGCGCGTCTGCCCCATCAACCTGCCAGTGGTGGATTGGGTGATGAACAAAGCCACCAAGAAGAAAGAGCTGCGTAACTACTCGATTGATTTCGGGGTGTGCATCTTCTGTGGCAACTGCGTGGAGTACTGCCCCACCAACTGCCTCTCCATGACCGAGGAATATGAGCTGGCGGCCTTTGACCGCCACAGCCTCAACTACGACAACATCGCGCTTGGTCGCCTGCCCACCAGCGTCACCACGGATCCGGCCGTTGTGGCCCTCAAGGAGCTGGCCTATCTGCCCAAGGGCGTGATGGACCCCCATGGCGTGGACCCCAGTCGTCCCCGGGCAGGCCAACTGCCCGAGCAGGTGCTGGCAAGCCTGCCCAAGCCCGCTGCCGCAACGGCTGCCGCTCCCAGCGAGGAGACCCCCTGATGACCATCGCCTCCTCCACGCAATTCATTTGCTTCATCGCCCTGTCGGCGGCTGTGGCCATCGGCGCCTTGGGCGTGGTGCTGCTCCCGAACATCGTGTACTCCGCCTTCTTGCTGGGCGGGGTGTTTCTCTCGGTGGCCGGTCTCTACCTGCTGTTGAATGCCAGTTTTGTGGCCGCCGCCCAGGTGCTGGTGTACGTGGGCGCCGTGAACGTGCTGATCCTGTTCGCGATCATGCTCGTGAACAAGAAGGAAAACCTGGCGGCGATTCCAGGGCTGGCCCTGCGCCGGGTGCTGTCCGGCGCGGTCTGTGCTGGCCTGTTGGCTCTGTTACTGCGGGTGGCCTTCACCACCCCCTGGGCCACCCCCGGCCCGGAGCCCATCGGCGATGAAGCCACCATTCGCATCGGTGAGCACCTGTTCAGCGACTATCTGCTGCCCTTTGAGTTGGCCTCGGTGCTGCTGCTGATGGCGATGATCGGTGCCATCGTGCTCGCCCGCCGCGATGTGTTCACCACAGACATTTCCACCGGTGAGCCTGCCGATCAAGGCTTGATCGAAAAGAGTCGAACTCCCTTGCTGCTTGACAACAGCGGCCCGGCGAATGCCGGCCTTGAGGCGCCCCTGCTGGAAACCAACCCATGACCCTCGATCTCACCACCGTTCCGCTGCAGGGCTACCTGGCCCTGGCTGCCATCCTGTTCTGCACAGGCGTGTGGGGCCTGATCAACAGCCGCAACGCCGTGCGGGTCCTGATGAGCATCGAGCTGATGCTGAATGCCGTGAACATCAACCTGATGGCCTTCTCCAGCTACCTGGATGGCCAGCTGATCCGGGGCCAGGTGTTTGCCATCTTCGTGATCACCGTGGCTGCCGCCGAGGCCGCTGTGGGCCTGGCGATCCTGCTGTCTCTGTATCGGAACCGTGAAACGGTGGATATGGAGCGTTTCAATCTGCTCCGCTGGTAGGCAGGCTGGGGCATGCGCCTCAATACCGTCTGGCTGATTCATCGTGCCGAAAGCCAGGCGGCCCTGCGCCAGGCTCGGCGTTCCGCCGATGACTTGCGCGCCCAGGGTGCTCGCGTCGCCGTGGCGATGAGCGGCCAGCACGCCAATCCGTTCCCTGGCTTGCTCGCCGATGAGGGTGGCCCCCCGGATCTGGCCGTGGTACTTGGCGGCGATGGCACGGTTCTGGGGGCCGCCCGCCATCTCGCGCCCCTTGGGGTGCCGATCCTCTGTTTCAACGTGGGAGGCCATTTCGGCTTCCTCACCCATGAGCGCAAGCTGCTCAATCAGGGCCATGGCGCTGATGGTGAGCCCAATCTCTGGCAGCGCCTGCGGGACGATCGCTTTGCCCTGGAGCGGCGCATGATGCTGGAGGCCCGCACCGATCGCGATGACACGGTGCACACCGCCCTCAACGACTTCTATTTCCGGCCTGGCCTGGACGAGGTATCGCCCACCTGCGTGCTGGAGCTGGAAATTGATGGGGAGGTGGTGGATCAATACCGCGGTGATGGGCTGATCATCTCGACTCCAACGGGCTCCACCGGTTACTCCATGGCGGCTGGTGGGCCGATCCTGCATCCGGGCATTGAGGCGATCGTGGTGAACCCCATCTGCCCGATGAGCCTCTCCAGCCGGCCGGTGGTGGTGCCGCCCCGCTCCCAGCTCGCGGTGTGGCCCCTGGGGCAAGTGAGCCGCCGGGTGAGGCTCTGGAAGGATGGCGCCCACGCCACGGTGCTTGAGCCGGGCGACCGCTGTGCCGTGCAGCGCTCGCCCCACCAGGCCCTGATGGTGCTGCTGGCCCAGAGCCCCTCCTATTACCGCACCCTCAGCCGCAAACTGCACTGGGCCGGCAGCCTCACCGCCGCTGAGCCCTCACCCAACTGATCTGCTGCCGCCGCCATGGCCCTGGAGATTGAACGCCGCTTTCTCGTGGCCGGCGACGGCTGGCGGCCCCATGTGCGCTGGAGTCAGCACCTGTGCCAGGGCTATCTGGCGGCCTCGGCGGAGGCCCTCACCCTGCGCGTGCGCACCGCTGGTGCCGAGCAGGCCTGGCTCACCTTGAAACTTCCGGCTGGGGGCATCGCCCGCCATGAGTTCGAGTATGCGATTCCATTGGCTGATGCGCAGGCGCTGCTGCACCACAGCGCAGAGCAGCTGGCCAAGCAGCGCCATGGCCTGGATCTCCCCGGCGGCGATTGGGTGCTGGACGTGTTTGAAGGGACCAATGCTCCGCTGGTGATCGCGGAGGTTGAGCTCGCCTCGGCAGATCAGTCCGTGGCCGTGCCGCCCTGGTGCGTGCAGGAACTCACGGGGCTGGGCGGCTTCAGCAACGCGGCCCTGGCCCGCCGCCCCTTCGCCAGCTGGCTGCCGCAGGAGCGTGAGCCTTGGTTGCAGCGTCTCTCCTGCATATCGGATTAGGATTTGCTTCTGACCTTCCGATTGGCTTTCGATTCGGTGATCGGCCTCTACGACCAGCAAGGAATGCTTCGCTTCGCTGGCCTTGACCGGGCCGAGTGCCTGGCCTATGCGGAGTTGTTTGCCCTGGATGAAGGCAGCTTCAGCCTGGAATCCCTCTTTGGTGCCGAGCCTCAGAGCATCCCTCTGGTGCCGGTGCTCTAGGCCGGCGAGCTGCCCTGGCTCTGCTGCCCCTCTTGGGGCAGGTTGCAGCAGTTGAAGCCGTCGCGGCAGATCTTGCCGTTGTCCATCGCCCAATTGAGCAGGGCCACCCGGTTTTTGGCGCCGGTTTTGGTGAACACGTTGCTCACGTGGTTGTCCACCGTGCGCTTGCTGATCATCAGGGTCTCACCGATCTCCTGATTGGTGAGACCCTGGGCCACCAGCGCAATGATTTCCAGTTCTCGCTCCGAGAGGTCAGAGCGCTGATGACTGAGATCGCTCAGCTCTGTCATCGAAGCTCCCTGGGCGTGGCCGCACTGTAGGCAGCTCGCCGCCCGCTGGAAAACCCTGTGGCCGATGATGGGCCCAATTGGTACGGGCGTTTTGCGGCTGCAGCAGGCACTGGAGATCGGCTCCTTCGCGATCACAGCCGAGGTGATGCCACCCCGTGGTGGCGATTGCAGCCGCACCCTGAACCACGCCCGCCAACTGGCGGGGTTGGTGCATGCCGTGAATGTCACCGATGGCAGCCGCGCCGTGATGCGGATGAGCAGCCTGGCGGTGTGCCGCCTGTTGTTGGAGGCGGGCGTGGAACCGGTGCTGCAGCTGGCCTGCCGGGATCGCAATCGCATCGGCCTGCAGGCCGATCTGCTCGGGGCCCATGCCCTCGGTATCCGCAATCTGCTGTGCCTCACGGGTGATCCGGTGCGGGCGGGCGATCAGCCCGCGGCGCGGCCAGTGAATGAGCTGGAATCGGTGCGGCTGTTGCAGCAGGTGCAGGCCTTCAACCAGGGCGTTGATCCGGTGGAGGGGCTGTTGCCCGATGGGCCCACCGCCCTGTTCGCCGGGGCCGCTGCCGATCCCCAGTGCCCCAGCTGGAGTGGCTTGCAGGCGCGGATTCGTCGCAAGCAGGCGGCGGGTGCCCGCTTCCTGCAGACGCAGATGGTGATGGATGCTGAGCGGCTCAAGCGGTTCGTGGGCGAGCTCACAGGCCCCCTGGACCTGCCGGTGCTGGCGGGGGTGTTTCTGCTCAAGTCCGCCAGGAACGCGATGTTCATCAACCGGGTGGTGCCCGGTGCCTGCATTCCCCAGGCGATCATCGATCGGCTGGCCGCCGCCGCCAATCCTGCCGACGAGGGCATCAGCATCGCCGCGGAGCAGGTGGCGGCCTATGCCGGCATCGCCCAGGGGGTACACCTGATGGCCGTGAAGGCCGAGGAGCGCATCCCGTTGATTCTGGAGCGGGCGGGGATCAGCTCGCGCTGCTGATCGCCAGGTCGGTACCGAGCAGATCGGCCATGGCCTTCTGCTGGGGGGACGGAGCCACGTGGTCCTGGCGGCGGGAGTCGGTGATCAGCCAGTCAAGGGCTGCTTCCTGCAGGTCGAAGTGGTCGCCGTTGCGGTCCACGCAATAGCGGCCATACACAAGTTTCTCAACGAGCCGCACACCTGGACCGATGCGGGAATAGTCGAAGATGATCGAGTTGTCGATCGTGGCCCCCTCGCAGATGTGGCAGCTGGGGCCGATCATGGCCGGCCCGATGATGGTGGCGCCGTCCTCGATCTTGGTCATCCCGCCCACGTAGATGGGGCCCTGCACGTTGATCTTGTCCCAGTTGGCCGACACGTTCAGGCCCGTGAAGATCCCAGGCCGCACTTCCTTGCCGGGGATCTGAACCTGGCGCACCTGGCCCTGCAGGACGCTGCGGATCGCCTGCCAGTAGTCCGGCACCTTGCCGATGTCCACCCATTCGAATTCCATCGGCAGGGCATAGAACGGTGCTCCATCGGCCACTAGCCGCGGGAACAGATCGGAGCCGATATCGAAGGGAACACCGGCGGGGATGTAGTCGAGAACCTCAGGTTCGAAGATGTAGATGCCGGTGTTGATCATGTCGCTGGCGGCCTCGTCCACCGCCGGCTTCTCCTGGAAGGAGCGCACGCGCCCATCCTCGTCCGTCACCACCACGCCGTAGCTGCTCACCTGCTCCTTGGGCACCCGCTTGGTGATCAGGCTCGCCATGGCCCCCTTGGCCTTGTGCCGGCGCACGGCCTCGCTGAGATCCAGGTCGATCAGGGCATCGCCGCAGAGCACCACAAAGGTGTCATCGAAGAAGGGCTGGAAGGTCTGGATCTTCTTCAGACCACCGGCGGAGCCAATGGCATCGCCAATCAGCTGGCCATCTTCGATGCGTCCCTCGAAGCTGTAGGCGATTTCAACGCCGAAGCGCTGGCCATCGCGGAAATAGTTTTCGATCTCCTCGGCCAGGTGGGACACATTCACCATGACCTCGGTGAACCCGTGCTCCCGCAACAGCTCGAGCAGAAACTCCATCACGGGTTTCTGCAGGATGGGGATCATCGGCTTGGGGGTTGTGTGGGTGATCGGCCGCACACGGGTCCCCTTACCGGCCGCCAGGATCATCGCCTTCATCGGCGCTGTCTGCCTTCGGTGAGTTGGGCCACCCTAGGCAATGGCATCAGGCGGCCAGAGCTTCTCGAGACGGCCCCCGAGCTGACCCCAGCTCGGCGGGCAGGGGGAGCTGCACGCTTTCGTTGCCATCGAGCAGCCGTTTGAGCTGCAGGGGCGCAAACAGCCCGCCCTGCTGCTCCAGCTCCACCTTCCCCTGGGAGCAGAGAAACAGCAGCGCCCAGAACACCCCCACCCGATCGCAGTCGAGATCGGCTGGGGCCACCTGGGCCCAGGCCTCCACCAGGCCGTCAAAGCCTGTCCACTCCAGGGATTGGGGCCACTGCAGCAGGAACTGGCTGAGGGCAGCGGTGGTTTCCGGGAGCTTCTCGCGGTGGGCCAGGGCCGCCACCTGTTCGATCACCGCCCGGTCGCTGAAGCGCTTGCTGCGCTGGCGTTGGCGGGTTTTGCCCTCCTCCAGCTCCAGGCGCTCGGCGATGTCTTCAAGTTGACGAATCAGCTCCCCAAGCGTCACGGGTCGCTGCAGGGGGGGCGGGGCCACTGGGCGGCGCAGCAGATGCCGTTCCGGTCGGCGGGGCAATTCCACGCCTGGGCTGAGCAGCCAGCCCTGGCCCTCGGCATCGAACTCGAAGCTGACGTCCTCCTCCAGCAGTGGTTCGGGCGGGAAGGTC
>CANHMF010000115.1 GCA_947461705.1 Synechococcaceae cyanobacterium
CGTCGGTGATCGCCGAATTTGATGGCAATGGCCAGGCCACCAACCTCCAGGCGATGAGTGCCAGCGAGCTGTACCTGGCCAGCTACGCCCGCAAACCCGCCGGCCCTAGGGGCTAGGGGGCAGAGCCCAGGGGGCATTGCCACCTTTGCGATGGGGAAGGCTGGCGTGACGACGTGGCGGTCCCTTCGATCGCAACCGTCAGCGCGCTGTTGAAGCGTTCGTTGGCGTTGGAGGAACCAAGACGTCCAGCCGGTTCGCGGCGTGGGCCACCGGGATCATCAGCAGGATCGCCAGAGAGCACTGCGACCACTGCTGCAGGGAAAGGGGCGCTGTGGCGAAGAGCGCATTCATCGGTCCCAACTGGCTAAAGAGCACTTGCAGGAGCAAGGCACCACCAAGTCCCAACAGCAGGGCTGGGGTGCGCCACAGGGCTGCCAGCAGCTTCCCCCAGCGCCAGGGGAGGTCATGGGCGACCTCGCTAAGGCTGATCAGGTAGGCGACCCGGGAGAGCACCAGGGCCTGGACTGCCATCGTGCGTGCGATGGCACGGTCCCCGTAGTGGCCTTCCGCCCAGAAGAACATCGCGAAGATCACGACCCAGCTGAAGGCCGAAACCAGCAGTAGCCGGCGCAGGAGCGGTCGATTGAGCAGGGGAAGATCAGACCGCTGCGGCGGCATGGCCATCAGCCCGGGCGCCTTCGGCTCGAAGGCCAGGGGAAGCGACATCGTGAGCGAGTTCACCATGTTCAGCCAGAGCACCTGCAGCGCCGTGATCGGCAGCTCCAACCCCATCAGGGCACTGATCAAGATGGTGAAAGATTCCCCCCCATTCACCGGTAAGCAGAAGGCCATGGCGCGATGCAGGTTGAGGGCCACGCCCCTGCCTTCCTCCACCGCAGCCGCGATAGCGGCGAAGTTGTCATCGGTGAGCACCATCGCGGCTGCCTCCCGGGCGACGGCGGTGCCGCCGGCTCCCATGGCGATGCCGATGTCGGCCTGGCGCAGTGCGGGGGCATCGTTAACACCATCGCCGGTCATCGCAACGATCTGACCACTGGCCTGAAGGCTGCGCACTAGCTGCAGTTTCTGGGCCGGAGCCATCCGGGCAAACACATCGGTGTCCAGCACGACATCGCCCAACGCGTCGGCAGGCAAGGCCTCCAGGTCACGGCCGTCGATGGCGACGGGCTCTGGGCGATGCCCAATGCCCATTTGCCGAGCGATCGCTGTGGCCGTGCGGATGTGATCGCCGGTGATCATCTTCACGGCGATGCCGGCGGCTCGACATGCCGCTACGGCCCGGGTGGCCTCCGGCCGCGGTGGATCGGCCATGCCCTGCAGGCCCAAGAAGGTGAGATTGCTCTCGATGTGGTCATGAACCAGGGTGACTTGCTGGGGTTGGGCCTGCCCCATGGCGAAGGCCAGCACCCTCTCCCCCTGACTAGCCATCGCCTCCTCAGCGGCGTGGATGGCGCTCGGATCGAGCGGCTCCCGATCGCCATTGCCGCCGCATTGCCAGCGGCAGCGGCGCAGCACAGCCTCTAGCGAACCTTTCACCAGAATTCGCTCGCTGCCATGGAGGGTGGCCATCACCTGCAGCTCCGCCTCAAATGGCAAGGCATCACGGCGCGGATGCCGCCGATGGGCCTCAACGTGATCGAAGCCGGCCCGTTGCGCGGCCGCCAGCAGGGCGGTTTCGGTGGGATCCCCTACCAGGCCTTCGTGCTTGCTGGGCCTGGCATCGCTGCAGAGCAGGCCAGCGAGCAGTAGTTCTCGCAGGGCTCGGTTGCTCTCAAATGGATCGATCACCACCGCGCCGTTAGACGATCCGTCCGGCCAGAGTTCTTCCAGATGCAACCGCTGGCCGGCGGCGTACAGCTCCTGCACGGCCATCCGGTTCTGGGTGAGGGTGCCGGTCTTGTCGGAGCAGATCACCGTGGCGCTGCCGAGGGCCTCCACGGCGGGCAGCTTGCGGATGATCGCGTTGCGCCGGGCCATGCGGTGAACACCGATCGCCAGGGTGATGGTGACGATGGCGGGCAGTTCCTCCGGGATGGCACTCACGGCTAAGGCCACGGCGGCATCGAACATCTCACCGCCACTGCGTCCCCTGGCCAGACCCACCAGGGCGGTGAGGATCGAGAGCCCGAGCACAAACTTGAGAACGGAGACACTGAAGCGCGCGAACTTGCGCGTCAGCGGTGTACTTAGGGCAGCCCCTTGTTGCAGGGAGGCCGCAAGATCCTCCAGTTCGGTGGCATCGCCAGTAGCGACCACGAGCCCACGCCCCTGGCCGGTCGTGACGAAGCTGCCGGCATGGGCCATGCCATAACGCTCCGCTAGGAGGGCGTCTACCGGATCGGCGCTGATGGCCTTGGCAACGGGCAGGGATTCGCCGGTGAGGCTGGATTCATCCAGCTGCAGGTTGTGAACGTGCAACAGGCGCAGGTCAGCGGGCACCCGATCGCCAGCGGTCAGCAGCACCACATCGCCGGGCACCAGGGTCTGGGGATCAATCCGTTGCCGTTGTCCGTCGCGCAGCACTTCAACGTCGCAGCGGATTACCTCGGCGAGGGCGCCGATCGAACGCTCGGCGCGGCTCTCCTGTACGAAGCCAATCACCGCATTGATCACGGTGACACTCCAGATCACAGCGGCTTCCCCTAGCGAGCCGCTAACGGCCTTTACCGCGCCGGTGATTAGCAGGGCGTACAGCAGTGGTGCATGGAACTGGGCCAGAAACTGGAGCCACAGCGGACGCTGTGGGCTGGCCGTCAGCCGATTGGCACCGCACTGGCGCAGCCTTACCTGAGCTTCGCTGGTGCTTAGGCCTTGCTTGCAATTCACCGTCAGCAGGCCCTCTAGCTCCGGGGCGCTGCGTCCATGGGCTCCCCTCAACTGCAGGTCCATGGGCTTGCGGGCTCAGGGCGTTGGAATCAGGCGTGGCGGCCGAGGGCCAAGAGGGCTTGCTGGAGAGCGGCCTGCCGGGTGGCGAGGATCGAGACGCCCTGGATCAGGGGCACCCCCATGCGCTCCAGTCGGGCCAGCGGTTGGTCTGCGTCCACCACGATGGCAACGTTTCGTCCCTGCTGATGGCTGTCGAGACAGATGGTTTCAATCGCCAAGGCAGCAGTTACCCCGAGCAGCGGAACATCGCCAAGGTCAAGGATGAGGGTGTGAAAGGCGGCGATGGCATTGAGCTTTTGCGTGAGGAACTTGCCGGCTCCAAAGCTGAGCGGGCCGCTCAGCTGCAGCAACAGGAGCTGATCGCCCGCCTTTCGAAAGAGCTCCTGCTCCGTTGGTGTGAGCATCTGCAGCTCCTCCTGTTCCGTGCCGCCGCGCATGCTCCTGGCGGCACGCTGCTGCTGCTCGTTCTGACGCTGAAGGCTGAAGAGATTGGCCAGAAACATTCCCACCAGCACGGCGGTGATCAGATCCCAGAAGACGGTGAGCAAGAGCACCAGCCACATCAGCGCGGTGGTGCGCAAGGACAAACGCGGTGCGCGCAGCAGGAACGACCAATCGATGATGTCAAGGCCAACCTTGAGCAGGATTCCGGCCAGCAGGGCGAGCGGAATCGGACTGGCCAGAGCACCAGCCCCAAGGCAGATCAGCAGCAGCACAACCGCGTGGGTGATACCGGACAGCCTTGTGCGGCCGCCAGCCTGCCCATTCACCACGGTGCGCATGGTGGCCCCAGCTCCAGGCAGACCGCCCACCAGGGCGGCCCCGATGTTGCCGATGCCCTGGCCGATCAGTTCGCGATCGGAGTCGTGCTGGGTGCGGGTGAGGTTGTCGGCCACCAGGGAGGTGAGCAGGGTGTCCAGCGAGCCGAGCAGGGCGAGGGTGATCGCCCCACTGATCACCAGCTGCAGATCGCCCAGGGGCAGTCGGGGCCAGGCCAACTGCGGCAATCCCGAGGCCATCGGCCCCAGCCTGGGCAGGGCTTCGCTGGGAAGGGCAATCACCGACAGCAGGGTCCCCACCACCAGCACCACCAGTGGGGCCGGAAGCACGCTGCTCCAACGGCGCGGGTAGAGCATCACTGCCGCGAAGCTCAACCCCCCCACCAGCAGAGCCAGACCATTGGTCCCGGGTAACGCCTGGGGCAGGGCCGTCAGCAACCCCACAATCGAGCCGGAGAGCTTTAGGCCGAGCAGCGGCGGTAACTGCAGGATCACGATGATCATGCCGATGCCCGACATAAAGCCGGAGATCACCGTGTAGGGCATGAAGGTGAGGGTCTGACCCAGCCGCAGCAGCCCCATCAGCACTTGCAACAGCCCGGCCAGGGCAGCGATGCCGAAAGCCAGCGGTAGGGCACTATCGATGCCGTAGCGCCGGGAGAGCACAGCCAGCAGACCCGTCATCACAACGGTCATCGGTCCGGTGGGACCAGAAACCTGGGTTGCCGTACCGCCCAGCAGGGCTCCCAGAAAGCCCAGCACGATGGCTCCGTAGAGACCCGCCATCGCGCCGGCACCAGAGGCAACCCCAAAGGCCAGGGCCAGTGGCAGGGCCACCACGGCAGCGGTGAATCCTCCGGCTAGATCGCCGCGCCAGTGCTGAAGTGTCAGCAGGGGCTGATGGGTTGGCGCCATCAGTGGGCTGAAGCGATGGATCCACCGCGACCACCGGCTTCCTTCGCCATCCCAATGCGGTCGAACAGGTTGGTGCTCTCGCGATTGAGGTGCAACACCTCCACGGTGCTGCCGCCGAGCTTGAGACGTCGGATCACCTGATCAAGGGCCGTCACCCCGCTCTGATCCCAGATATGGGCGCCGGCCATGTCGATCGTGACGCGGGCCGGGTGCTCATGCAACTCGAAACCCTGGCGGAAATAGATGCTGCTCACGAAGAACAGCTGCCCCTGGACACGGTAGAGGCGATGGTTGGGGTCAATCAGCTCACTGCTGACCTCGATCACTTTGGCCACCTTGCGGCTGAACAGGATTCCCGCAAGGGCCACACCTGAGAGCAGTCCCACCGCCAGGTTGTGCGTGAGCACGCTGACCACCACCGTCAACACCATCACTGCCGTGTCGCTCTTGGGAATGCGGCGGATGCCATGGAGCGAGCCCCAGTTAGCCGTGTTGATGGCGATCATCACCATCAGACCTACCAAGGTGGCCATCGGAATCTGATTCACCCAGCGGCTGGCCAGCAGGATCATCGTCAGCAGGGCCACGCCGGAGGTGAGCGTGGAGAGCCGGGTGCGAGCGCCGTAGCCCACGTTCATCACCGATTGCCCCACCAGGGCGCAGCCGGCCATACCACCGAAAAGCGAACTCACGATGTTGCCAAGGCCCTGTCCTCGGGCTTCGGCGTTCTTGGAGCTGGTGCTGTCGGTGAGGTCGTCAAGGATGTCTTGGGTCAGGAAGGTCTCCATGAGCCCCACCAGCGAGATGGCCAGGGCGGTGGGCAGGATGACCCCAAGGGTTTCCAGGTTGAAAGGCACCTGAGGGAGCCCCAACCGGGGTAGGCCAGCGGGCAGGGTGCCGAGGCTGGCCACGGTGGGGATCTCCAGCCCCAGGCGGATCGAGAGTCCAGTGCTGATCAGGATCGCCACCAGCGCCGAAGGCACGGCCTTGGTGAGCCGCGGCAGAAGATAGATGATCGCCAGGGTGAGGAGCATCAGGCCCCACACAGCCGGCAACTGGGATGGTGTGACCACCAACTGGCCTGGATGGAACCAAGCCAGCCCCAACTGCGGCAGCTGCGCCAGAACGATCAGGATCGCCAGCGCGTTAACGAAGCCCGCCATCACAGGCTGCGGCACAAAACGCATCTGGTGAGCCAGGCGCAGGTAGCCCCAGGCGATCTGGAGCAGGCCGGTGAGGATGCCCGCTGCCAGCAGGTATTGCAGACCCAGGCCATCGGCGAAGGCGTTGCCCTGCTGCACGAGCCCCGTCATCAACAGGGCGGTGGAACCGGTAGCGGAGGTGATCATGGCGGTGCGGCCACCCACGACAGCCAGCGTCACTGAGAGCAGGAAGGCGCCAAACAGGCCCACCCGGGGATCCACGCCAGCGATGCCGGAGAAGGCGATCGCCTCCGGGATCATTGCAAAGGCCACCACCAGGCCCGAGAGAAGGTCGCGATGGGGGCTGCTGCCCCACCACGCCCGGAGGAAATCGCTCATGTCTTCAGTCCTGTGGTGGGAGGCAGCGTTTGGCTTGAACCAGCGAGGTCTTGGCCATGACCTGAGGCCTCAGCAAAGCAGCGCAGCCGCTACGGGAACTGTTCATAGTTCAAGGTATCAGCGCTGGTATGCGGGCCCGATTTGACTGCGTATGGGGCACCATTGAGCAGCGGTCGTCTTTTGCGGGTGTTGGCGAGGCGGAAATGAGTGAACAGCCGCTGAGCGAGCAGTTCGAGCTCGACGCTCGCTTTGATCAGGCCTTCCTAGTGCTGACCCTGGCGGCCGGGGCCATCGCCACCTTGGGCCTGCTTGCGAACAGCAGCGCCGTGGTGATCGGCGCCATGTTGATCGCCCCCTGGATGTTGCCGCTGCGGGCGGCCGCGTTTGGGATCCTTCAGGGGCGCTTGCTCCTGGTGGGGCGGGCCCTGTTCACCCTGCTGATTGGCATCGCCTTAACGGTGGTGTTGTCGGTGCTGCTTGGCGCCTCGGTGGGCCTGCCGATCCTCGGATCGGAAGTAGCGGCCCGTACCCAACCGAATCTCCTGGATCTCGGCGTGGCCTTGGTGGCGGGAGCGATCGCCGCCTATGCCTCGGTGAGCAGCAAAGCCATCAGCTCCCTGGCCGGCACCGCGATTGCCGTGGCTTTGGTGCCACCGGTCTGCGCCTTTGGGCTGCTACTTGCCACAGCGCAATGGAGTGAGGCGCTCGGGGCCGCGCTGTTGTTTGCCGCCAACCTGCTTGGAATCCTCAGCGGAGCTTTGATCACCCTGGCGATCTGTCAACCAGAGCTACGGCTGAATCTCTGGCGCAGCCGCCTTGGCCTGATAAGCCTGCTCCTCACGGGGCTGCTGCTGATCCCCCTTTCTGGCAGCTTTCTATCGCTGATGGCCCAGGCCCGGCGGGCCGCAGCCCTCGACCAAATTCAGCAAGCGATCACGGCATCTCTCAAGAACCGAACCCTCACCCTTGGAAAGGATTCCGAGCTGATCAATGTGCGGATTGACTGGACCCAGAATCCACCGTTGATTCGTGCCGCTGTGCGTGTCACCAATCCGCGGCTGCCAACGGCTCGGCAGGTGGCTGATGTGCAGGCTTACATCAATCAGCAGCAACCGATCCGTTATCGCCTGATCGTTCAGCGGGCCTCTGTCGATGTGATTGGTCCTGAGACCGAACCCAACCCCCCTGAGTTAGTGCCTCAGGAGCCTGCCCCTCCCGAAGTGATCGACAACCCGGCTTGAGACTTCTCTGCGGTGTGCTGTATTGGCTATCCAGTAGGTTGATGGAGCTGGCAATCACAATGGCAAAGGGTGATCAGCGGCAGTCTGCTACTGCTAGAGAG
>CANHMF010000116.1 GCA_947461705.1 Synechococcaceae cyanobacterium
CCAGCACCCGCTGCAGCTGCTCGGGTTGGTTCACCGCCCAGTTGTTTTGCGGGGCTAGGCGTACCCGGGCGCCGTTGGCACCGCCGCGCTTGTCGGAGCCGCGGAAGCTGGAGGCCGAGGCCCAGGCGGTGCTCACCAGCTCGGCGGTGCTCAGCCCGGAGGCCCGCACGCGCGCCTTGAGATCGGCGATGGCGGCCCCATTCACCAGGGGGTGGTTCACCGCTGGGATCGGGTCCTGCCAGATCAGTTCTTCGGCGGGCACCTCGGGGCCGAGGTAGAGGCACTTGGGCCCCATATCGCGGTGGGTGAGCTTGAACCAGGCCCGGGCAAAGGCATCGGCGAAGGCCTCCGGGTGCTGGTGGAAGTGGCGCGAGATCGGCTCGTAGGTCGGATCGAAGCGCAGGGATAGATCCGCCGTGGTCATCATCGGCGGGTGCTTGAGCCCGGGGATGTGGGCATCGGGAATCAGGTGCTCCTCGCGGCAATCTTTTGCCTGCCACTGCCAGGCGCCAGCGGGACTCTTGATCAGCTCCCACTCGTAGCCGAAGAGCATGTCGAAGTAGCCCATGTCCCAGCGGTTGGGGTGGGGTTTCCAGGCGCCCTCGATGCCGCTGGTGGTGGCATCGGCCCCCTTGCCGCTGCCATGGCGATTGGCCCAACCCAGACCCATCTGCTCCAGGGGAGCGCCTTCCGGGGCCGGGCCCATCAGCTCGTCGCTGCCGGCGCCATGGGCCTTGCCGAAGGTGTGACCGCCGGCGGTGAGGGCCACGGTTTCCTCGTCGTTCATGGCCATGCGCGCGAAGGTCTCGCGCACGTCGCGCCCCGACGCCACCGGGTCGGGCACCCCGTTCGGGCCCTCGGGGTTCACATAGATCAGGCCCATCTGCACCGCCGCCAGCGGGTGTTCCAGCTGGCGCTCGCCGCTGTAGCGGGTATCACCGAGCCAGGTGGTCTCGTTGCCCCAGTAGATGTCTTCTTCTGGTTGCCAGATGTCCACGCGGCCGCCGCCGAATCCGAAGGTGCGAACCCCCATCGATTCCAGCGCGCAATTGCCGGCCAGGATCATCAGGTCGGCCCAGGAGATGCGGTTGCCAACCTTCTGCTTGATCGGCCAAAGCAAGCGGCGGGCCTTGTCGAGGTTGCCGTTGTCAGGCCAGCTGTTGAGCGGAGCGAAGCGCTGGTTGCCGGTGCTGCCGCCGCCGCGGCCATCGGCGGTGCGGTAAGTGCCGGCGCTGTGCCAGGCCATGCGGATGAATAGCCCGCCGTAGTGGCCCCAATCGGCGGGCCACCAGTCCTGGGAGTCGGTCATCAGCGCGATCAGGTCGCGCTTCAGGCCGGCGTAGTCGAGCTGGCTGAACGCTTCGGCGTAGTGGAACGCGGCCCCCAGTGGATTGGAAGCTGGGCTGTGCTGATGCAGGATCCCCAGATTGAGCTGCTGGGGCCACCAGTCCCGCGTTGAGGGGCCGCGCCCCGCCACGGCTGTTCCGCCGTGGCCGCTGAAGGGGCACTTGCCAAGTTCCGTCATGCGCTCGCCTGGCTGATCTCACTGATCGGACCGTAGGCAGCACGATCAGGGACGTCAGGCTTGGGACATAGTCCGTGATGGGCTGCAATCCCTTGCCGTGCCCAGAGCACAGTGACGTGATGAGCCAAGCCGCCAATTGGGACCATCGCTACCGCGACGGCAGCGATGCCTGGGAGCTCGGTGGTCCTGCGCCGCCGCTCGAGGCCTTTCTGCGCCACCATCCCCAGGCTCCCCGGGGGGACGCAACGGTGCTGGTGCCCGGTTGCGGGCGCGGCCATGAGGCCGCGCTGCTGGCAGAGCTTGGGTTCTGTGTGGTGGGGTTGGACTTCAGCGGCGAGGCCATCAGGGCGGCGCGCCAGCGCTACGGGCCCGATCGCCCCGAGCTGCGCTGGCTGCAGGCCGACCTGTTGGATGCAGCAGCCCTGAGGGCCGCTGGCCTGGGGGATGGGTGCCTCGATGGCGTGGTGGAGCACACCTGCTTCTGTGCCATTGAGCCAGGCCAGCGCGGGGCCTACCGGGC
The DNA here is from genome assembly GCA_947461705.1 of Synechococcaceae cyanobacterium. Taxonomy (GTDB): domain Bacteria; phylum Cyanobacteriota; class Cyanobacteriia; order PCC-6307; family Cyanobiaceae; genus Vulcanococcus. The sequence goes on from CANHMF010000116.1 coordinate 2,046, forward strand.
CGCGGTGGCGCGGCTGCTCAAGCCCGGCGGCTGGCTGCTGGGCCTGTTCTTTTGCCACAGCCGTGAGGGCGGCCCGCCCTATGGCAGTGACCCCGACATGCTGGCCCGTGAATGGCGCGAGGCCGGGCTGGTGGCCGAGGTGTGGGAGCCGGCCCAGGGGTCAGTTCCCCAGCGCAGCGATGAATGGCTGGGCCTCTGGCGCCAAGGCGGCAGGTGATCAGCTCCCTGCCCCTTAGTGCGGCAGCCGTGGGTGCCTGTTGCCAGGTTGAATCCCTCCCCTCCGATCCGCTGCTCAGGAGCCGATTGCGGGCCATGGGTGTGAAGCCTGGCGCACAGCTGCAGGTGCTGCGGCGTGGCCAACCGGGTGGGATCCTCCACGTGGCCTGCGGGATGTTGGAGTTCATGATCCGCCAGGAGCATGCCGCTCAGCTGATGGTGAGACGTTGGCCTCCCTGATACACGATCAAAGCCATCACCCAGGCCAGGCTGAGTGACCATCCCAGGGACAGCAGTGCAAAGTTGCGGCTCTTGGATTCTTGAAGTTGCGCGGCCACCGTTCCCAGGCAGGGGGTGTAAAGCAGCACGAAGGTCATGAAACTCAGGGCCTGGAGTGGGGTGATTACGCTGTGGAGCACACCACCGAGCTGGCTTGTGCTCGTCTTGTAGATCACGGCCATGGCGCCGAGCAGAATTTCCTTGGCGATGAATCCAAAAAACAGCGACACTGTGAGGCTGGGATTCATGCCGATGGGCCCCAGCAGTGGTTGAAACAGATGGCCGATCTGATCGGCCAGGGTGAGTCCGGAGCCTTCCAGGGCCCCTGGCGGCAGGTTGGTGAGTAGCCAGATCATGGCAGCTCCCAGCACAATGAATGCACGGGTGGTGACCAGGAAATTCAGCATGGCGATCCAGGCCCTGCGCACAATCGTGGCCACGCTGGGCGCCCGGTAGGGAGGCAGTTCCAAAATCAAGGCCTCCTGGCTGGGGAGAGCTTGTTTGAACACAAGGCCGGTGATGATGGCCGCCAGAAAGCTGAGCATGTAAAAGCCGAACACCACGAGTCCTGGTGCCCACCAGGGTTGCGGGAAGAACACCCCGGCCATGAAGATGAACACCGTGAGCCGTGCCTGGCAGAGGGCAAATGGAATGCACAGCATGGCCAGCAAGCGCATGTTGCGATCCCGGATCACGCGGGTACCCAGGATGGACGGCACATTGCAGCCAAAGCCCATCACCTGCAGCACAAAGGCACGGCCATCCAGCCCCAGCCAGCGCATGAAGCCATCCATCAGGAAGGCGGCCCTGGGGAGATAACCCGAATCCTCCACAATGGCCAGGGTGAGATAGAACAGAAAAATGATCGGTAAAAAAGTGGCCACCGTGGCCACGCCCATCCACACACCATCCAGCAGAAAGCCGCGCACAACGTCTGGAACCTTGAGCAGGGTGAGGCCGGGTGCCAGCAGTGTGGTCTCGATCCAGTCGAGCAGGCTGGCCAGCAGATCCTGGAGCGGTGCCCCCAGCACATAGAGCAGCTGGAACATCGCCAGCACGATCACCAGAAACAGCAGCAATCCCCCCGCTGGGTGCAGCAGCAGCCGATCGGCGTTGCGGGTGCGCTGGCTGTGCGGGTTCAGGGGTTGTGGCGGTTGCTGCACGCAGGCGGCAAGCAGCCTCTCCTGTTCGGCATCGATGGAGGGGGGCGCCGGCCAGGCGTGGGGATGGGTGTGCTGATGCACCGCTGCCACCAGCTCCCGCAGGCCCTGGTTGCGCTTGGCGCTGATCGGCAGCACAGGGATGCCCAGCTCGGCGCTGAGGCGCCCATGGTTGATCGCAACGCCCAGGCGCTGCGACTCATCGCTCATGTTCAGGGCCACCACCATGGGCAGGTCCAGCTGCCGCAGTTGCAGGGCTAGCCGCAGTTGGCTGCTGATCTGACTGGCATTGAGCACCAGCAGGATCAGGCTGGGGGGTGTGTGCTCCAGGAAGCGCTGCACCACGGCCTCGTCTTCGCTGCTGCCCGTGAGGTCGTGGATGCCGGGAAGGTCTACCAGGGTGTAGCGCTGGCCCTGGCGATCGCTGGCCATGGCCCCGCGCAGCAGCTCCACCGTGAGCCCGGGCCAATTGGCGATGTGGGCATGGCCACCGGTGAGGCGGTTGTAGAGGGTGGATTTGCCGGTGTTGGGCATGCCCAGCAGGGCCACCGTGGTCCCTGCCCCATCGGCTTCGGCCCCACGGGCCTCCCCGTGGCAGCCGGCCGGGCGTCGCTTGCGTTGCTCAGGGAAGAGATCGATGGCCATGGCTCATCACGAATGGCGGTTCAGCGGTTGATCCGTTGCATCTGCCAGGTCACCAGCGTGCCGACGGGGCTCCACAGCAAGTAGGGGGTCAGCAGTTGGGCGGCTTGGCTGTGCACACCATGGACCGCTCCCGCCAGCACCAGCCCCCACAGCCAGCCCAGCAGGCCGATCACCGTGCCGCTGGACAGCCTGCGGGTCTTGCAGATCACCAGGGTGTAGCTCTGCACCAGCACGAGCAGCAGCAGGTAGCCCACCATCAGGCCGCCGCCCCCGCCCGCCCGCCAGGCCAGCAGGGCTGAGCCATAGAAGCAGGCGTAGATCGCCAGCCAGATCAGCGGGATCCAGCGCTCAAAGGTGAGCCAGGCCGGACGCCGCAAGCGCAGGAACCAGCTGAACTCCGTGGAGCTCGGGTTGAGGGCGATGCCCACGATCACCATCACCAGCAGGATCGAAAGCCAGGCCGGCATCGGGCTGCGCTCGGTTGTTGTGTTCCCTCCCTAGCCACGACGCCGCCAACAGCGCCGTGACAATCCATGGCTGCCGCTGGGGTAACGCCCCATCATCGGGAGACCGTTTGGCACGCAGAGGCTTGAGCAGCCCGGATCTGATCGTGGTGGGAAGTGGTCTGGGGGGGCTCTGCTGTGGGGCCCTCGCCGCTCGCCATGGTCTGGAGGTGCTGGTGCTGGAAGCCCACGACCGGCCGGGTGGCGCGGCCCATGGGTTTGAACGCCGGGGCTTTCAGTTCGAATCGGGCCCCTCCCTCTGGAGTGGCCTGGGGCGCTGGCCCTCCACCAACCCCCTGGCCCAGGTGCTGCGGGCCGTGGGGGAAACGGTGCCCGTGGTGACCTACAGGGAGTGGGGGCTGCTGCTGCCGGAGGGCCAGTTGCGCCTGGGTGTTGGGGCTGAACCGTTCCTGGCCTTGCTGCGGGGGCTGCGGGGGGCAGCGGCCGCAGAGGAGTGGGCGGCCTTCATGCGCTGGCTCGCGCCCTACTGCCGGGCCACGGCCGCCTTGCCCCTGCTGGCCCTGCGTCCCGGTCTTGGCATGGCCGGCGCGCTGGGGGCCCGGGGCTCGGCGGCGCTGCTGCGCCATGCCCCACGGCTGGCGGCGTTGGGCGGTGCCTTCGGGCCCATGGCCCGCAAGCACTTGAGGGATCCCTTCCTGCTCCACTGGGTGGAGATGCTCTCGTTTCTGATCTCCGGCCTGCCGATGGATCAGACCAGCGCCGCTGCCATGGCCACTCTGTTTGGCGAGTGGTTCGAGCCCGATGCCGCCCTCGACTACCCCGTGGGGGGCAGTGCGGCGGTGGCGGAGGCCCTGGTGCGCGGCCTGCAGCGCCATGGCGGCGAACTGCGCTGCCGTGCCGCGGTGGCCGAGATCCTGGTGGAGGGGGGGCGTGCTGTGGGCGTGCGCCTGGAGAGTGGCGAGCAGCTGCGGGCTCGCCAGGGGGTGGTGAGCAATGCCAGCCCGTGGGACACCCTCGATCTGCTGCCGCCGGAGGCCCTGCCCCGGCGCTGGCGCCAGCAGAAGGCCGATACTCCCGCCTGCGCCAGCTTTCTGCACTGGCATGTGGGCCTGCGCGGGGAGGGCTTGGAGGGGCTGCCGATCCACCACGTGTGGGTGGGCGATTGGCAACGGGGGATTGGCGCCGAGCGCAACATGGCGGTGTTCTCGATGCCCTCGCTGCTGGATCCAGCCCTGGCGCCGCCGGGCCATCAGGTGTTGCACGCCTACACCCCCGCCAATGAGCCCTGGGAGCTGTGGCGGGACCTCGAGCCAGGCACCCCCGCCTACGACGCCCTCAAGGCCGAGCGTTGTGGCCTGTTCCAGCAGGTGTTTGCCCAGGTGGTGCCTGATCTGGCCGAGCGCCTTGTGATCGAACTGCAGGGCACCCCCAAGACCCACCGCCGCTATCTGCGGGTGCATCAGGGGAGCTATGGCCCCGCCCTGGGGGCTGATCAATCGCCCTTCCCGGCGGGAACCACGCCGATTGAGGGCCTGCTGCTCTGTGGGGCCGGCAGCTTCCCGGGGATCGGCGTGCCGCCGGTGGCCGTGAGTGGGGCCATGGCTGCCCACAGCTTCGTGCCGGTGGCCCGCCAGAAGGCGCTGCTGGACGAGCTGGATTTGCGGGTGCTCAGCTGAGCCCGCCGCCCATCCGTAGCAGCAGTTGGCCCGCCAGGGCCTCGGCGCTGCGCAGGGCCCCTTCGATCCGCCCGAAACCCGGCCCGGCGATGACGTCGCCGCAGAAGCCGATCTGGCTGGCGGTGCACAGGCTCAGCTCCGGCGGCAATCCCGGCGGCTGGGGGAAGGCGGCGCCCCAGCGCATCAGCTGGCGATCGGCCCCGGCCGTTGGCAGCCCCAGGGCTGCCTGCAGGGCCTGCTCCAGGGTGTCCATCACGGCGTCTTCGGCCTGGGGATCGGCAGGTGCCCCCAGCAGCTGGGCCGCTGAGGAACGGGAGCCGTAGGTCCCCTGGGCCTCGGCGGCGAAGCTGGTGCTGGATTCCGCCACCACGGCGCAGCGTCCGCCTTCCAGCGGCTGGATCGACACGCGCCGCAGACCCCAGCGGGCCTGGGCCGCGGGGTTGCATTGCAGCAGTTGGAAGGGTTGGGCTCGCCAGGGGGCGGCGCTCTCCGCCGGCAGGGTCAACAGCAGATTGCTGCTGGCCTGGGCATCGATGGCCGCCAGGGCCGTGCAGGCCCGCTGTAGCTCCGGGTCGTGGGCCTGGGCCGCGGCAGCCTGCAGGGGCACCTCCGGCCAGCCGAACAGGGCCGGGCCCCGGGGGTGGGCCAGCAGCGTGCCACTCAGCACCAG
>CANHMF010000117.1 GCA_947461705.1 Synechococcaceae cyanobacterium
CTGGCGGGTTTGGCCGGTCGGCGCCTGGATCAATTGTCTGGCGGCCAGCAGCAGCGGGCCCTGCTGGCGCGCACCCTGGTGCAGCCGGCCCGGGTGCTGCTGCTGGATGAACCCTGTGCTGCCATCGACCCCCCATCCCGCACGGAGTTGCTGAAGGTGATGGGGCAGCTGCGCGATGCCGGCCTCACCCTGCTGGTGAGCAGCCACGACTGGGGCCGCGACCTCGACGCCTACGACCGGGTGCTGGTGCTCGATCGCTGCCTGCTGGCCGACGGCACCCCCCAGCAGGTGCGCCATGCCCTCGGCGACCTGCGGGTGGGTAACCACTGCTGCGGTTAGCTGGGTTGGGCTTGACCGGCCTGGCGTTCCTGGCAGCTGCGGCACAGCCCGAAGAACTCCAGGGTGTGGAACAGCAGCTGGAAGCCCGCGGTCTGCTCGCCATGCAGGTGCACATCGTGCATGGGGCAGTGTTCGAGCGCCACGGTGGCGCCACAGTCCACACAGGTGAGGTGGTGTTCGTCCCGCTCGGTGGGGGCAAACAGGGCCTCGCCACTGGGCAGGTGGCGGCAGCGGATCAACCCCCGCTGCTGCAGTTGGCGCAAGTGGCGATACACCGTGGCCAGGCCCATGGCCTGGGGCCCCTGGCGCAGCAGGGCGTGCAGGTCCTGGCCGGAGAGTTCCCGATCGGCCAGCCGCAACTTGGCCAGCAACAGCTGCTGGCGATCGCTCGGAGCGGCAACCTGGGAGGACATGGCCGGGCCGGCTGGGGCGGAGTGAAGTGATCCTATGGAGCGTGTCTGGTGGCTGCTGCCGCTGCTGCTGGCCCTGGTGATCGGCGGGCTGTGTCCCCTGGCGGGCACCCTGCTGCTGGTGCAGCGGCGCCTGTTCCTCGCCAACCTCGTGTCCCACGCCGTGTTGCCAGGCCTGGCCCTGGCGGTGGCGCTGCAGTGGGACCCGGGCCTCGGCGGTGTGATCAGCGGTGTGGCCGGGGCTCTGTTGGCGGAGCGTCTCAGCCGCGGCGATCGCCCCGGTGAGGGCGGCGATGAGGCGGTGCTCAACACCGTGCTGGCGGGTTTTCTGGGCCTGGGGGTGCTGTTGATTCCCCTGTTGCAGATCCGCGTGGATCTGGAGGCGGTGCTGTTCGGCGACCTGCTGGCCGCTGCACCTGCCGACCTGCTGCGCAGCCTGTTGGCCCTGGCGGCGGTGCTGCTGCTGCTGGCCCTGCGCTACCGCCACTACGTGTATCTGGGGGTGGATCCCCTCGGCGCGGCCGGCGCTGGCCTGCCGGTGCAGCGGCTGCGGCTGCTGCTCACCCTGGTGACGGCCTTCACGGTGGTGAGCGCCATGACCGCCGTGGGCGTGGTGCTGGTGATCGCCCTGATGGGGGCCCCGGCCCTGGTGGCCCTGGCCGGGGCCGCCAGCCTGCGCCAGGCCCTGGCGCGCTCGGCCCTGGTGGGGATGGCGATCAGTGGGACGGGCTTTCTCGTGGCGATTCAGCCGGCGGTGAACCTGCCGCCCGGGCCCCTGATCGGTGTGCTCTGCATGGGCCTGTTGCCCCTGGCGGCCCTCCAGGCCCGTCGTTCAGCTGGCGGGTAGCCACAGGGCCAGGCGCACGGGCTTGGGCACCGGCTGGATCGCGAGGCTGGTGGCATCGATCAGCACGGGCTGGGCCTCAGCGCGGGCTGACCCCTGGCGGGAGCGCAGGCTGAGCAGCAGTTGCTGGCGTGTGGCATCCAGGGCCATCGGCGCGCCGGGTTCCAGCTCCCAGCCCGCCAGGCTGCGCCGCCGCATCACGGTGCCGCGGCGATCCAGGGCCAGCAATTGCAGCTGGGCGCCCTGGGCCCAGTCGCTGATCACGAGCCAGGCCCGCTCGCCGCCGCGATCACAGGCGCTGGCCAGCACGGCTTCGCTGCCCAGCCACAGCTGCCGGGGCGCCTGGCTGGGTTCCACCAATTCCAGGGAGCGGCGGTAGTCGGGCCAGTGGCGCACCAGCAGGGCACGGCCACTCACCGGACAGAAGCTGCTGAGGTCGCGGCTGCCCGGCAGCACCTGGCGGCGGCGAGGTTGCCCCGGCAGGGAGTGCAGCGTGAGGCCTTCGAGTTCGGGCACCACCACCCCGCCGCCCTCCGGCAGCAACTGCATCGGGCCGGAGGCTTTCTGGGCCAGGGTCTGGCGCTGGCCATGCCGGAGCCAGAGGGTTGTGGTGCCCGGCTCGAGGGCGGCACTGCCGGCTTGCACCAGCAGATCGCCGCGGCGGTTGCTGCTCAGGTGGGCGAAGAGCAGGGGCTTGTGGCTGAGCGGCTGCGGGACCCCCGCCTTGGGTTCGGCCAGGCCCTGCCGCCACGGCACCAGATTCCGCTGCTGCAGGGGCAGCAGCCACAGCCGCTGGTGGTTCTGGCCATCGCCGCTCAGCAGCGCCAGGCCCGAGCCATCGCCCAGGGGCGTCAGGCTGGGGATGCGGGGGAACACCGGGCTGAGGGGCCGCCAGCGACCATCCCGCCCCTGCAGTTGCACCTGTTCCCCGCCGGGCACGGGCACCACCGCCAGCAGGAAGGGCCGCGGATCCCAGCGCCAGCGCTGGGGTTGCAGCGGCAGCCCCCGGGCGTCCTGGCCGGCCAGCGCCAGGCTGAGGGGGCTAGCGATGCGCTGGCCCGGTTCCAACAGCAGGCGCAGGGGATTGGCCTGTCCCAGCCAGCGCCGGGCCAGGGAGGGTTCGAGCTGGCTGGAGCGGGCCAGGCTGGCGCGCTGCATGGGCCGGCTGAAGCGCAGTTGCAGGGCGGCGGGCCCGGAGCTGGCCGTCGACGACTGCAGCTCCAGCAGGCGCGGTGGCCGGCGCAGCAGCAGCTGTTGCTGCACGCCCGCCAGGGCCAGGCCTGCGGCCAGGACCAGCCAGGCTCGCCTCCGGGCGGGCCTCATGGCTCCAAGGGCCGCGCGGGCCGGGGGATCGGGCGTATCTGGCCGGCCAGCACCACGCTGCGGCTTTCGCCGTTGTGCTCTTCCACGCCCATGGTGCCGCGGATCGCCAGCCAGCTATCGGCCTTGGGCTGGAAGCCCGCGGGCCAACGCACCGGCAGCCCCACCGGGGTGGCATCCGCCAGGCAGCAGCGCACCAGCAGCCGCCCCAGCTGGGGGCGATCCCCCTCCTGGGCCAGCACGAAGCCACTGATCCGCACGGGATCCCCGGCGTAGAGGCTGGGGTCCGGCTGACTGCGCAGCAGGCGCACCCAATCGGTGAGGCTGCGCTGGGCCGGTGGCAGCACAAAGCTCAGCGCCGGCTCCTCCACCAGCTCCGCCGGGCGGTTCCTGGCCAGATCACTGAAGGAGGGATTGGGGGGGATCAGCAGCACCAGCAGCGCCACCGCCCCGCTCAGAACCCAGGCCAGGCGTGGGCGCTGGGGTTGGCTGCTCCCCCGCAGTTGCTGCACCGCCAGGGCGATCAAGGCGGCGCCGCTCAGGCCCACCAGGGGGTGGAACGCCCCCCGCAGCAGCAGGTCGAGGCGGCCACTGAGGCTGCTCACCAGCAGCACCAGTCCCCACAGTCCGAGGGCCAGGGGGGCGACGTTGAGGGATCGCATCACAGCTGCAGCAGGTTCACCCATTGCCCCAGCAGCAGCACGGCCACGCCGGCCCCCGCGGCGGTGAGGGCGATGGCTTTCGGTTGGAGCACCACGCCGAACAGGCCCAGCAGCTTGAGGTCCACCACCGGGCCGAGCACCAGGAAGGCCAGCAGGGCCCCGGGGGTGATCTGGGCGGCGAAGCCCAGGGCCAAAAAGGCATCCACGCTGGAGCACACCGACACCACCACCGCCAGCAGCATCAGGCTCAGCACCGACAGGGTGGGCATCCCCCCCACCGCCAGCAGCCAGCTGCGCGGCAGCAGCGTTTGCACCAGGGCGGCGATGGCGCAGCCCAGCACCAGCAGGGCCGCCAGATCGAGGAATTCCCGGCTGCTGTGCTGCAACACCTCCGCCAGGCGTGGCCGCGGCGTGGGCTGCGCGGCCACCGGTACCGCGGCCGCTCCCACCAGGCCGGAGCGCCGTTCCAGCAAGCCCACGCTCTGCAGCGGTTGGGTGAGCCGCCGTTCCTCCAGCAACACCGGGTTGAGCAGCTCGGCCTCCGGCAGCAGGCGCAGCACACTCGCCAGCAGCAGGGCCAGCAGCAGGGCCCCCAGGGGCCGGGCCGCCAGCAACCAGGGCTGGTTCGGGAAGGCGGCCCAGGTGCTGGCCAGCACGATCGGGTTCAGCACCGGCGCGGCGAACAGAAAGCCCAGGGCGGTTCCCAGGGGAGCGCCACCGGCTAGTAGCCGCCGGGCCACGGGCACGTTGCCGCATTCGCAGGCCGGCAGGGCAAAGCCCAGGGCGGCACCGGTAAGGGGACCCAGCAGCGGATGGCTGGGCAGTTTCTGCAACCAGGCACCCCCCGGGGCGAGCCAGCGGGCCAGGCCGGCAATCAGCACGCCGATCAGCAGAAAGGGCAGTGCCTCCAGCAGTAGGCCCTGGAAGATCGCCCAGGCGCTGGCGAGCCGGTTCAAGGCCAGGAAGCGTGGGCCAGCATCATGGCCCGTTCGCTGGGGCGGCGTGGGGCTGGGGGCTCAGCTGAACCAGCGCAGGGCCAGGTTCACCATGGCCAGCCCGGCCAGGGAGGTGGCCGCCAGCAGGGAAACATCGCGGAGCATGGGGCAAGCCCGAATGCGGCCTTTCTAAAGAGATCCTTAAGGATCTGCCTGCGTCGGGGCGTTTCCCCCACAGAACTTCAAGGAAGGCGTTGCAGATTTTTCGGGCTCAGGGTGCCTGGCTGGGGGTGTGTGGCTTCCTCAGGGCGCCGCGAACCACGCCGGCTGGGCTTCGAAGCAGGCGGCGTTCTTCTCGTTTTCGCGGGCCTCCACTTTCCAGCAGCAACTGCGGCCCCCGTCGCGGGTCTGCAGCAGGGCGTTGGCCCACTGCCACACCAGTTGGGCACTGGCCTCCATGCCCACGTTGTCCATCACCCGCAGGTCGAGCGCCCCTTGCGCATGCAGGGCCTGCCACTGCTCCAGCAGCGGGTCGTCGGCATTCACCAGAAAGGTGTGGTCGAACTGTTCCGCCAGCTGGGCCTGCAGGGCGCCGAGGCTGGAGAAATCCACCACGAAGCCGTGAATGTCCAGGGCGTTGGCCTGGAACCACACCGTGAAACTGCGGCTGTAGCCATGCACGAAGCGGCAGTGGCCGGGATGGCGCCACTGGCGATGGCAGCAGGGGTAACCGCTGAAGGTCTTCGAGCAGGTGAAGGCGGCGGTCATTCCCTCGGGGAGTGGGGCGGCAGGTGGGTCTTGCGGGAGGATCAGGCCAGATGGATCGGCTGCCCGTGCAGGCATCATTTCAGGCCCCGGATCCGGCCTTCCGCGCCTCACTGCTGGCCAGCCTCCGTTTTAACGAGGCCGGCCTGATTCCCGCCGTGGCCCAGGACTGGCTCGACGGTGCCGTGCTGATGGTGGCCTGGATGAACCAGGAGGCCATCGAGCACACCCTGGCCAGCGGTGAGGTGCATTACTGGAGCCGTTCCCGCCAGGAGCTGTGGCACAAGGGGGCCACCAGCGGCCAGCTCCAGAAGCTGCGGGGCCTCCGCTACGACTGCGACGCGGATGTGCTGCTGCTCACCATTGAGCAGATCGGTGCGGGGGCTTGCCACACCGGCGCCCGCAGCTGCTTCTACGACGAGGGCCCCACGCCCAGCGGCGGCGGCCCCGCCGCCCTCCAGCCCCCCGCCGACGTTTGCACGGAGCTGATGCGGGTGATCGAGGGCCGCCGCGATCGGCCCGAGCCGGGCAGCTACACCAACAAGTTGTTGGAGGGCGGCGACAACCGCATCCTCAAGAAGATCGGCGAGGAGAGTGCCGAGTTCGTGATGGCCTGCAAGGACAACAACGCCGCCGAGATCGCCGGCGAAGCGGCCGACATCCTGTTCCACCTGCAGGTGGCGCTAGCCCACCACGGCGTCAGCTGGCGCCAGGTGCAGGAGGTGCTGGCCCAGCGCCGCGGCGCGCCGCGACGGGAGTAACCGGCAGGCCATGGCGTAGCCCCAGGGTGCTGGACGTGATCAGAGGGGCTCCGGCCTCCAGCCCGGACAGCACCGGATAGCGGTTCCCCTGCAGGGGGCCAAGCCGCACGGGCCGTTGCAGCACCACCCGGGTGCTGGCGGGCAGCTTGGCCAGGGTTTGCAGGGGGGCTTTGCCGGGATCGCGTCGCAGCTGCGCCAGGCTGCCCACCAGGAACACGAAGGCCTGGCCTGAGTTCTGGCTCACGGCACTGAAGGGCACCGCCAGCTGCTCTGATTCGCCCAGCAGCACCAGGGTGCGCAGCCGCTGGCCATTGCGCAGCCGGCCCGAGGGATTGGCGATGTCTGCCTTGGCCAGCAGGGTTTGGCTAGCTGGGTTGACGCCGGGATCCACGCTGGTGATCCGGCCTTGCGCCAGGGGCTGCCCGCCGCTGCGATCCAGCAGCTGCACCGGTTGGCCCACCTGCACCGCATTGGCCTGGTTGGCCGGCACATCCACCCGGATCTGGAGGCGCTCGTTGCGGATGATGCGGCTGAAGCTGGTGCCCGCGGCGATCACATCGCCGGGCTTCACGCTCCAGTCCCCCATCACCCCGTCGATGGGGGCCCGCACATCCTTGAAGGCCAGGTCTGCCTGGCGGGCCCGCAGCGCCTCGCGGGAGGCGATGTAGCTGGCGCGGTATTCATCCCGCTGCAGGGCGCTGGCGGCCCCCTGGCTCACCAATTGCTGGTAGCGCTGGTAGTTGAGCTGGTCGCGCACCACCCGGGCCTCGAGGGCCGCCACATCCGCCTGCAGCTGGGTTTGATCCAGCACCAGCAAGAGTTGGCCGCGGCGCACGGGCGCCCCACTGGGCACGAGAATCCGCAGCACCCGCCCGCCCGCCTGAGCCGCCAGTTCCACCTCCTCGCTGGCCTCCA